>JALQYJ010000020.1 GCA_023254175.1 Runella sp. | reverse complement strand
CAATTGAGTTATCGACAATTTCTTTCACCAGCACGTAAATACCATCGTCGGCAGCTGAGCCATCTCCCAGCTTACCAATGTACATCCCTGGGCGCAATCGGATGTGTTCTTTCCAGTCGAGCGAACGAATACTGCTTTCGTCGTACTTTACTTGTTCTGCCATCAATAGTTAAATGATTTTTTGACGGGTTTGTAGATACCCTTTGGTATGATTTCACAAACTTACGATTTTAAGCGTTGAAGCACAAATACCACCTTACCGCAAAAAAATCTAACGAAATTGTTGGCTCAATAAGGATAAATACATTTACTTTGTAAAACAAAGTTCTTTTTAAAAATACCAAAATAAAAAAAACAAAGAATTAATAAAACCATGAAAATATCGGAAAAATTATACAATAAGCCCAAAAAATGGCCTTAAAAAAGAAAAAAGTTTAAAAAACTGAAAAAGTTGCGTTAATTTGTCAGACAATTTGATTCTGCATAAATATTGGCTTGTCAATCGTGTTAATTAATTGTTAATCAGAATCTACCTTTTTTCTCTGAAACACATTTCATGAAGAAGTTTTTAAAAGATTTCAGCGCAGGACGCGCAATCTTAAACCTGTTTTCGATAAGTTTAGTAACAGCCACTCTGGTAAATGCCCAAACTCCTACAGGTAAAGGCAGTAGTACTTCAAGCTCGGTGCCTGCACAAAGCCAAGTCCCTGCGGCAAAGGCTCTAACTACAACTACCCCGTCTTCCGCTACTACGGCTGACAAAGGTTCAGACGCCAAAAAGAGTGCTGATCCTAAGGCGCTTGAGAAAGTCAAAGAAAAAGAAAAAGAAAAAGACAGCGAGTCAACTGAAACCAATCTGCAAAGTGAGGAAGAAGCCGAAGAGGCGTACCGTCAGGCAGAGTTGAGTAAGATGCGTCGTAAGATTTTTGGATACCAACTTTTCAATAACCCAAATGTCTCATTTGCTCCCTCTGATAATATTGCTACCCCCCGTGATTATACCATTGGTCCAGGCGATGAACTGATGGGATACATCTACGGATACTCGCAATCATTACTAGAGTTACCTGTCAACTCAGACGGGTTTACTTTTGTGAAAGCGGTTGGGCCAGTTCAGTTGAGTGGCCGTACGATTGAGCAGGCTCAAAAAGAGCTTATTACTCGTCTTGCACCCTATTACAATAATTTGGGAGCGCCAGGAAGTGGAGCTAGTACGTTTCTTCAATTGCGCTTGGGGCGGATTCGTACCATCCGCGTAACGGTATTGGGAGAAGTTACTACCCCTGGTACTTATAATGTGTCGTCGCTTTCGACGGCCTTGAACGCACTTTATTTGACAGGAGGGCCAAACGAACTCGGCTCGTTCCGTCAGATTCAGGTAGTTCGCAACAACAAAACCATTGCGACTCTTGACTTGTATGAGTTATTGATGAACGGAACCTTGAATTCGGACGTTCGTCTACAAGATAATGACATCATCCAAGTAGGTGTCTATAAAAAACGCATAGAAATCAAAGGGAACGTCAAACGTCCTGGTTTGTACGAACTTCTTGATAATGAAACAGTAAACAATGTTCTGACATATGCTGGTGGGTTTAATGGCAATGCTTACACCGACCGCTTAAAGGTACTAGGACTCACCGCCAAAGAGCGTCGTATTGTGGATGTACGTTCGTCAGACTATGGCACATACATCCCTAAAAATGGTGATGAAATTACCGCAGAGATGTTGCTGGAGCGTTTCGAAAACATGGTTGTTATCTCAGGCCCTGTGTTCCGTCCTGGACAATATTCATTGGACCAAAATAAGACCTTGCTTCAATTAATCAAGAGCGCAGAAGGTCTTACGGGCGAAGCCTTCATGGGTCGTGTAAATGTGATTCGTACTAGGGAAGACTTATCGGTAGAAAACATTTCGTTGAATTTGGCCGATATGCTCAGTGGCAAAACCCAGGATTTGATACTCCAACGCGAAGACCAAGTGCTTATCCCATCAAAGTTTGAATTACGTGAAGGCGCTTTTATTAAAATATCAGGAGAAGTTAATCAAGGCCCAGAAGTAAACTTACCTTTCAGTGCTAACCTTACCCTTGAAGATGCCATTATCCGTTCGGGTGGTTTTAAAGAATCAGCAGCTACTTCACAAATTGAAGTTGTGCGTCGTAAACGTGATGTAAATGTACAGTCGGCAACGGCCCAAGTAGCAGATATCTTCTTATTTGATGTAAATCGTGACCTTTCTCTCGATGGCAACGACAGCCGTTTTGTGCTCGAACCCTACGATGAAGTATTGGTGCGCCCAGCTTCAAACTACCAGCCTCAAACCTTCGTGACGTTTAAAGGCGAAGTTGTGAGCCCAGGTATCTACGGGATTAAAACGAAAGATGAAAAATTGTCAGATTTGCTAGTACGCGCAGGGGGTATTACAGCTCAAGCTTACGTAAACGGAGCAACTTTGTTGCGTAAAGTAACCCTTTCGGACGAGGAGATTGCCCAACGTAATCGTGCGGTATCAGAGATTGCCGACGATGCCAAAAAAGGACGTTTTGAAGACGAACAGGTAACTAAAGATAAACAAGAAGCGATTGGAATCGATTTAGAACGTATCTTGCGTAACCCTGGTGGGCGCGAAGATATTATTCTTCAAAACGGCGACATTATCAATATTCCTAGACGCCTAGAAACTGTACGTCTGCAAGGAGAGCTTTTATTCCCTACTACGGTGAAGTACCGCAGCGGGAGCTCATTTATGGATTATATTTCGCAAGGAGGTGGATTTACGCGCATGTCGCTTAAGCGCAAATCGTACGTGATTTATCCGAATGGCTCAATTGATCGTACGCGCAAGCTCTTATTTTTCAATGTGTATCCAAAAGTAGAACCTGGTTCTGAAATTCACGTGCCACAACGTACTCAGTCAGACCTCGCAGAGGCGCAAAGAGCGTTGCAGACGTTGATTAGTATTTCGTCAACGGTGATGACATTGGTTACAACCGTTTTGGCTTTCAGAGTATTAGGTACAAACTAAAAAGAATTAATACGTAGCTTTTTTATGGAACAACAAGAGCAAGTAACCCTCACTCCCAAGCTGATATTTCAGAAGGTAATTGCTACCAAAGACCTCGTTGTAAAAAACTGGTGGATTATCCTACTAATAACGGCAATTGGAACGAGCATAGGATATTACATTGACGCTGAAAAAAACAAACGCCTTCAGTACCTAGCAAAAATTATCTTTAGTATTAGTGGAGCTTCTGGTAGTCAAGATATGGGCGGATTCGGAAGCTTGTTAGGGATGTCGGGGGCACAATCGGGCGATGCAGGGTTGTTTAGAGGCGAAAACTTGTTTTATGTCATTAAAACGCGCCCCGTTTTGGAAAGAGCGTTACTTTCAACAGTGACCTTGAGCAATGGTAAAAAAGAGAAGTTTGTAAACTACTATCTTGATTCGACCTACTTGCGCCAAGATGAATGGGCTAGCTTTTTGCCTGAATGGATGAATGTTCGTATCACGCACAATCGCCGTGACTCCATGACCAAAGTAGAACGTCAAGTGTTTGATGCCGTGCTCTATCGGGTAAAAGACAAAGAAATCAAAATCTTACAACCCGACATCAAAACAGCTTTTTACGACCTGACGGTGTCGATGGAAAATGAGCAAGTGTCGAAAACCTTTGCCGAGCTGTTGTTGACAACCATAGAAAGAGTTTATCAAGAAACACAGACGCGTAAGTCGCGTGAGATGATGGGGATTATGCAGCGCCGAGTAGATTCGTTAGGGCGAGTACTGAACCGAACAGAAAGTAGTCTAGCTCGGACAGTCGTCATCAATACTGAGGCAGTAGCTCCTACCGCCAAAGTAGAAGAGGGCCGCTTGACACGAAGCAACACCTTCGTCTCGTCGCTCTACTTGGAGGCCTCACGTAGTTTAGAAAACCTGCGGATGTCAATTGTCAAAGAGGCTCCCTTATTTACCATTATTGAACCCGCAGTCTTACCCCTCGAAACTCGACTTTTCACCCGTGAAAATACTAAGTTTGGGGCCATGTTGGGACTGATTGTAGCAATTATCTTTGTGCTTGCCAAACAAACTTATGGGGAAGCACTGAGAGACATAAAAAATAAATAATTAAAAACAAAAAAGAAGCTTTGGGCGGGAGAAATCTGGCTCAAAGCTTTATTTTTAGTGTAAAATATGAACGTAAAAAACGATGGCGCATTCGGAAGAAGTAATTATTGAAGCGGGGCACGGGGCTAAAAATTATTGGCGTGACTTGTGGAAAAATCGTGAATTGTTATTGATTCTTTCCCGTCGCGATTTATCAGTTCGCTACAAACAAACGATAGTAGGGGCTGGGTGGGCAATCGTTCGACCTTTTGCTACTATGCTCGTAATGGTTTTTGTGTTTGATAAAGTAGCCAAATTTAAAGGCGATGAGGGTATACCCTACCCGTTGATGGTTTTAGCGGGTATCACGATTTGGACATTTTTCTCGACCACTTTTACCCAAATTAGCCACAGTATTTTACTGAATTCCAACTTGGTTACCAAAACCTATTTTCCTCGTTTAATTATGCCATTAAGTGCAGTCGTGGTAGGGTTTGTTGATTTCATTATTTCTATCATTCTCTATATCCTTATTGCGGTTTGGTACCAACACTTCCCTAGTTGGCAAATTATCTTTTTTCCAGCGTTCGTTTCTTTGACTTTGGCTGTTTCTTTGGCTTTTGGGCTATTTTTTGCTGTAATGAACGTGCGGTTTAGAGATATTGCTCAGTTGATTCCTTTTATCGTACAAATTGGCTTTTATGCCTGCCCTATTGCTTACAGCAGTAGTTTGGTAGAAGCTAACCAAGGTGCTTGGTGGTACAATTTGTATTATTTCAACCCAATGGTTAGCATCATCGACGGATTTAAGTGGTGCTTATTGGGGAATGGAGCCTTCTTTAAAGTAAGTAGTTTGTACAGTACGATTGGCCTTATCGTGATTGTATTAGGCATTTCTATTTACTATTTTCGTAAAGAAGAAAATTCGTTTGTTGACTACATTTGATTACTTTTGACTTTAGAACAATACCAATACGCTCAATGGAGGTTATCGTTGCGGAAGATATTAGCAAAAAATATATCATAGATCACCAAAAAGCGGCTCGTAAGAATTTTACATTACGCGATACTTTTTCGGATAAGTTTAAGCATTTTTTTGGAAAAGGAGAGGAAGATGAGGTAGAGCAGGAGGAATTCTGGGCACTACGCGACGTAAACTTTAGCGTAAACCAGGGCGACCGGGTAGGTATCATTGGTCATAATGGAGCAGGAAAGTCAACTTTGCTCAAAATTTTGAGCAAAATCACGGAGCCTACTAGCGGTCGAGTGACCATTAAAGGCCGAGTGGCAAGTTTGCTTGAAGTAGGAACAGGTTTCCACCCTGAACTTACTGGACGTGAGAATATCTTCTTGAACGGTGCGATTTTGGGCATGAAACGCCATGAAATCAAGGCTGCGTTTGATAGCATTGTTGATTTTGCTGGAGTCGATAAATTTCTGGATACGCCCGTAAAACGTTATTCTTCTGGGATGTACGTACGCTTGGGTTTTGCCATTTCAGCACACTTGAGCCCCGAAATTCTTATCATCGATGAAGTATTGGCCGTAGGAGACGCTGATTTCCAGAAAAAATGCCTCGGCAAAATGCGCGATGTGTCAGAAAGTGGTCGTACTATCTTGTTTGTGAGTCACAACTTAGCAGCTGTGCAGTCGCTGTGTAACCGTGCTTTTTATTTCGAACACGGACGTCTCAAGTTACAAGGAGATACCACGCACGTAGTTAATAACTATTTGAGCCACGTTGCTAAAACAACGCTTGAGCACACATGGAAAACTCCCGAAGAAGGCCCAGGAACCGACGAGGTTCGTTTTCGTAGTATTCAGGTAGAACCTGCCTATGGTGATGGGAAGTTGTACATCGACGTAACTACGCCAGTGAAGGTGCATATTGAGTTTTGGAACATGGCAGAGCGTGCCGACCTTAATTTGAGCTTGCACCTCTACGCGTTTACGGGAGAATGTATTTTTAACGTCGGAACTACCTCGCAGCCTTTTGATAAAGGATTGGTATCGGCTACGCTCGATATCCCTGGGAATTTCCTTAACGATGGTTCGTACGTGGTTTCGGTAATGGTAGTAAAAGATACCTCAACGGTCTTGTACCAGCTTGCCGAAGCGGTTTCGTTTGAAGTCGAAGACCACCGTGAAGGTGTGACGTGGTATGGCAAATGGCCTGGTTATGTACGCCCTCAGTTTAACTTTCAAATTAGCCAATCAGAAGTATTGGTTTAAACGGCTGGATTGTCCAAGCGAATGATTAACGTTACCAAAACATACCTCCCTGATTTTGATGAATATGTTTCTTATTTAAAACAAATCTGGGACAATTCACAGCTGACCAACAATGGCCCCTTGGCCCAGCAGTTGGAAAAAGGACTTAAAGAATACCTTGGAGCCGAGTATTTGTCTTTTTGTGGCAATGGTACCATTGTGCTACAGATGGCATTGAAGCTACTTGAACCGGCTGGGGAAATTATAACTACGCCTTTTTCGTACGTGGCTACCACTAACGTTATTTTGTGGGAAAATTTCCATCCTGTCTTTGTTGACATTGACCCCGCCACTTATTGCATCAATCCAAATTTAATTGAAGCGACAATCACTGAAAAAACACGGGCGATTTTGGCCACCCACGTTTATGGCAATGCCTGCGACGTGGAAGCCATCGAAAAAATAGCCCAAAAATACAACCTCGTTGTCATTTACGACGGGGCGCATGCCTTTGGAGCTAATTATTTGGGGAAATCACTGCTATCCTACGGTGATTTTGCTACGTGTAGTTTCCACGCCACCAAATTATTCCATACCGTAGAAGGGGGAGCAATTATTACAAACACCTCAGAACGGCACGAAAAAATGCACTTGATGCGCGCTTTTGGTCACCGAGGAGATGAATATTTTTTTATGGGGATAAATGGTAAAAATTCGGAAGTACACGCCGCAATGGGGCTTTGCAACTTGCCGATGGTTCCTCAATTGATTCAGGCACGAAAAGCCGTTTGTGAGGTATATACAGAGCTTCTCGATTGGAGACGCTTGTCGGCACCTCAGTGGGCTGATGGATTAGAGCGTAATTACTCATATTACCCAGTAGTGTTTGAGTCAGAAAAAAAACTACTTCAGGTGAGAGACGTTTTGGCACAACACGAGATTGTACCACGCCGTTATTTTTATCCTTCGCTCAATCAGCTTCCGTTTTTAAAGGAAGCCGAAGCTTGTCCCGTGTCAGAAGATATTTCTTTGCGGGTGGTGTGTTTGCCGCTTCATGCCGAGCTACCTCACGAAGATGCCAGACGAATAGCTACGTTGATAAACCAACATCTATAACTATGGCATTGCTTAGTTTAGTATGTTTCGGGGTATTCGTTGGATACATCGGACAGACAGCCGCTCAAATTTGTCGCCCGTCGCTTATCGACTGGCTACTAACATCGTTTCTTCTTTTTGCGAGTAGTATCATTCTCATAGGTTTTTGTTTATCCCCTTTACACCTCACCAATGCTACATGGGCTTGGGCGTTGGGAGTATTTGTACCTCCTACGTTGATTTGGGGTGTTTTTTCAAAAATAGCCCCGCAAAAAACGCCCTTTGCACCGCTGACAATGCTGGTGCATCGGTGGCATGCGGTGCAACGCTGGTACGTGAGCTGTGGCGCTTATCTTCGTTTCTTGTTCGGAGTAATGATGCTGACCCTAGTGGTAATTGGTATCACCAACTTAATCCTTGTCTTGTTTACCGTTCCCAACGAATGGGATAGTATGACAGGCCACCTCAATCGGGCTGTGCAATACATCCAACGGGGCACGATGGCGCATTTTGGTGGAACCAACTGGAACATGGATACCTACCCTAAAAGTGTGACCACTATTCAAATTTATTCCTATTTGATGACGGGGGGCTTTGAAAACGCTTTTAAACTCATTCACCATTTATCGTATTGGATGACAGTAGTGGCCGTGTTCGGCATTGCTCAACGCGTCGGGAAAAACCGCTTGAATGCGAGTTTCTTTGCTGCTTTTGCTTTCGCCATGTTTTTGGATTTTTTAATGCAAGCCATCACGACGGAAACCGACATCGTTCTGACGGCTTACTTTAGTACGCTTTTGTATTTTTTGTTTACCTACCGCATCACGCGCGAAGACCGTTATTTATATTTGGCGGCGTTGGCGTTTGGGGTAGTTTATGGCCATAAAGTAACGTTTACGCTGTTGCTACCTTCGGTATTTGTGGTGATGATTTATACCGTATTTTTACAAAATGCGTGGGGAGAAAAAAAGGGGCTAAAAAAAGGCTTTTTTAACTGGTTAGCCATCGGAAAGCTGGCAATTGCGATTCCACTCTGTTTTTGTATTTGGACATTGCCAACGGGCTATTTAAAAAACATTGAAGTATTTGGCCATCCTATTGGCCCTCCCACGGCCCTCAAACATCAGTCCATTGAACGAGCCACTTCCAACGGAGGATTTCGGAATTTATTCGAACAAGGTTCTCGAAATGCAATGCGTTATGCGTACGATTTTGTGAACTTAGATGGGATTCGAAACGTGGAAATAGGCCAAAAAGCCAATCGAGTTATGCGTAAGCCACTTGTTTATTTGGAAGATAAATTAAAGATGCGCCTAGACGAAACCACCGAGTTTTCGATTGTGCCTTTTACGTTTGAGCGTCGCTTTGAGTTTTTCAATGGAAATCCCTATTGGGGCATTTTTGGTTTTGCGTTGGTGTTTCCTTTGGTGTTATTGGTACTCTTAGGGTTCGTTCGTGCACCCGCGCATTGGTTTTTAGCGATGGCGTTGTTGTTGCATTTTACTGCTTTATCGTATTCAGCGCCATATGACCCTTGGAAAGGACGGTATTTTCAGGAAACAGGGGTCTTGGGTGTCGTATTTTTGACACTGTTGTTTAGCCATAAATATAGCCTCGAAAAATCGGGGTACTCGTGGGCACTTAAAACGTACGTCGGTATCGTAACCGTATTGGGCTGTATGTCGGCCTTATTAGCGGTGTTTTTAAACGTACGCTGTTTGCCATTTGATGCGCTGGGGAATAAGTCGGCGTTTAAAACTGAACGGATTGAATTGATGACCTTTGCCCGTCCTGATATTACCAAAGCCTACCAAAAGTTTGACCAAATGGTACCCGACTCCGCCACGGTGGCCTTGGGTACTATCAACGATGACTTTGAATATCCGTTGTACGGTAAGCACCTTTCGCGGCGCCTGATTACAATTAATCCTTTTGAAAAAGGCGTTCAACCCATTCCTAAGGAAGCCGATTACTTGTTTTTCTCAAAAAATGTCATTTCTCCTCTTCCGACCGATATTCGTTTGGGGACAGACACTACTATGAAAGACCTCATTGTTCCAGGGGAAGATTACTACCTAAGAAAATTGAAATAAACCAACTTCTCGAAAGTACAAAACTTTCGAGAAGTTGGCCCCTCTACACCTGCGTACCTTTTTTATTTATCATTCTAAAAACGATTAATCTATGCGTCTTGCCATTATGCAACCTTATTTTATGCCGTACATTGGTTATTTGCAACTGATGAATGCCGTGGATAAGTTTGTGCTGTACGATGACGTCAACTATATCAATAAAGGCTGGATAAATCGGAATCGTATCTTGGTCAACGGGCAAGCGTATTTGTTCACGATTCCACTTAAAGAGGCCAGTCAAAACAGGCTTATCAACGAGATTTACCTTTCAAATGACCCAAAATGGAAAGGTAAACTGTTGAAAACTATCGAGCAAGGGTATAAAAAAGCGCCATTTTACTTAACGGCCTTTGAGGTAACGGAAAAAATTATCAATTTCGATGCTGAGAAATTAAGCGACTGGATTGCGGCGGGTTTTGGAATTTTGGCCGATTACTTGTCGATTAAAACGGAAATTGTACCTAGTTCGGCGATTTACCAAAATACGCACCTGAAAGCGCAAGAACGAATCTTGGATATTTGTTTGCAAGAAAAAGCGCAGCATTACATCAATCCCATTGGTGGCACGGAGCTTTACGACAAAACGGTGTTTGAAGAAAAAGGAATTCGGCTCAATTTTATAAAATCGAAACCCGTAGGATATGCTCAATTTAAGAATGAGTTTGTCCCTTGGTTATCAATTATTGATATTTTGATGTTCAACGATGTAGTTGACATTCAGCAGTTTTTAAACGAATACGAACTGGTATAATCTTATGGCAAAAGTGGTCATCTTTGGGGTTCTTGATACCGCAGAACTAGCTCATTTTTATTTAACGCACGATTCCGACCACGAAGTAGTGGCATTTACGGTCAATCAAGAATACCTGAAAGAAACCGAATTTAAGGGGTTACCTATTGTGCCATTTGAGGAGGTAGAAACGTTTTACTCGCCGTCGGAGTTTAAATTTTTTGCGCCTATGACGGGCCGAAAAATGAACAAAAATCGAGAAAAAGTCTATCTCGAAGCCAAAGCCAAAGGATATGAGTTTATTACCTATATCAGCTCAAAAGCGACGTGGTTTGGCAACGAAATCGGCGAAAATTGCTTTATTCTTGAAGATAATACCATTCAGCCTTTTACCAAAATAGGCAATAATTGTGTGCTTTGGAGTGGCAACCACATTGGTCATCACGGAATTATCAAAGACCACGTATTTTTTACTTCGCACGTCGTGCTTTCGGGGCACTGTGTGGTAGAATCGTACTCGTTTTTTGGCGTAAATGCCACCATTCGCGATTATACGACCATTGCCGAAGGAACGTTGGTCGCGATGTCGGCTTCTATTACCAAAAACACCGAGGCTTGGGGCGTTTATATGGGCAGTCCCGCCGAAAAAAGACCTATTCCAAGCTATAAAGTATATTAAAAAAGCAGTCAGCGGTTAGCAGGCAGCAATACTGACCGCGGCCTGCTAACTGCTAATGGCTCACTCCTGACCGCTGAATATGGACGTTTCGATAATCATTATTCATTATAAAACCCTCAAACTAACCACCGACTGTATTCGGTCGATTTATGCACATACCAAAGGGGTTAGTTTTGAGGTGATTGTGGTTGATAACGACTCCCAAGATGGAGCAGACGCCATCATTACCAGTGAGTTTCCTGAAGTTCAGTGGCTTCAAATGGGCTACAACGCAGGTTTTTCAAGGGCTAACAACAAAGGCATACGGGCCGCTAAAGGCCGTTATTATTTACTTTTAAACTCCGATACTGAGTTTTTGGATGACATTCTGACCAAGTGTATCACGCGCCTCGATAGCCAACCCGAAACCGCCGCTTGCGGGGGCGTACAACTATTTTCAGACGGTACTCCGCGCCCTTTTTATCGCAGTTTAGCCATATTCAAGCGGACTTTATACGTGATGCCTCCTGGGCGTATTTTTCAAAGTATTCTCGAAAAACTTATCCCCGAAACGCATTACGACGACCCCGACCAAGTGGATTGGGTACCTGCGGCCTTTTTGCTAGTAAAACGAGAAGTAGTGGCAAAAGCAGGTTTGTTGGACGAAGACTTCTTTTTGTACGGCGAAGATGTCGAATGGAATTGTCGCTTGGGACGGGTCGGGAAACTGAAAGTATTTGAAGACTGTGGGTATATTCACCACGAATGGGGAAGCAATCCCAAACGGAAAGAGGTACTGATTACGATTATCAATCGTTTTTATCCCCAAATCCAGCTATCCAATTTAGTATGGGTACGAAAAGAGTTTGGCATTGGCCGTTTTTTAGGGCTAATGCTCAATTATTACCTGATGATTCCCATTTATTTTGGTTGGAAAATAGCCCTTAATGTTTCTAAATTTCGCAATCCGTTTGGGGAGTTAGAGCAACAAAAAGACTTTACCCGTAAAGTGTGGTTGTTTTCTACCTATTTTTGGAGAATCATTCGTAACAAACCCTATTTCTACAAGCTCGACCCAAAGAGCCACGTCTAAGGCATGAAGATTTTATTTTTTACACCGACAGGAGCGCGGACGGGCTCAGAAATGGTTCTTTGGTACATGATTAAACAACTTTCGGGGAGTGACATCAAAACGGCTGTTTACTCGCGCCAAGCGGGCGAATTGTTTGCCAAACACTCACCTGCCGACGCTACTTATCTTCACAAATTTCACCGTGGATTACCGTACTATTCCGTAGAGGCGGTCTATCATAAAATCGTTGGACTGACACCTGAGGAGAGCTATATCAAACGGATTCATAACGAGTTTAAGCCTGATTTGTGGTATTTTAACACCATGACCATGCCGCAGTTTGCCAAACTTGCGCGTAAACTTAACGTGCCTTACGTAGTGCATGTGCACGAGTTGTGGGAAACGTACGATATGGTACGCGCCGATTCGTTTTCGGAAATGTTGGCCAATGCTAAAGCGTCGATTGGGTGCTCTAGCGTAGTAGCAGAGCAATTGGAACGAATGGGTACGCCTAACGTAAAATTGCTACACTCGTTTATTGATACCGAAAAAATTGTTCTAAAAAAAGACCCCGCTGTACTTAGAAAAGAACTTGGGCTACCAAGCGATGCCTTTGTGTGGTTGATGTCAGGAACAATGTGTATGCGTAAAGGCTACGACATGATTCCTGATATTTTGGCGAAATTGCCCAAAAACGCGTACATTGTGTGGTTAGGAAGCAAAAGCGACTACGGCATTTCGTACTACCTCGAACAGCGTGTACGGCGTGAGGGATTAAATTTTTTGGCGTTAGGCTCAAAAGGAGGACAAGATTATTACGATTATCTCAATATCTGCGATGGCTTTGTGCTTACTTCCCGCGAAGACCCTTTTCCACTGGTGATGATAGAGTCGGCCTATCTACAAAAACCCGTCGTTGGGTTTAATTCGGGAGGAATCAGTGAGTTTGTACAAAAAGGAATGGGAGAAGTAGTACCCGCTTTTGACATTCCAAAACTGGCTCAAATCATGCAAGACGTGATGAGTGGACAGCTACCTATCGACAAAGAAACTTTGCGCAATCGGGCGATGGAGTTTGATATTCATAACCAGCTTGATTACTGGAAACAGTTTTTTGCGACACTTTAACCGATGAAAAAAATTCTCTTTATAAGCCACGATGCAAACCGCGCAGGGGGGCAGATTGTCTTGTTGCAGTTGCTACGACAATTGAAACAACAGGGGCTACCTATGCACTTATTGCTTTGTAGCGACGGCCCATTGGAAGAGGAGTTTAGGGAAGTAGTACCCACTACGCGCTTACCCCGTTTGGGTGATGTTCATTTTTCGCCTTTAGTAACCAGAATACTACGCCTAGTAGGCTGGGAAGAACGTATGAAGCACCGAGTACTGGCCAAACGCTGGACGCAGTTTCGGGCCGAGATGGAAGCCCAAGATTTCGGTTTGATTTTTGCCAATACCATTGCGACTGCCGCGGCTTATCGGAACCTAAATTTTTTATCTGTGCCTACTATTTTGTTTGCGCACGAATTAGAAATGTCTATTGGAAAATTCAGCCATCCCGACGACATGGCGCATTTAATGACCAATACTAATCACCTCATTGTCGTCTCGAAAGCCGTTGCTAATTATTTTAAAAAAACCTATCAATATCCTGATAATCAAATTAGTACGTTTCAAATTATAGATACTTCGCTTATTCTTCGAAAAATAGAAGAAGGCCGAAAAACAGACATTCGGAACGTGTTGGGAGTTCCTACCAATGCAGTACTTATAGGCGGGTGTGGCCATGCCGAATGGCGAAAAGGCAATGACGTCTTTATGATGGTAGCCCAGCAAGTTATTCAGCACTTTGGTGAACGCCCGGTGTATTTTGTGTGGGTAGGGATGCGCGAAGACTCAGAATTATACGAAGTCCAACGCTTTGATGCTGAACGCATGGGATTATCAGAACGCATCATTCATGTAGGTCTTACGTCGGAAGTCTTCCAGTATTTAAGCCAATTCGATGTATTTACGCTGACTTCGCGCGAAGATCCGTACCCGTTGGTGGTGTTGGAAACGGCTCTAGCCGAACGCCCGATTGTGTGTTTTGAAAAAAGCGGTGGTGCCCCCGAATTGGTAGAAAAAGATGCAGGTTTTGTGGTGCCTTATTTGGACATAGCTGAGATGAGCAAAGCCGTTATTACGCTCATTGAAAACCCCGATTTACGCCGTCAGCAAGGCAAACGGGGTAAAGAAAAGGTATTGGAACGGCACGCGACCGACGCCAGCGTTGCCAAAGTAGTAGAAACCATTCGTCGCTTAAACCCCTAACATCTGTGGATTAGACGATGGAATAGTTGGCATTTACCCGTGTAGGTCAGATATTTGCACATTGATTAGCACGTTAGCACCCAAACAATGACATTAGCTTTTACGCTGTGTTCGATTAACTACTTGGCTCAGGCACGTACCTTGGGCGATTCGTTAAAAAGAACCAACCCTCATATTCGTTTTATCATCGGATTGGTCGATCGCTTGGACGTAGCCCAAGTGCCAGAGGAAAAACTCCCTGATTTTGAGCTCCTTGAACTGCATCGGATAGGTATTGATGGCCTAGAGCAGATGTGTGAGCATTATAACATCACCGAACTCAATACGGCCGTCAAGCCTTATTTTATCCGCTATTTTTTTGAAAAAGTGCCACAGGTGCGAAATGTGATTTATTTTGACCCCGATATTATTGTTTATCAGCCGTTGACACAGCTCGAAAACCTACTCGAAGCCAACGATATTGTGGTAACTCCCCACCTTGTGATTCCTATTGACGACCAACTGACCCCAAACGAACTTCACCACCTCAATACAGGTGTGTATAACCTTGGTTTTATCGCCTTGCACAAAAGCGTTGAAGCCATGGATTTTGTGAAATGGTGGGAGGAAAAGCTGTTTGATGAATGTAAAATCGACCTTTGTAATGGACTGTTTGTGGATCAAAATTGGGTCAACTTCGCTCCTGTTTTTTGGAATAACACCCATATCGAAAAACACCCAGGCTGGAATGCCGCCTACTGGAATATGCACGAACGGCGTTTTTCTCAGCACGGAGGCCAGCATTGGGTGAATGATAACGAGCCCTTGGTGTTTTTTCATTACAGTGGCTACGACCCTGCTAAGCCAAACGTGGTATCAAAATACCAAAACCGTTTTGATTTTGAAAAACGCCCCGATTTGAACCCTTTATTTGATTACTATCGGGAAGAATTACTCCGAAATCACAATGCGTATTATCGCCAATTCCCATGTTTTTACATCAAAAAAGAGCCTGTCTACAAGTACCAGCGCGTCCGTCAGTTGCTGATTAAACCGCTAGAAGCCGCTTTGCGCTTATTCAGCTAAGACGTTCCAAGTTTAACTTACAGTAGAAAAAGAAACTTGGAATGTCCCGAAGAAGGTTTTAAAATAAATTCTTGTTGAATTAAAATTCCTCTGTCCAATTGAAAACGATCGTTTTTACTGTTTGTACGCCCGACCAATATCCTTTTGTGAAAGTATTGGCCGAAAGTCTGCCTGCGAGTGTTTCTTTGAGAATTGGAACCGTTGCAGGAACGTTAGAAAAGGGAGTTTCATTCGCTGACTTAGGACATAGTGAAGTAGACTCGATGCAACAACGCTATGATACTACGGCACTGGCAGCAGCGAGTAAACCTTTTTTTGCGGACTATTTTTTGCGAAAAGAGCAAGCAGATGCAATTGTTTATCTTGACCCAACTATCTGGTGGTTAGGAAATTGGACAGAGATAGAAGCCCTGCTTCAGAACAATGATGTAGTGTTGACGCCACGTTTGACGCGCACTTTTGGCCAATCGACATACGGCGATGAAAAGCTGTTTTTGAACACAGGTATATACGATGCAGGTTTTTGGGCCATGAAAGTGACGGATAATACGCGAAAATTGCTAGAATGGTGGCAAGAACGCCTGACCGACCGCGCCTATTTCGATGTGTGCAATGGGATGAACCACGACCAACTTTGGCTTAACTACATTCCCATTTTTTTTGATAAAGTTACGGTAAACAAGAATCTAGGCTGGAATGTCGCTTTGCACAACCTACACGAACGTATCGTTACTTCAACACCTAACGGCTGGCGAGTTAATCAAGAAACGCCGTTGACATTTTTTAATTTTAGAGAAAGTCTTTCCAATAGCATCGTAAACCAGTATACGGGGGTATTGGCGTTGCAAAAAGCGTATCTCCAGCGCCTTCAATCGTACGGAGGAGTACCAGCATCGCCTTTTTCGGTGCGGGCGCACTTGCGTCCAACGGTACCTAAGTGGAAACAATCGCTCCGTATAAGTCTTCAATCAATGATTGATTCTATTCGTTATTTTCCACTTTACCATAAAATCGACCAGTAACTCAAACTGTTAACCCTTTTTTTGTACTTTTGCGGGAAATATCCGCAAAATGCGGTTCGTTTTTTATCGCTAATGCGTACTGCATGAAAATTTTATATGATCACCAGGCCTTTACTGGCACACAGTACGGAGGTATCTCGCGGTATTTTTTTGAGTTAATGAACGCCTTTTGGGGGCGTAAAGATGTTGATTTTGAGCTATCTCTAAAGTTTTCTAACAACGAATATTTACGAAATGTCCCCTACGCAAACCCTTGGGGGTATGCGTGTTTGGCAAACAATTTTCAAGCAAATCGAGCTTTCTCACTGGTGAACCGCCTCTATAGCTCTACCAAGCTAAACGCGGGTGATTTTGATATTTTTCACCCTACTTACTATCATTCTTATTTTTTGGATAAAATAGGGAAAAAGCCCCTTGTTATTACCTTTCACGATACCCTAAGTGAAAAGTACGGAAACCAATTTCCTGTGCTTGGCGAAGGTCTTACCAAATTAAAACAACGCTTGCTGACGAGAGCAGATATGGTTATTTCGGTTTCGGAAGCGACCAAACGTAGTATTTTAGAGTATTTCAGCATCGACGAAGCCAAAGTTAAAGTGGTGCCTTTAGGAAATTATTTTGAACGACCAACAGCCAATCATTCGCTGGCACTGACCTTACCCGATCGCTTTGTACTTTTTGTAGGTAAACGCGATTTTTACAAAAACTTCAACCGCTTTTTTGACTCTATTGTTCCGTTATTAAAAAACGACAAAGATTTACACTTGATTTGTGCGGGAGGGGGAGGATTCTCTTCTGAAGAAAGACAAGCGATTGCTGCTCAAGGGCTGCAAAATCGCGTGATTTATCAACCGATTATCGACGACATGACTTTGATTCAATTGTACGAAGAAGCACAGGTATTTGTGTTTCCGTCGTTGATAGAAGGTTTTGGGCTTCCCATTTTGGAAGCTATGAGCTGTGGTTGCCCAGTAGCTGCTACCACAGGGACATCGTTTGATGAAATTGCTCGCGATGCGGCAGTCTATTTTGAGGCTGAAAACACGGAATCGATTCGGGCGGCCGTAGAAAAGGTCGTCTATGATGAAACCCTTCAGCAAACGATGCGCCAGAGAGGCTACGAACGTGTTCCATTATTTAGGTCCGAAACCACCGCCCAGAAAACATTAGAAGTATATAAAGCATTGGTATAACCTATGATGGACCTCCCCAAACGTACGCTTATTTACGACCGAGACATCAGTGGACACCACTTGGATTATTTGCAGTTTTTGGTAGAATACCTCAAAAAAATGCCAGAAACTGTTCGAAATCAATTTGTATTTATCCTAAATGAAGGGGCAAAGGCACGATTTGGTAAAGACGAAACAATCATCCAGTTTCGTTACATTCCTGAGGAACAGTTATCGGCATTTATGGCACTAACAAACGTACTGCGTCGTGCTTCTGCCGAAATGAATTACCTGACGGGCTTGGTCAACGAATACAAAGCCAATCGTATCATTTTTATGCACATCGATGCTTTTCAGTACGAGGTCGGTCGGGGTACAATTAAGCGATTGGGAGTGAAGTTATCAGGCCTGCTGTTTTTACCTTTTCGTAAGTACTACGAAGATGGTTCTACCTTTAAAGCAAGAATACGCCGTGATTTGCGCGGGTTGCGTAAAGGATTGCAAATCAATTGGATGTTGCGCAATCCAAATGTAGAGAAAATCTTCTTTCTTAACGACAAACAAGGTGTAAGAGCATACAATCAGCGTTTTGGAGAACGTTTCGATTTTCTACCTGACCCCATAGAAGTGGGTCAAATGGCAGAGAAATCGACCGAAATGCTTAAAAGTGAGTACGGAGTTGGGGCAGCCCGCCGTGTATTTTTAATTTATGGGCATTTATCTGCCCGAAAAAATGTACCGAATATTCTTGATGGACTGAAGCAAATTCCCCTTGAAGAGCGTCGACGGATGTGTTTCTTAGTGTGTGGAGAACCAGAAAAAGGATATGAACATACCTTGTTGACGGCCATTGATGAAGCAGAAAAAAAATACCCTGAAATTCAGTTTGTAAAGCATCTTCGGTTTTTTGACCCGCATAGTACCAACGAAGTGTTCAAAATTGTGGATGTGGTCTTAGTACCTTACATTAACTTTTTCAGTTCGAGCAATATTTTAGGATTAGCCGCCAAGTATAGCAAACCTTTGATTGCTTCCAATTTGGGCATTATGGAAGGATTGGTAACTCACTATAAACTGGGCGTGACTGTACCTCCGCATCGTTCCGAAGCCATAGGAGAGGCGATGAAAAATTATTCATTCCAAAACCAGTTTGACATAGACGGGAAAGCGTATCTGCAAGACCATTCTGCGGAGGTTTTCTGTCAGAAGTTACTATTTTAATGAAAAAAAAAAGAAACATTTTCCTTCTGTCAACGACCTCGCTGGTATTGCTGTGGATTGTGCTGGAACTGATAGGACGTGTGGCTCTCACCGTCGTGATGAAGTACCCTTTCTGGAAACCAACGGATAAGTTTTATCCTGAGTTGTTAAAGATTCAGAAAGAAACCATTTCGCAACAAGACGATACGTTCGACTTGTTAATTTTGGGTGGTTCGGCGGTGAGTTTGGAGTTTGGATTACCTATTAATAAAACACTGGATTCGTTGTTAAAACAGACTGCAAACGGTCGGAAAGTTCGCATTTTCAATGCCGCGATACCAGCACATACCTCGTTGGATAACCTCAATAAGTACCGAATGTTAGGGAAGCCACGGTTCGATTTGGTGATTTACTACGAGGCCATCAACGAGACGCGTGCCAACAATATTCCGAGCCAACTTTTTTCGGATGATTACCGCCACATAATGTGGTATTATGACTTGGCAATCATCAAACAACACCCCGAGGTCAACTGGACGGTGTTGCCGTTTATTACCCATAAAGGTTTTAACTTGTTGGTAGATAAGCTAAAAGGAAAGAAATTTTTAGAATTAAATACAGTCAATCCAGACTTAGTTCAATACGGTAAAGAGATAAAAACGGGGAAGCCATATCAAACCAACATTGAACAAATTATCTTAGAGGCACGCAAAAGAAGCGAAAAACTGGTACTGATGACTTATGCTTTGTACGTGCCACCAAGTGTGATTGGGAACGGTGGATACACCGACTACCGCGACTTTGCCAAGTGCCCTTACCCATCGCCCTTGTGGCTTTGGGGCGACCCCGTCAATGTTGATACGGGAGTCAAGGCACACAATGCCATTTTGCGGAAGCTGGCAGCCCAGTACGGTACCTATTTTGTGGATATGGACCAGCTTTTACCCCGTCAAAAGGACTATTACTGTGACTTGTGTCATTTGACTGAAAAAGGAGGAAGTGAGTTTGCGATATTAGTCGTTCAGTATTTGTTCAAAGAGCAGTTGATTCCAAAAACGGAAAAACAATAACATTAAAAAGAAAATCGTTCACTTTGAAATACAAAGTGAACGATTTTACTTTGTATTTCAAAGTGAAAAGAAAGCAGAGAAAAAGTATGCATCAACGACTAGCAACACTGGACACATTTAGGGGAGTGGCGGCACTATCAGTCGTGCTCTTTCACCTGACTTTGCACCAGTACGATGCACCTTTTCAGTTGAATTGGGGAGCAACGGGCGTCGATTTATTTTTCATTATCAGCGGTTTTGTTATTTTTTTGACTCTTAACAAAACCCAAAGTGTCCTTGATTTTGTAGTAGCTCGATTTTCGAGACTGTACCCTGTTTATTGGACGGCGGTGACGCTTACGGCGATTTTTATGGCTATTGGAAGTTGGCTGGGTTACAGTCAAATCACTTTTGGTGAATACGTAGCCAACATGACCATGTTTCAGTACTACTTTGGTATTAGAGATTTGGATGGTTCGTACTGGACTCTGATTGTGGAAATGCTTTTTTACGGCGTTATGTTAGTAGGGCTTTGGCTCAATCAGTTGGGGCGGTTGGAATGGTATGGACTGGGGCTTGTATTGATACAGATAATTTTTCACGGATGGATACGCACCGTTTTTCCTGGGGGGTACGAAATGATTCAGCAAGGGTTCCCATTGATGAACCACTTCCAGCTTTTTTGGGCAGGGATATTATTTTACAAAATCTATAATACTCAAGGAGTAGTTTACAATAAATGGAGAGTGGGAGGAATAGCGATTGCCTACGGAGTTACGCTATATTTGTACGATAAAACGGGGCGTAGCAATCTGTTTTTGAGTTTTGATGAGTATAGCACTACAACAACGATTTATTTTGTACTCTTTTTCTTGTTTATAAGTCATAAGTTAGAATGGATTAACAACCGCTTTACGCTTTACTTAGGCACAATTTCATACAGCTTATACGTGATTCACCATTATTTTATAGTAGGGGTAATCACGGTTTTAAAAGATAAATTTGCGTGGTCGTTTGTAGAAGCAGGTGCAGCTGCTCTAATCGCAGCATTTGTGTTGGCAACGGCCATTACATATTTTATTGAAAAGCCTTCGTTGAGGTACTTACGTACATGGTACAAAAATAGAAAGGCATCGTATCAACCACTTTAATAGTAGTCAGTTGTGAATCAAAAGCTTAGCATCGTCATTCCAGCATACAACGAAGAAAAAACGATTCAAACGGTATTGAAAGCCGTGGCATCGGTGCAGTTGATTGGTAGTTTTGAAAAAGAAATAATCGTGGTCAATGACTGTTCCAAGGATGGGACTGACGCCCAGATTTTGGCGTTTAAGGCCAGCAATCCGCAGATAGAATTGGCCTATTTCAAACATGAAGTGAACCAAGGAAAGGGAGCAGCCCTCCATACAGGAATTCGCCACGCCACAGGCACGTACCTAGTCATTCAGGATGCTGACTTAGAATATGACCCTCAGGAGTTCAATATTTTGCTTCAACCTGTTGTAGACGGACATGCCGATGTGGTGTTTGGATCGCGCTTTATGGGTGGGAAAGCGCACCGAATTTTGTTCTTCTGGCATTCAATCGGAAACAAAATCCTCACATTTGGAAGCAATATGTTTAGCAATCTCAACCTGACAGATATGGAAACCTGCTACAAATTGTTCCGTACCGATATGATTCAGGGGCTTAAATTGAAGGAAAAACGCTTTGGCTTTGAACCAGAAGTCACTGCCAAAATTGCCCGCATTCCCAACATCCGTATTTATGAAGTAGGAGTTTCGTATTACGGAAGAACGTATGCCGAAGGCAAAAAAATTAACTGGAAAGACGGCTTTAGAGCAATTTACTGTATTTTGAGATACGGCTTGTTTAAATAACAATAGCTATGTTAAATGATTTTAAATACTACCGCCAGGCACTTGGAGTAAATATGCTCTGGAACTCTTACCCTATCGTATTTATCCTACGGGATGGGTTTGGGGTAGGTCCCAGTGGGAGTACCTTCACCATTTTATATTGGGGGTTGGGTTTATTGTTACTTATGCCTATCAACATTTTTCGTACCATCTACTTACCCAATCGAATGCTTTTTGCTTGCTGGTTCGGATTTATTGTATTGGGTTGGTTATACTGGCAATACTACCCTAGTATGAATGGATATCCCGAACGAGTCCGAGAGACACTCACGTACGTAATACCATTACTTTTTTTATTTGCATCTATGTATTATCCCAATGACAAAGTGCATATCATCCTGATTGTGATGGTTTTCTACTCTTTATTGGCAAGTACAGGACTTTTATACAGCTTAACCCGCGACCCACACTGGACTTTTGGAGAACGGGCTGCGATTAAGTTTGCCGCAAATACGCAAAACAGTAACCCACACGCCTATGCTAATAATGCCCTTTGTGGGATTTTGGCCTCATTTATTGTAGCAGGTCGTACAAAGAACGTTTTGATTAAGATATTCTACTATTTGGTGGCCATTTTCTCCGTGGGAGTATTGATTTTAGCACGTACTAATACAAGTTTGATAGCACTTGTGGTAATGGCGCTGATTTACATGACTTTTCATGGAAAACGCCTTGTTAAGTCAGTTTTTCAAATACGGACGTTGGCACTGATGGGAGTCGTTTACGGAATTGTCGCTTTTTTGTTATCTCAATTTGCTTTTGCTTCTTATGCGTTAGAAGTGTATCTGCAAGCATTTATATCTCGTTTTGGTAAAGTAATTTACACCGTTACAGGAGTAGAAGTTAATCAAAAATCGGCAGAAATTGACTACTCTTCGGTCAATCGTATCTATAGTTTTAAATATGTATTTGAAGAGTTTTTGGGAGAAGGCTCCCTCGGTTTGATTTTGTTTGGCGAAGGGTATAAGTCCCAGTTTTTTGACGTTCCCGCCCTCGAAGCCCTCGTAAATCAGGGGATATTAGGGTTTATTTTATTTAATAGTTTCTTCTTAGTCATGGGAATGATTGCGGTACAGCAATTCTTTAAACCCGCCAACGATCTTTCGTTGTTCATGGCGTATTTTTCCATCATCGTTCTCATTGCCTTATTCTCGGGTGCACGCCCCATTGACTTGAGTATGTGGCTAGTCTATGTGTTTTACATTCGATTCTTCGGTATCTATTCAACCGATTCTTCTACCAAACCCCTTCAACCCCAACCTGCCTAAGGTAGAATTTTGTTTTTCATGGTTCTTTTTAACAAAATATTGGCCAGTCGATGGCTCCTTGGGGCGCTGCTAATTGCGTTTACGGTAAGTGGTTTTGGAATAGCATTGGTACTTGGGGAAGACCCGGGGTTTGGTTTGTCGGTGTGGAACGACATGGCCAACGGCGGGCCATTTAACCAACTGGCAATTCCATCTCCTATGGATATTACACAGAACAAAGAGTTGTTTCTAACGTGGTGGAGCCCAGGGCAATACGCTATTCCGGGGGTGTTGAGTTATGTGTTAGGTATCTCCATCAGTACGGCCAGTATTTGGGTGACGCTTTTGTTTTCAGTGGTAGGATTGGTAGGCTGGTATTTTGTCTATCAGAAGCTGGGATTTGACGAACTTACGATTGGGCTTTGTTTGTTTTTAATAACAACCTCTCGCTTGTTTACGATTAATTTTTTGAACTATACGGGGGGGGAATTACTCCTATTTGGGAGCCAATCTTGGACTATTTGGTATTATCTTCACTACCGTTCTGCTCCATTCAAGCTTTTTTTTGGGCTGTTGTTACTTTCATTGGCTAGCTTTTTCTTAAAATCAGCCTATACCATTGGGTTTGCCGCTTTGGGCGGATGTGCGGGACTTGCTTTTTTGTCAGACCTTGCGAAAACCCGAAAATTACTTACACCGAGCTTGGTGACTGTCCTTGTAGTAGGGTTGTGCATCGTCTGTTATTTAGGAATTACTCAGTTTGGATTTGTAGCTTTGGGGACAAGCCCCATCACGAGTACAAGCCAACCGTTTAAAATAGTTTGGGCATCCTTTGAAACCCTTACGTATCCACTGACCCACTGGTTTAGTATTGCCGAAATCTATCCTCAATTACTTCAGCGTATAAGTTTCCCGTTTTGGGGGCATTGGCTGTATTATGGGCTTTTGTTCGTAGGTTTTTTGGGGATGATTCAGTTGGTTCTAGGAACGCGTTACAGGCTTGCTAGAGAGCTATTTGTTGGGTTTTATGTGGTGTATTGTGGCGTGTTTTTATTGTTATACAACAAAGGCGCTGATATATCTATCGAATACCGTCATACCAAAGTAGTGGCGTATTTATTTTTGCCTCTGCTCGTTTCTACTTTGCAAAAACACTCGGCTACAAACTACCAAAAGACAATTTTAGGACTACTGTTGGTGCTAAATACAGGGTATGGGTTAAGTACATTTGTGGTGAAAAAATTAGAAATTACGAGAGAGTCAGCGACGGGAACATCGGGTTTTGCTTTACGCCATACCACCGACGAAGACCTTGCTTTTATTCACTCCGTCGATAAGCCAGAGAATATTCTGTATTTTACCTCTGGGTCTATGAATGTCGATGCAACACGTGCCCGAAAATTGGTAGGAAGTATCGATTACAAATTTGCACGAGGTTGCGGTTTCATTTTTGATAAGTACGAAGGCAAGGCGGGTAAAATCTACGCGTTTGTTCACGAAGCCTACGAACAGCTTCCTACAAACCCATCGCTCAATGCGCAGTTCCCTAGCTACACATTTCGATTGGTGAAAACAACGAAGAAGTTTAAGATTTACGAAGGGCACTAAAAAGGCTCGTTTAAATACATTCAAATGAAAAAAAATTGGCGCAGATATGGATTGATTTTGCTGGTTCTTTTAGGGATTACCGAATTGGTTTTGCGCTTTGGCCTTGGGTTTTGTAATGCCCCTCTTTACCTTGAAGATGCAGATTTTGAGTACGTTTTTGCCCCCAATCAGCACCGATTTCGTTTTCGAAATGTGGTAAAAACGAACGAATTTTCGATGCGAAGTGAGCCAATAAATTCTACAGATACAACCGTCGTACTGCTGATTGGTGACTCGGTTATCAATGGAGGAAACCCTACGAGCCACGAAGAGTTGGCTTCGACACTTTTAGAGAAACAATTGAGCGAACATTACCACCAATCCGTTCGCGTGCTGAACGTTTCGGCAGGGTCGTGGGGGCCTGATAATGCTTTTGCATTTTTGAAAAAGAAAGGTTTTTTTGGGGCAGATGTTATCGGTTTGGTGACAAGTAGCCACGACGCCTACGACAACATGAGTCATCATAAGTTGGTGGGCGAAAACCCAAACTATCCCAATAAGCAATACAAAGTAGCGTTGTATGAATTTTGGCACCGTTACATTTACACGTTATTCATTTATCATTACATCGAAGCACCGTTGAAAGAGTGGCTAGCCCCTGCTACCCAACACGCCCCTAACGATGTGATTCATAAATTTGGAACAACCTTTAATACGGGCTATCAGCAATTGGCGGATACGGCCAAAGCAATGGGAGTTCCGTTTTTTATGTACTTGCATCCTGAACTTCCCGAAATTTCCCAAAAACGTTATGATAGTCAAGGAGAAGAGATTTTGGCATTTGCCCGTAAAAATCACATCCCTGTGATTGATGAGCTTAAATTACACCCGACCAAAGACCTTTTCCGTAATCCTGATTTTGACAGTATTCACTACAATGCCAAGGGGCAAGCGTTTATGGCCAACCATTTGTACCCTGTTCTGAAACAATACCTCGACGCTTACTTTGCTCGATATGCGCGTTCTCATCGTCCATAATCAACTTTGGGCACATTACAAGTCCAAGTTATTCAGCGAATTACACCGTTTTGCTCCTCAGTATGAGCTCCAAATTAAGGTAGTGCAAATTGCGCTTTCGGAAAAAAGTCGAGCCAATATGGGTGATGCCGAGGCGTTTCGATACGATTATGACTACGAAGTACTTTTTAAAACATCCCTTGACCAAGTAGGCCTCTGGGTGCGAACCAAAGCGTTATTGGCGAAAGTTCATGCCTATCGTCCTGATGTGCTGAACCTCACGGGCTGGTACGACCCTGCGCAGTGGGTGCTGCTTTTTTATGCCAAACTTTGGGGCATAAAAGTAGTAATTTCCAACGAGTCGAATGTACGTGATCACGTTCGGATGGGACTAAAAGAGCGATTTAAACAGTTTTTGTTGAACCAAGCCGAAGG
This sequence comes from Runella sp., assembly GCA_023254175.1. Classification (GTDB taxonomy): domain Bacteria; phylum Bacteroidota; class Bacteroidia; order Cytophagales; family Spirosomataceae; genus Runella. The sequence goes on along the minus strand of JALQYJ010000020.1, from coordinate 75,747 downwards.
CTTTTTCTGTTTTGGAAAATCCTCGGCTGCGTACTTAGAAAAATTGGGGGTAAAACCTTCCCAACTATTTACACAAAGAGCTGCTATTGTGGACAATGACGTTATTCTAGAACATTACCACCAAGCCTTTATCGAACGTGAAAGCCGTAAAGAAGCGAAAAATTGGGCACTCCATAACTTCATTTTTGTAGGTCGATTGATTCCTCCCAAAAACCTAACGCTGTTGCTCCAAGCTTTTGCGGAGGTACAGAAAAATGCGCCCGATTGGGGGCTAGTACTTTTGGGAGAAGGAGAACAAAAAGCGGAACTACAAACGAGGGCCGCTTCTATTCCAAATGTCCGATTGGAGGCGGGGGTACCTTGGTACGAGGTCGCCGAATACCTCGCTTTGGCAGATGTATTGGTGCTACCGAGTGAGTCAGAGCCTTGGGGGCTAGTGGTCAATGAAGCCATGATATGCGGTCTGCCCGTATTGGTGTCGGAGCCTTCGGGTTGTGTAGATGATTTGGTGCAGGTAGGACAAAATGGATGGGTATTTCATCCACATAAGTTGGATGATTTTGTGGATAAGTTGCGTCGTTTTGTGGATAACTCTAAAAGGTTGACCCAAATGGGGGAAAAATCAAGGGAAATAGTCGCTGATTTTGAGCCATCAAAGGTCGCACACGAAATGCTTCGAGGTTTCAAAAGTTTGGGACATTAGACCCTCCAAGTGTGGTTATCTACGAAGTGAACACTTGGAAGGTCTGTTTACTTCGAAATACGTTGATTCCAGTACACCAAGACGTTAAGAGTAGAACGGCCTGACGCAATAAGATCTAAATCACCGTCATTGTCGAGGTCGGCGGCTTGCAAATCCTCGCAGGCCATCATCACACTTTCGTCCAATGTAAACTCTTCCCAATTTTCTCCGTTGGCATCTTTGGGAACAAACAACCGCACACCTACTTTTTTATCAGCGTTCGGATTTCGCCATCCTACTGCTATTTGTGAAGAACCCATTCCTAAAAAATCATCACAAACTACCGCATGGCCTTGATTCAAGCGGGTCGTCAGTACTTTTTTGGTGTTGGTTGGGGTCTCAAAAACTACGAGCTGATTACCATGCCAAGGGCTTACAGCAGCCACAAAAGGCTTTTTGTTGGGCAAATATCCACGACGTACTTCGCCTACTCCCGTTCCTTCACCTACCCATTGCTGCGTGGGTTTCCATTGCCCTTTTTGATAACTTACTAACTTACCCCCTTCTTTGCTGCCAATCAGAAGGCGAGTCGCGTCTTTGTCTTCCCAAATTTCAAAATTATGTGTGATGTGCAGCGTGGAATCAATCAGGTGATAAGGCCAAGCTTGTTTAGGATTTTTAGGAACGTCGTACGCCAATAGTTTTACGCCTACTCCTTCGCCGTTGGTATTACCTAGTCCATGAAGCGGTGCAACAATGAGATGGTACTTATTTTTGTCAACTTTAGCCCAGCGCATTCGGTGCGTAGTAATTTCGTGGTGAAGGCGTACAGGTTCCCAGAGCTGCGTAGGGTCTTTGGGACGAATTAAATAAAACACGGCTCCCGATTGTGTAATGTCTTTGGTTTCGGCAGGGTTCCACATAGCGCCTACGGCTACCTCTACACGACCATCGCCGTCGATGTCGCGAGCAGCAATACAAACATTGTCTTTAGGGGTAAGGTTGGCAGCCATCACAAACCGTTTCCAATCGCCATTTCTATACCAAACAATCTCTTTTTGGTCGGCGAGTAAAATGTCTTTTTGATGGTCGCCATCTACGTCACCAATGGCCAGTCCATAGCCAATACTGATTTGATTATCAATAACTTGTACTTTAAAGTTGGGGGTAGTGGATTGAGCAAAAAGTGAAGCCGTAGATAATTGAATAAGTACAAAAAGTAGCTTTTTCATTGGCATAGAAATTTGAAAGTGTGACGATGACAAACGCGCGGGTATCTAATGATTTAAAAAGCACTTAAAAAGCACAATCTTTTCTCAAATTGTGAAAAATTGTAATACATTTTTACATCAAGTCAAACGGTAATAAGACGTACTTGAAAGCCGATGATAAATTGTAATCGTTATAAAAAAGAATAAATAAAAATAGGCAGCTCGATTATGGGCTGCCTATTTTTATGAGCTAAAATCAGCAGGAAGCTTATTTCGACGCTGCCGCGTAAAGCTCGGCTACTTTGTCCCAGTTAACAACGTTCCAAAACGCATCGAGATAATCAGGGCGTTTATTTTGATATTTCAAATAGTAAGCGTGTTCCCACACGTCAACGCCCAAAATAGGTATGCCTTGCACATCGGCTACGGGCATGAGTGGGTTGTCTTGATTAGGGGTAGAAGTAATGACAAGTTTTTTGTCTTTTACAATTAACCATGCCCAGCCTGAGCCAAAACGGCTTGTTGCAGCTGCTTTGAATTTGTTTTTAAATTCATCGAACGAACCAAACTCTTTGGTAATCGCTGCGGCTAACTCGCCTGAAGGCATACCTCCTTTACTAGGCGCCATAATGTTCCAAAAGAACGTATGGTTCCAGTGACCACCGCCATTGTTACGGATGGCAGGAGCGGTTTCTTTCGTAATTCCTTTTACCAAAGCATCAATGCTCAATTTTTCTTCGGGCTTTCCTGCTACTGCCGTATTGAGGTTAGTGATGTATGCTTTGTGGTGACGGCCGTAGTGAATTTCCATCGTTGTTTTGTCGATGCTAGGCTCAAGCGCTTCTGGAGCATACGGAAGAGGGGCTTGCGTAAATTGGGCAATTGCCTGCAACGACCCTGCTGTAAGAACCACTACAAGTGCGTTTCTAAGAAAATTAGTTGTCATTGTGGTATAAAAGAATGGTTGAAACGTGAATGAGGTGCAATATTACGCAGAATAGAACGCAAGAAAAGCGAACAAAGTTATTTTTCATTAAAAATAAAAGACCTTCTGACTGTGAGCAGAAGGTCTTTATGTAAATATAATTATCTGGAAAGGTTTAGGAATTAGTGAGGCAAAGTTAGAGATTTATTTTAATAAATGAACTATTTCAAGAAAAAATTTAAAAATAGTGTCTTTTCATCTCAATTCATCTCCTAAATTTGTTCAAAATAGCGTTTGCGTTCCCAATCAGTGACTGAAGAATTGAAAGCAGCCTGCTCGGTGCGATAAAAATGGGTATAATGCTCTACGACGCTTTCTCCAAATGTTTCTTTGGCAAAGGGGCTATGGCTAAAAATGTCGATAGCCTCTGCCAATGTATATGGAACTCGCGGTAAGTGAGCTGCCGCGTAGATGTCGCCATCAAAAAGGGCAGGAGGTTCGATTTTATTTTTAATACCTTCTAATCCTGACGCTAAAAGGGCTGCAAAAGCCAAGTACGGATTACAGTCGGCACCTGGAATACGACATTCGATGCGTAAGCTTTTTCCATGGCCTACAACACGGTAGCCTGCGGTACGGTTATCGTAGCTCCATGCCAAACGCGTAGGCGCCCACGAGCCGTCCACGTAGCGTTTGTAAGAGTTGATGGTGGGAGCATAAAATACCATAACGTCGGGGGTGTATTTGATGCAACCTCCCAAAAACCAGCGGAACACATCAGAACCTTTGACGGGGCCTACCTGCGTGTTGCCATCAAACGCATTGTTCCTATCTTTCCATAAACTTATGTGGATGTGACAACTCGACCCCGCGCGGTCGGCGGCAAATTTGGCCATAAAAGTTACACTCCAGCCCATGGCATCGGCCACTTCTTTGAGGCATTGTTTATAAACCACGTGGCGGTCGCCCATGTCTAAAATTTCGGAATAACGGACGTTGAGTTCATGCTGCCCAAGTCCCCATTCTCCTTTGGAGTTTTCAACAGGAACACCCGATTTTTTCAAATAACGGCGAGCTGCAGCGTTGAAGGCCTCAGTACGGGTACCTTGTAAAATGTGGTAATCTTCGATGTACCAGCCTACGGGTTGGAGGTTGTGATAGGCTTGGTTATGCGCATCGCGGAAAGAGTTTTCGAACAAGTAATACTCTAACTCGGATGCTGCCAAAACGGTGTATTCACTTGCTTTTTCGAGTTGAGCCCGAAGAATGGAGCGAGGGGCAATATCGACGTAGTTGTGCGTTTTTTCATTTTTGACGTCGCAAATAATCATCGCCGTACGGTCGAGCCAAGCGGCTACTCGAAGCGTAGATAAATCAGGTACTAAGTGAAAATCACCGTAACCCAATTCCCAGTTGGCGAAAGAATACCCAGGGACAGGGTCCATCGCCATGTCGGTGGTAAGGAGATAATTACATCCGTGAGTTCCACTTTCAAAAACGTCATTGACGAAGTATTCGGCATCAAACCGCTTTCCGACAAAACGACCGTAATGGTCGGTAAAAGCAACAATGATGGTTTCGATGGTTTGTTGTTGAACAGCAGTACGTAACTGCTCGATAGTTAAAAGGCCTTGAGGATTAGACATGGTGTTATTTTTTGCCCCAAGTTAGGCAAAAACCTTAAAAGGTTACTTGCCTTTTTCTTCCTTTTCATTTGAGGTGGCACGCAATTTTGAAGGCCGCAGGGGCAATCATTGTGCGTCGTTTGGATAGTTGCATCGTAGAAAAAGCAGCTAGGAACTCCGTGTATGGTCGAAAACAAAAGAGATGCCTTTACTAACGCTTTGATTTCATGAAACATTCACACGAATTGACTAAGTCTATCACAGACTTAGTCAATTCGTGCCATTTAGTAGACTACTATTTTATGACTCCCAAATTATACTTTCTTTCTCTTCGTACCAAGGCTCCATCATGGGGGCATAATTTTTTTCAATAACATTTCTTTTTGTCTTCATTGTAGGGGTAAGCATGTTATTATCTACCGTCCAACTATCCTTCACTATAATGATTTTTTGTACTCTTTCGTATGTTTTTAGTCGGGGATTGAGGTCAGTAAGGGTTAAATAGAGACTTTGATTGATGACATTTGTGTCAAAACCTCGGGCCATCTCAGATAAAACGACGAGGGCAATAGGTTGAGGCAAATTGTGACCTACTACACAAATTTGTTCAATCATTTTATTGTCAGCAAACCCAAACTCAATCTGTGCGGGAGCTACGTACTCTCCTTTCGACGTTTTATACATTTCCTTGACCCGCCCTGTTATTTTGAGGTATCCCTCTTCGTCAACTTCCCCAACATCCCCCGTGTGTATCCAACCCTCACTATCAATAGTTTCTGCCGTAAGGGCTGGTTCCCGGTAATACCCAAGCATATTCCACGGTGAACGCGTCAAAATTTCGCCTGTATTGTCTGCAATCGTAACTTCCATCCCTGGGTAAATTTTCCCAACACTCCCATCTTTAGGGGCTTCTTGAGGCATCATACATACGGCTCCCAAGTTTTCAGTCATTCCGTAGGCTTCTTGAATGGTAATCCCTAAACGTCTGAACCAGCGAATCAGAGAAATAGGCATAGGAGCGGCGCCTGTAAGAGCGAGTTGAGCATCGTTTAGCCCTAGGCCTTCCCTGATTTTTTTCTTGACAAAGCTACTCAAAACGGGGATTTTGAGCAGTATATCTAGTTTTTTCTGTGGCATCTTGGCCAAAATACCTAACTGAAATTTAGTCCAAATACGAGGAACAGCCAAAAAGTGCGTGGGGCGTGCAGAGGCTAGGTTTTTAGCAAAAGTATCAAGCGATTCGGCAAAATAAACCGTCCCGCCCGTGCCAAGGCTGGTCGCTTCCACAATGTTGCGTTCTGCAATGTGGCAGAGGGGTAAATAGGAAAAAAAACGAGGATTGGGAACGTCATAGCGGAGAATGTCTTGAGTTCTGCCAACTGCTTCGGCTACTGCTCGGTGTGTAACCATTACGCCTTTGGGGTTTCCCGTAGTTCCTGAAGTGTAAATAATCGAAAATAAATCGTTGGGTTGAGGGGTTGGGTTCTCGCTAATGGGTTCATTTTGAGTTAGAATGTCGTTCCACTGAATATGCTCGGGGTCAGGATTGTAGTCCGGAAAAGAAATACAGTTAATACCAGTAGGAATTCCTTTTTTCATCCCTTGCCAATCGTCAAGCTTACCCACAAACAATACCGAACAACCGCTATGAATCAATACTTGGTTGATTTGTTCGGCAGTGAGAGTGGCATAAAAAGGAACCGAAACGTGCCCAGCCATCATGATGGCCAAATCGGCAATTATCCATTCGGCACAGTTTTTGGAAACAAGACCGATGTTGCTTTGGGGGGGGAGGTTGAGAGCGCGCAAGTAGCCCGCAACCCGCCGCACTTGGTCACCCACTTCTTTCCACGTATAATCTCGATAATTTTCACCAAAAGGCTGACGGAGGTACACTTGGTGGGGGCGTTCTTTTTCCCAATGATATAAGTGATGGACAAAAGTAGTTATGTCAGGAGAAGGTTTAGCTGTTTTCATTAGATGGTTAGTATGGTTTATAACTTCTAACAAAAATAGAATTATATTGTTATAAAATTGATTTATATTAACAAAAACATCCCTACAAATGAAAAGACGGACAGTAGTTAAAACCTTACTCCTAATTGCCGGACTGTTGGTTCTTTTATTGGTTGGGGGCAGTTATCAACCTGATAAAACCACACAAGAATTACAAACTTTGTACGGACAACCACCGTCGCGTTTTGTTAAAGTAAACGGAATGTCGGTTCATTATCGAAGAGAGGGTATGGTTTCGAAAGAGACCGTGCCGCTGGTATTATTGCACGGAACAGGCGCTTCGTTACACACTTGGGATGGCTGGGTGGATGAGCTTAAAAATGAATTTGACGTAATTCGCCTCGATTTACCTGCTTACGGCCTGACGGGCCCCGACCTTCGTCATGATTATTCAATAGAAGCATACGTGCGTTTTTTACGTCAGTTTTTGAATCAACTTGGCATCAACGAGTGTTACTTGGCGGGTAATTCGTTAGGTGGAGCGATTGCCTGGCAGTTTGCGTTGGCGTATCCCAGTACGGTCAAAAAAATGATTTTGATAGATGCCGCAGGGTACCCCCAACAATCGAAAAGCTTACCACTAGCTTTCAGAATAGGAAGAACTCCCGTGTTGAAACACCTCGTGAAGTACCTTACCCCGCGTGCAGTAGCCGAAAGTAGTCTCAAAAATGTCTACTTTGACGATACTAAAGTGACTGAAAGCTTGGTGAATCGGTATTGGAGGCTAACATTAAGGACAGGAAACCGCGAAGCATTTGTAAAACGCCTGAATGCACCTACTACTCAAAATGATGCTTGGAGAAATATCCATAAGTTATCGATGCCAGTGATGATTCAATGGGGAAAACACGATGAGCTTATTCCACTGAATGCCGCTGAACGTTTTCATAACGACTTGCCGAATGATACGCTTTTTGTATATCCGAATGCGGGGCACGTACCTATGGAAGAAATTCCCGTGCTTACAGCAAATGATGCACGGGAGTTTCTTCGTAAAAAGGATTAAGGCTTAATCAAAATTTTTCCCCAACGCCCGTGGGCTTCGGCATGGGTAACGGCTTTGGCTACCTCATCCAAAGAATAAGTTGCTTCAATCGGCATTTGTACTTTCCCCGTAGCAAGAAGCCCAATCACTTCTCCTGCAACACGTTGGCGCGTGGTGGTATCGGTGCGTTTCATCCAATCGGTCAGCCAAAATCCTTTAACAACAAGCTCACGGAAAATCATTAGCCCAAAATTGATACTAGGGTCTTGCAGGCTCATCAGTCCGTACACGAGCATAACACCCCCTCGGCTCATACATTTGAGGGCTTCGCTAGCGGTATGCCCACCTACACACTCCAGTACCGCCCTAACTCCTTCGTGCTGAGTAATTTGCTGCACTTTTTTTGGAACATTATCTTCTTCAGTATTGATAATTTCGTCGATACCAAGGGCTTTTAATTCTTCGTTGAGGTCGTTGCGGCGTACGGTTCCGATGGTTTTGATTCCTCTCATTTTACAAATTTGAATCACCATTTTTCCCAAAGCCGAGGCACAAGCTGTAATCATGAGCCATTCACCCGCTTTTACACCCGATTCTTCCACCATCGCAACGGCCGTGAAAGGGTTTACAAAAAGTTGCGCTGCTACATCGTCCGACATAGCTTCGGGTACGGGGATGAGGGTGCGGTGGTTGGTGAGGACATACTCACTCCAGGCTCCAATCGCTGTAAAACTTACGCGTGTACCAGTCGTGAGTTTTACGTTTGTTCCTGCTTCTTCAATCACCCCAACTCCTTCAAATCCTGCACCTGAAGGTAACTGGGGCCGAATTCCGTAGAGGTTCTGAACAAACATAATATCGGAAGGATTGATAGGGCTAGCGATGACGCGAATCAAAACTTCATCAGGGCCTGGAGAAAGGGGTTGAGATTCTTCTACGTGGAGGATTTCGGCGGGTTTCCCAAAATGTTGGAATACGACTCGTTTCATAGGAGCTTTTTGGTTATAATGGGTACAGAATAAAATCTAATTTTACGGTTCAATATTCGTCAATTTATTTTTATGAAGCTACTCTACACAATTTGGTGTGCTTTTTGGCTCATTTTGATTTTCCTGTTGTTGTTTCCTTTGATGTTTATTTGCCTTCAAAGGGAAGCTTGGAAGCCATATGCCCACTGGTTAAACCGACTTTGGGGCAAACTGTTTTTTCCATTGGCAGGAATTAAAATAGAAGTAGAGTACCAGTTTCGCCCTGACCCTGCACAAGCGTACGTGTTTTGTGCCAATCACTTTTCTTATCTCGACATCGCGGTGATGGGGGTAATTTTGGAAAACTATTTTGCTTTCGTAGGCAAACACGGAGTGAAAAATATCCCGTTGTTTGGCTATATGTTTCAAAAGCTTCACATTCAAGTCAATCGTGAAAGTAGTCAAAGCCGTGTTGGTTCGTTGAGTCGAGCGTTAAAAACGCTAGCTAAGGGCAGAAGTATTGTGATTTATCCAGAAGGGGGGATAAAAACGAAAAAACCACCTCATATGCACTCGTTTGTGGACGGGGCATTCAAAATGGCGATTCAGCAGCAAGTGCCAGTGGTGCCTGTTACTTTGCTGACAAACTATCAAATTTTACCTGATGAGAGCCCTGTTCGTCTTTCTCGTTATCCAATGAAAGCTATCGTACACGAGCCACTCGTGACAGTAGGATTGGGGCAAGATGACATTATGACGCTCAAGAATAAGTGTTTTGAGGTCATTGACGGAGCTTTACGCGGCGTTCACAAACTATAAAAAAAGCAATCAACCGAAGCTTTAGGCGACCGATTGATTGCTCTTATAATTTTGTGAATACGCTAGAATGCTGGAAACGACGCTATTTGACGGCGTTCGCTCAATTTTGTTCATCAGACTTTTCATCTCAAGGGCATCGAGATAAAATTCTAACAATTCCTGATCCCCTATGAGGGCATCTTCTATAAGCAAATTTTCTTCTTCGGTGGTTTCTTCGTAAACATACCGAATTACATCATCTGGGGTAAACAGTTGTATCATATATAGGAACGCGGTTGCTGAGTTGCTTTCGCAAATTAATCAGCGCGTAACGCATTCTCCCCAAAGCTGTGTTGATACTCACTCCTGTGGCATCGGCGATTTCCTGAAAACTCATGTCTTCGTAATGGCGCATAATAAGCACCTGGCGCTGAGGTTCGGGCAATCGTTGAATCAGTTCGCGAAGGTGCTCGTGCGTTTCTTGACGAATCTGGAGGGACTCAATCGAGTCTTCCGAGAAATCTAACGTATTGAACACATTGCTTCCATCTTCAAATACAATTTCGGGGTAGCGTTTATCGCGCCGAAAATGGTCAATAGCCAAATTGTGAGCAATTCTCAATATCCACGGCAAAAACTTGCCCTCATCGTTATACTTACCAGACTTGATGGTGTCTACAGCCTTAACAAAGCTATCTTGCATCAAATCCTCAGCTACGTACTGATCTTTAACAATCAAATAAATAGTAGTGTAAATCTTTGACTTGTGACGCTGAACAAGTTTTTCGAAGGCTTTCTCGTTGCCTTGGATGTACAATGAAACAAGCTCACTGTCGCTAACTTGGTACTTTTCCATTTTTTTATGTACAATTAGTTAACGTAAAGCGTTGTTTCGATAGTATGTCCCTCTTTTAATTTTAATGAAGAAATTTATTTTGCGTCTTAATTCTTGTGCCAAAGATAAATGATAAAAAAAATATTGTGCAAGCGTTTGCCAAATTTTTTTTAAAGTGTAATCGTAACACCAAATTTAATTTCGACTATTTAGAAGATGTCGGAATAAATGTCGGTATTATACTAATCAAAGAAAAAGCAGGATAGGTGTTTAAATTTTATATTTTTTATCTCTAAACACCGTATTTCTTCTAAGTAATTATAGTTAATTTTTAGGGTTAGGCTACCCAGCGTGTTAATTCGGCCAAGGTAACTCTGCCTTCATAAATTGCTTTGCCGACAATCACGCCAAAAAGATTCATTTCAGCCAATCGCTCAATGTCACCAATGTTGCTCACCCCGCCGCTGGCAATGATATTCAACTCGGGGCAATGCTCTTGAAGGTTTTTGTACAAATCAAAGGAAGGGCCTTGAAGTAATCCATCTTTAGCGACGTCGGTACTGATAGTGTATTTGGCTCCTTTTTCTACCCATTGTTGCACAAAATCATAGACCCACAACCCCGTGCCTTCTTCCCAACCGCTCACGGCTACTCGTTCGTTGCGGGCATCGGCACCCAAAATCATTTTATCGCCACCGTATTGCTGAAGCCAAGCTTCAAATAAATCAGGATTTTTAACGGCGATGCTTCCGCCCGTTACTTGTTTGGCGCCTGATTCAAATACCACACGCAGGTCTTCGTCGGATTGTACCCCGCCGCCAAAGTCGATGTGAAGCTGGGTTTGGGTGGCAATTCGCTCCAATACTTTCCAGTTGACGACTTTTTTGGCTTTGGCGCCATCCAAATCTACCAAATGGAGGCGAGTCAAGCCCGCATCTTCAAACTCTTTGGCAACTTCGAGTGGGTTTTCGTTGTAAATGGTTTTTTGGCCGTAATCGCCTTGCGTGAGGCGAACGCACTTGCCTTCAATGAGGTCAATCGCAGGAATGATATGGAACATGTGTTTGGGTAACGAGTATTGATAATTAGCGCAAAGAATTAGATATGACCCTTGGCAGTACAGTACGTTCAAATTTTAAATCAGAGTTGTCCAGACAAAAGTTATAAAACTCGTGATTGGTAAAGCCTTCTACACTTCGAAATAACAAAGTGATGGGTTCCATATTTCTGTTTTTTACTTACGGCAAAGATAGAGAAAAAAATTTGAGACGCTTTTTGTTGATATTTGTTGATAAAAAATAACGCTTGTCATGAAACTATTGGTAGAAACCGTCGCAGAGACCGAACTTTCTGACTACGAAATTTATTCGGTTGCTGATAGGTTTGAATACCTCAAAGGGGATGTTGTTTTGAAAGACCCCAATACGAGTTTGGAATTGGAATTGAAGAAAGTATTTGAGTAAATACACTATAAAATAGGGTTTGAGGCGGCGGCTCCACTGGGGGTAGCCGCTTTTTTGCTTTTATCCTCGTACCTTTGTAGGAACTTTTCAGTGAACATTACGCATTGAAAAGTGATTATAAATGCAGAACTGCATGACAAAATAGCAATGTTATACCCGCAAGATTTAGAACAAAAATTAGGTTTTGACCGTATTCGCGAGCACTTGAGAGAGCTTTGCTTGAGCCCGCTTGGGCAAGCATTCGTGCAGAAGATTCGCTTTTCGGACAATTTTGCCGTCATTGATAAACTTACCCGCCAAACCGCCGAGATGAAGGCGATTATGGAGGAAACTTCGGGCGAGTTTCCTGCCCAAAATTACTTAGACGTGACTAGTGCCCTCGACAAAATTCGTATCGAAGGCATGTTGCTTTCTTTGGAAGAGTTTTATGACCTGAAATTATCACTTCGTACGATTCGCCAGGTGTTAAAATTTTTGGCTGACCAAGAAGATCACCGTTTCCCGTTTTTACGGGAGTTAGCAGGGAATGTGAAGGTGGAGAAATCGGTCAGTGATTCTATCGACCGCATTATTGATGACCGTGGTTTGGTGAAAGACAACGCCTCGCCTGAGTTAGCAGATATTCGGCGACGGCTGATTTCTGAGGCGGCAACGGTGCGTAAAAAATTGGAATCTATCCTCAAACACGCCAAAAATAGTGGCTGGGTCAACGATGACGTGTCGTTTACGGTGCGTAATGGTCGCATGGTGATTCCGATTTCTGCAGAGCACAAGCGCAAATTAAAAGGGTTTGTCCACGATGAATCAGCGACGGGTCAAACGCTCTTTATGGAACCTGCCGAAGTACTGGACGCCAATAACGAAATTCGTGAGTTGGAATATGCAGAGCGCCGCGAAGTCAACCGTATTCTGATTCAATTAGCTAACCAAATTCGTCCACATTTGAGCGATTTGCAGCGGGCGTATCAGTTTTTAGGCATGATTGATTTCATTAGAGCCAAGGCCAAACTAGCGTCGCTATTGGATGCCTCGCAGCCTAGATTTGTGAATCAACCCGTGGTAGATTGGCGGCAAGCGCGGCACCCCTTGTTGTATTTATCATTCCAAAAACAAGGCCGAAAGGTAGTACCATTGACTATTCAACTGTCGCAGCAGCAACGAATTTTGGTCGTTTCAGGCCCAAACGCAGGTGGAAAATCGGTATCGCTAAAAACCATTGGTTTGGTACAATATATGTTTCAGTGCGGGCTGTTGGTTCCTATGCGGGAAGATTCAACCATCGGACTTTTCCAACATCTGTTCATTGATATTGGTGACGAGCAAAACCTTGATAATGACCTGAGTACGTACAGTAGCCACCTCACCAATATGAAGTACTTCTTGAACTTTAGCCAGAAAAAAACACTGTTTTTGATTGACGAATTTGGGACAGGAACCGAGCCAAGTTTGGGAGGAGCGATTGCCGAAGCGATTCTGGAAGATTTGACCAAATCAGGCGCGTACGGGGTTATCAATACCCACTATACCAACCTCAAAACCTACGCCGATAAAACGCAGGGATTGGTCAACGGTGCGATGCGTTACGATGGGGAGCATTTAGAGCCACTTTATGAACTCGAAATAGGAAAACCAGGGAGTTCGTTTGCCTTTGAAATTGCCTCAAAAATTGGATTGCCCAAGGCCGTAGTGCAGCGGGCAAAAGGTAAACTAGGTTCTCAGCAGGTCAACTTTGAAAAGTTGATTAAAGAACTGGAAATTGAGAAAAAGGTCTTTTCGGAAAAAAACCTCGAAGTGGGTATCAAAGAACGAAAACTGGCCCAGCAATTGGCCGAAACGACAGCCTTGCAACAACGTTTGGATAACGACCAAAAGAAAATTTTGAACGACGCCAAGCAGAAAGCGAAGCAATTGTTGGCCGATACTAACCAACGCATTGAGAATACAATTCGTGAAATCAAGGAGAACAAAGCCGAGCGCGAACCTACCAAGCAAGTCCGCCAAGAACTGGAAAAATTTGAGGAGAAAGAACTCGTGCTTCAACCCGTAAATGAACCCGAAAAAGAGGAGTTTTTACCCGAAAAAGGAGAAATTGCCGTTGGTAGCTTTGTCCGAATCAAAGGCCAAACGACGGTAGGAGAGGTGTTGGCGTTGAAAGGGAAAGATGCCGAAATTCGGATTGGCGACCTAAAATCAAACGTGAAATTAAACCGTTTGGAAAAGGTGTCAAAGAAGGCGTTTAAAGAAGCTACGGGCGAAAAAAGCGCGGGCATCCGCCTTGGAGGAATTGACATGAACGAGAAAATGCTCAATTTTAGTTTCAACCTTGATATTCGAGGAAAACGGGGTGAAGAAGCGATGATTGAGCTTGATGAACTTATCAATAACGCCATCATGCTGGGCTACGACGAATTACGAATTGTGCACGGAAAAGGTGACGGTATTTTGAGGCAATTGGTTCGTAATTACCTCAAAACATTCAAACAAGTAGGAAAAATGACCGATGAACACCCCGACCGTGGCGGTGCGGGAGTGACGATTGTTCAGATGAAATAACGGGATGAATGCAAGACGTAGAATATTCCTTTTAGTTCAGAAAGCAATTGATATTTTTCGTGAGTTTGGTAAAGATTCTACCAATACCTTAGCCGTGATTTTAAGTCATGAGTTAGCACACTTCTATCGGAAACCGCCAATACATAACATAGTTGCAATTGGGTGAGTATCGATTGCTTAATCGGCCAACTCCCTCCATTTCCGAAAAGCCAGTTGTACACGTCAACTTGCGTGACTACGATTTTAAGAAAGCAGGGCACCATGAGGCCGATGCCAAAGCACTCGAAAGCTTATCTAACCAGATTATGTTTATTCTAGTTTTCTCTATGTGTTTTAAAAAGAATGCTACCGAATCCTTTATTTATTCGTACATCCCCTGAAAACCAAAAATTGAATTTTGATTTTTCATAAAAAATAAGCGAAGCAAGCGTTGAAATTAAATTTTTATAGAGAATGAAGCCAATTCAATCTAGTTGAGTATAGACCTACCATCTGTTTTCTTTTTAAGGAAAATCTGTTCACGATATGCTTCAAAAACCCCTCACACTCTTTTTTAAAAAGCGTTTTTATTGGCTATTTTTTGCCATTTCCTTAAGTCAATGGAATGTATTTGCCCAAACATCCTATACTACTGATACCAAAATACTGGCCAAAGGGCAGCAACTTTTTCAGGCCAATTGCTCCACTTGTCATAATTTCCTTCAAAAAGGAATAGGGCCAAGTTTAGAACGAGCCACGACCGAATTACCCGCCGAGTGGTTGAAAAAAGTCATCCATAATGCCCCCGAGGTGCTTGCCAGCGGAGATGCCCGCCTGACCAAACTTTTTGAAGAGTATAAACAAATCATGCCTCCCTTCACTCAACTTAAAAGAGCTGAAATTGAGGCTATCTTGGCTTTTATTCATAAAAATCAAAAGGAACTAGCCCGCGATAAAGAAGCGATAGGAGCGGTGTTAGACCCTTTGCCCAACAAAATCAAAAAGGAAGGTTGGCAAATACAACTTCACTACCTCTCAACCGCTCCTGCCACAGGCCCTAAAGCCCCATTGGCACGCATCAACAAAATGCTTGTATTGAAAGGCGAAAAAGACCGCGTTTTTGTCTCTGATTTGCAAGGAATCTTATACGAACTTATTAATAATCAGTGGAATATTGCTTTCGATATTCGTAAAGAACGGCCTCAGTTTATTGCCTCTCCGGGCTTGGCAACAGGCTTCGGAAGCTATGCTTTTCATCCTGATTTTTCCCAAAATGGCTTGTTATATACCACGCACACCGAAAAAGCAAACAGTGCTTTGGCCGATTTTCGATATGCTGATTCCATCAAAGTCACTTTGCAATGGGTAGTCACGGAGTGGAAAATCGCCAATTCGGGCACGATTCCTTTTTCGGTTAAAGGGCGGGAGTTATTTCGTATCAACATGGTTTCGCCCATTCACGGAATGCAAGAAATCACCTTCAATCCCCTTGCCAAAGCAGGAGATAAAGAATACGGTTTGATGTACATCGGTATTGGGGATGGCGGGGCTTCCGAAAACGGTTTTCCTCACATTTGCAACAGTACCAACGGAGCGTGGAGTTCGGTGTTGCGTATCGATCCCCTCGGAAAAAATAGCCGAAACGGTCGATATGGTATTCCAGAAAGTAACCCTTATGCCAACGCAACCTCTCCAACTACCGTCAAAGAGGTGTTTTGTCGAGGATTTCGCAATCCCAACCGTATCGCCTGGAGTCCTGACGGAAAAATGCTCATTACTGACATTGGACAAACCAACATCGAAGAGTTGAACCTTGGGAAAGCGGGCGCAGATTACGGCTGGCCCGACCGCGAAGGAACATTTATGATTAATCCGCGCGGACGAATGGACAAAGTTTTTCCATTGCCCGCCAACGAACCTCCTCAAAAATATACGTATCCCATTATGCAATACGACCACGACGAGGGCAAGGCCATTGCAGGAGGTTTTGTGTATCAGGGCAAAGCCAATCCTGATTTACAAGGCAAGTATGTATTTACTGACATCAACAACGGGCGGATTTTCTTTGCAGAAAATGCACAATTTATTCAAGGAAAAGAAGCTCATATTCAAGAAATTGAGCTTTTGATTGACAACCAGCCTACGGGCTTTTTTCAATTGCTTTCTCCCGCCAAACCCGATCCTCATATCGGTGTTGGTTTAGATAATGAAATGTACGTTTTCACCAAAGCCGACGGAAAACTTTACAAAGTCGTAGGCTTTTCGCGCAAGGCTAGATAACAAGAAAGGGATGTTGTGAGCTGTTTCGACTCCAACATCCCTTTAGATATTCGTTTACTCGTACTTCGTTATTTTTTTTCTATTTTTTGGTTGCAAATGGAAACGTAACGGGATACAAAATAGCTCCGTCAAACTCCCGAATAAAAGTCGAAAACTGTTTTTTACCTTCTTTTAACTCAATGATGCGAGCGCCATTTTTGGTGCGCAAATAAGTATTTTCGCTTCCAGAAAAGCAGCCGTAGGTCAAGGCAATACCGTAATATTCTACCAAATAATCATTGACGTGGTCATGCCCTACAAAAGTCCCTAGCACATCACCCGATTCTACCATCGCCGTAAACATCCCCGAATTGACACTTGGCGGGCACTCATTTTCGTAACGTACGCCACGGCGACGGTTTTTAATATTATCAAACGCCATTCGGTACTCAGGTAATGGAATGTGAAAAAAGGCCAAAGCGGGTAAGGTATCTTTCTGGGCTACTTTAAATTGGGCACTGGTCTTCCGAAACCAATCTACCTGATTATGACTAAACCAGCCGTAGCCTTCTACCCGATGTTTCATTTTTGAATACGCGTGCGAATCCATCGCATAAAGAATAGCTGTATTGGCACCCGATTTTCCCTTTATGGTTATTGCCGCATTCAAATAGCCATCTACCCCAGGAATTGATGGGGCTTTATTCAAAAGATAAGGTTTTGTTGCTACGTAAGCAGCCACTTCAGCACGATTCATTTCGCTTTCATCGTCATGATTTCCCAACGTAACTATGTAAGGGATTTTGCGCGAAATCACCACTTCAAGTACTTCGTCCCAGCCCTTTTTAGTAGGAGCACTGACTACCACATCGCCCGTAAAAACTACTAAATCAGGCTTCTGTTCGTCGAGGGTAGTACGCATCATCGAAATAGATTTTTTGGAAGGCTCCGCTCCCGCCTTGTAGTGCAAATCGGTAAACTGCACAATACGAAAAGTACTATCAGAACGGAATTTTAATTCTTGGGCCTGAACGGCAGAGATGATAAATAAAATAACGGCATAGAGGGAAATAAATCTGTTTTTCATATAAATGGTTAAGTTAGACAAGAATAGACAAGAAATGACGGATGTGGATTTAATACGTTTTAAAACGGAAAGTGTCCTATTGAGCCCGTTTTTATTTGTGCCAAAAATAAAACAAGAGAAATTAAGGGAATGTTATCAATTAGCCGTACTATCTTTACTATCACTAATGAAGTTGTTTCATCAAATCATCATTCCTCTTGAACTTCACCGACGAGATTATTGACGCTCTGTCTATTGATTGCCTTATTTTTGGATTTAAGGATGCGCAGCTTTCTATTCTTTTGGTCAAACATGGCATTGGCCCCACCCTCGGTCAATGGGCTTTGCCAGGCAGTTGGATAAAATATAATGAAAGTATCGATGAAGCTGCTGGTCGAATTTTGTCATCGCAAACTTCTGTGGAAAATATTTATTTAGAGCAGTTTAAGACTTTCGGGCAGGTTCGTCGATTTCCCAATCGAAGAGTCATTACCATTGCCTATTATGCGTTGGTTAATATCGAAAAATTTGAGCTACATCCAGGCCCTACTGAAGCCGATGTATCGTGGTTTAACATTCAAGAAGTGCCAGCAATGCCTTTTGACCACAATAAAATTTTTGAGGATTGCCTTAATTTTTTAAAACATAAACTTCAGCACGAACCCATTGGATTCAATTTACTACCTGCAAAATTTACACTTTTACAATTGCTCGAACTCTACGAAGCGATTCTGGGACAAAAACTCGACAAATCGAATTTTAGAAAAAAGTTTCTGAAAATGAACCTATTGGTAGATACGCAAGAGCGTCAACAAGACGTTTCGCATCGCGCTGCCACCTTGTACAGATTCGACGAAAATGTGTATAATAAACTCTTAGAAAAAGGATTTACTTTTGAAGTATAGCCCTTTTCGGCCTGACGATCGTCAGACCGAAACCTTACAATTAAGCAATATATTCTGACTGTTACTATTGTGCTTCGATCTGACTATCGTCTGACCGAGTGTACGGCGCAATCAGTTGAATTTTACCTTCAGCATCGTAAAAAATTTCCGTCATTTTGATGCTTCTAAGGTGAGTAACCCCTTCTGAGAGGCTCGAATCATGGTAAAAAAGGTACCATTTCCCTTCTACTTCACAAATTGAGTGATGGGTTGTCCAACCTACTACGGGTTGAAGAATTCGGCCTTGGTAGGTAAAAGGCCCATAGGGCGAATCACCCGTGGCATAGCAGATATAATGCGTGTCTCCAGTCGAATACGAGAAATAGTACTTACCATTATAACGATGCAACCAAGGCGCTTCAAAAAAACGACGCTCATTGTCGCCAGCTAACAACAAATTCCCTGCTTCATCCAAAATTTGCACATCCCTTGGGCTTTCAGCAAACTCCAATAAGTTATCGGTTAGTTTGGCAATTTTTGGACACAGTGCTATTTCGTGTGCTGATGGCTCCTGATTATCAGCACCATAGACATTATTGCGGTACTTTTGTAGTTGTCCCCCCCAAATTCCACCAAAGTACAAATAATAACTTCCATCGGTGTCTTCAAATACCGCAGGATCAATACTATAACTACCTTTTATTGGTGATTTTTCAGCTACAAAAGGACCCGTTGGTGAGGTTGAAACAGCAACTCCGATTTGAAAAATTCCTTCGTAATTTTTGGCAGGAAAATAAAGGTAATACTTGCCGTCTTTGTGTGCGGCGTCAGGTGCCCATAGCTGTCGTTCGGCCCACGGAACATCATTTACATGAAGGGCTACTCCATTGTCAATAACTTCACTTCCCACCGATTCCATTGAAAAAACGTGGTAGTCTTCCATTCCAAAATGGTCGCCGTTGTCGTTAAACGGAATCCCTGCATCAATGTCGTGGGAAGGATAAATGTAAATTTTTCCGTTAAAAACATGCGCCGATGGATCGGCCGTAAACAAATGCGAAACCAATGGTTGAGAGATTGCTCGCTCGTTAAGTTCTGCGAAATCAATGTGTTCAATGCTTTCTTCTGGCATTTTTTTAATTTTTATTAACTGTAGTAATCAATTTTTTGGGGCATGTATGAAACTTTGGTCACTTCAACGAAGCAGTAGTCCAATACCTACTATTGACGTTTTTCTTTCAATTCAGCTTCAATTTGTACCTCCATCGTTTTATTGATTTCATACAAAAATAACAATGCGACACCCACGAGAAAAATCAATCCAGGATAGATGCTTACTGCCATTTTAATTCCGTTGACAGCCTCTGCTGTCTGTTCTGATTGCTCAGCTACATATCCATAATTAGACAGGATTGCTGCCCCAAGTGATCCACCAATACTAAGTCCAGCTTTTAACCCAAAAATCATGGCAGAAAAGATAATAGCAGTGGCGCGGCGATTGTTTTTCCATTCTGAATAGTCAGCGACGTCAGCAATCATCGCCCAAAGCAATGGAATAGTGACGCCATAAGTAAATCCGTGTAAGATTTGAGTGAAAAACACGAGACCAATGCTCTCTTTGGCATAAAAATTAAACATTAATAAACACAGCGCCGACAATGCCAAGAAAATTCCGAAGATATTTCGCTTACCAAAGCGGTCAGCCAGTGGTTTTGAAAACATGATGCCAACAATCATGAAAATAATTCCTCCGGCATTAAAAACGCTATTGGCTGACGTAGGCGCATCTTCGGGCCACTCAAATTTACCTAATCCTATACTCGTAATGGTTTCATTGAGGCCTCCAATAAAACGATTAAAACCAATGGACTCTAGGTAGTTCGCTTGGGCAGCAGGGTCAAGATAATACTTAAAATAGTAGATATACATCCCCCCTTTAAGGGCCAACGTAACAAATACCAAAATAGTCACGACCAGCATAATAACCCAAGGCTTATTTTTAAGAAGGTCAGTTAAATCTTGTTTTATCGAGTTTTTCTCTTCGACGGGAGGAACTATACGCTCTTTGGTGGTTAAAAAAGTAATCCAAAAACAAATCACCCCTACAATGGCAAAAAAGAGCATTACTTTCTCAAACCCAACGGCTTTATTTCCATGCCCCAGCGACAACGCCAAAGGTAACAACAACGACTGAATGATAAACTGAGCCACCATAACTGCCACAAAACGGTACGAAGAAAGGCTATTTCGCTCCTTCATATCACCCGTAATGACTCCACTTAGCGCCGAATAGGGCAAATTATTGGCCGAATAAGTAATCACAAGTAAAAGATATGTCGTCAAGGCATAGATAACTTTACCCGTTTCGCTGAAATCGGGCGTCGAGAAAGCCAACAACGAAATCACTCCAAATGGAAGAGAAGTCCATACCACCCACGGACGAAATTTTCCCCACCGCGTATTGGTACGGTCAGCGATAATTCCCATCAATACGTTAAAAAAAGCGCCCAGAATTCCCCCCACAAAAATGATGACACTCGCCGTACCCGCAGGGATTTTATAAACATCGGTATAGAAATACGCCAAAAACGTCATCAACGTCTGAAAAATAAGGTTAGCTGCCAAATCGCCAAGGCTATAACCGATTTTTTCGGTGACCGAGAGTCGCTGATTGCTCGAATTCATAGGAGGTGTCTATTAAAGGTTAATCAGAGGCATAAGCGGACTTATGGTATTATTTACTATAATGTATTTGCTTTTTTTTAGCGTTAAAAAAATATCTGCTATCTTATTGTAATAATTACCATAAGATAGCAGAATTTAGTACTTTTGTTAGACTATTCACAATAATTCTTTGTTTGGTTATATTAATACTAATTTATTATGGCTTGTTTACGCAAAACCCAGGTTACTAATTTTAACAAATGAATGAAGTAGAACAATAGATAGATGGAATGCCGAGATGTAAGTGGCAGTTGTCACTTACATCTTTTTTGATTTTTACATTGTTTGTACGTTAAATAAAATAAATTGAACTCTTTTTATATTTAATGGCTACTCAAATCAGCCTGCATTATTGTATCCAATATTATTTTGTATACCAAATCGGTAGTGTTACCATCACTATTTTTTTTATAATCTTAAATGTGTCACATTTACACATTTATCTAATTTCCACGAAGGAAGTAGCCAAAAAGTAAGTTCCGACCAAAATATTTAAAGAAATGAACCAGTGTTTTTCGTTTTGCGCATTGATAATTTTTTCGACAATGAGTTTTTGTCAAAATGCTGGTAACCTCAAACTCTGGTACAACCAACCTGCGGGAACCGTCTGGGAAAATGCCCTGCCGATTGGCAACGGGCGGTTGGGCGGTATGGTCTATGGCAATGTTGGCAAAGAAACGATTCAGCTGAATGAACACACCGCCTGGTCGGGTAGCCCTAACCGCAACGATAACCCCGACGCGTGGGCGTCGTTGCCCCAAATCCGCCAGCTGATTTTTGACGGAAAACAAAAAGACGCCGAAAAACTCGCCAATAAAACCATTATCACCAAAAAATCGCACGGGCAGATGTTTCAGCCCGTTGGTAGTTTGCAGCTTACGTTTGACGGCCACGACAATTACACCGATTATTACCGTGACCTCGACATTGAGCGAGCCGTTGCAAAAACAAATTATACCACTAATGGGGTGACCTACACCCGCGAACTGTTTGCGTCGTTGCCAGAGCGCGTATTGGTGGTACAGCTCACGGCAAGCAAACCAAGTGCGCTTTCGTTCCGCGCTTCCTATACTACCCCTCAGGCAAAACCTGTCATCAGCACCAATGCCAACGAGCTTACCATTGCAGGCACTACCTCCGACCACGAAGGGGTGAAAGGCATGGTGAAATACATGGGTATCACGAAAATCAAAACCAACGGCGGCACAATCGCCGCCAACGATACCAGCCTGACCGTACAAGGAGCTACGTCGGCTACCATCTATATTTCGATTGCGACCAACTTCATCAATTATAAAGACATTTCAGGTAATGAAAAAGCCCGCGCTTACGACTACCTGAATAAGGCATTTTCTAAACCGTACGCCGCCCTACTGGCGCAACACATTGCCGCCTACCAACGCTATTTTAATCGGGTTAAACTGGATCTTGGCACTACAGATGCCGCCAAGCGCCCGACGAATGAACGGCTTAAAAACTTCCGCTCGGTCAATGAACCTCAGCTGGTTACGCTCTATTACCAATATGGTCGCTATTTGCTTATTTCGTCTTCGCAGCCATCGGCCAACGGTGAATCGGGACAACCTGCCAATTTACAAGGCATCTGGAACCACCGTATGAAACCACCGTGGGACAGCAAATACACCATCAACATCAATGCCCAGATGAACTACTGGCCTGCCGAAAAAACCAACCTGTCGGAGCTGCACGAACCGTTTTTGAGAATGATAACGGAGCTATCGGAAACAGGTCAGGAAACGGCGCGCAAAATGTACCACACCCGTGGCTGGATGGCGCATCACAATACCGACATCTGGCGGGCAACGGGTGCCATCGACGGGGCTTTCTGGGGGATGTGGCTCGGCGGCGGTGGTTGGACAGCCCAACATTTGTGGGAGCATTATCTGTACAGTGGCGACAAAGCGTATCTGACAAAAACTTACCCCATTCTGAAAGGTGCAGCCCTTTTCTACGCCGATTTTCTGATTGAACACCCTAAATACAAATGGCTGGTGATCAACCCTGGTAGCTCCCCCGAGAACGCCCCGCAAGCCCACGACGGTTCGTCGCTGGATGCAGGTACGACGATGGACAACCAGATTGTATTTGATGCCTTCAGTACGGTGATTCGAGCCACGGAAATCCTGAAAAAAGACGTTGCTTTTGCTGATACACTCAAACAATTACGGAATAAACTGGCACCGATGCACGTGGGTCAATACGGTCAGTTGCAGGAATGGCTCGACGACGTGGACGACCCCAACGACCACCACCGCCACGTGTCGCACCTGTACGGCCTGTTCCCATCTAACCAGATTTCCCCTTACCGCACGCCCGAATTATTCAGTGCGTCGCGGACTACCCTCATCCACCGTGGCGATGTTTCGACGGGCTGGAGCATGGGCTGGAAAGTAAACTGGTGGGCAAAGTTACAGGACGGCAACCACGCCTATGCATTGATTCAGAATCAGTTAACGCCCCTTGGTATCATCAAGGAAGGCGGCGGTACATATAACAACCTGTTTGACGCACACCCACCGTTCCAGATTGACGGCAATTTTGGCTGTACGTCGGGCATCACCGAAATGCTAATGCAAAGTGCTGACGGTGCCGTACACCTGCTGCCTGCACTACCCGATGTGTGGCCTGCTGGCAACGTGGGCGGCTTGCGTGCCATCGGCGGTTTTGAAGTGACAGATATGCAGTGGAAAGACGGTAAACTGACCAAACTGACCGTAAAATCAACCTTGGGAGGTAACCTAAGGGTACGTACGCCGAATGCTCTCAAACTTACCAGTGGCGGTAGTTTAAAGCCCGCAACGGGTGAGAATCCGAATATGTTTTATGTGACCCAAAAAACAGCAACCCCTGTCATTTCGGCTAAAGCCAACGTGGCTCCTCTTTCGTTGAAAGAAACGATGCTATACGATGTGCCAACGCAGGCAGGAAAATCGTATGTGTTTGTTGCCCAATAAATTAACAGAAAGAATATTTTACTAATAACCATGTTGAAAAACGCATTCACTACCTTTTGTCTGGCTTGCTTAATGGCCTTGAGCCCTTTAGCTCAGGCCCAGAAAGTTACTTTAAATAACCCAATTCTGACGGGTTTTTATCCTGACCCGAGCATTGTTAAAGTCGGTGCTGATTATTACAGCGTGCATTCTACGTTTTCGTACTTTCCAGGGCTGCCTATCATGCACAGCCGTGACCTGAAAAACTGGAAACAAATCGGGAACGTCATCAGCCGTCCGTCGCAAATGGATTTTATGGGCGAGCGCATGACGCGCGGGTTGTTTGCCCCCGCCATCAGTTATTACAAAGGTGTCTATTACGTTACCTGTACCGATATTGACCACGATGGCAATTTTGTCGTAACCGCCACCAATCCAGCAGGGCCGTACAGCAACCCTGTAAAACTACCACAAGTCAGGGGCATCGACCCATCCATTTATTTTGACGAAGCTACCGATAAAGCATACATCGTTTACAACAGCGATGCACCTGATAATAAGCCGCTTTACCCTGGCCATCGCACCGTGCGAATGTATGAGTTTGATTACAAAAATTTAAAAACCATCGGAGAGCAAAAGCAATTGATAAACGGTGGAGTGGACATTACCAAAAAACCCGTTTGGATAGAAGGGCCGCACATTTTGAAACGTAATGATTGGTATATTCTTTATTGTGCCGAAGGAGGAACGTCCGTTAATCACTCGCAGGTGGCTTTGCGTAGCCGCGACGTTTGGGGGCCGTACGTGCCGTTTGAGGGTAACCCTGTATTGACACAGCGAGGTTTACCTGCCGACCGTCCCAACCCAATTACGTCGGCAGGACACGCCCAGTTTATCGAAGGCCCCGACGGGAATTGGTACTCGATTTTCTTAGCCGTTCGTCCATACGAAGGTGATTTTTACAACACAGGTCGCGAAATGTTCATTGCACCACTCACGTGGGTAAACGATTGGCCGATGATTGAGCACGGCGAAAAAGCCATTGAATACAAGTATGCCACCAACATCAAGGAGGTAAAACAAAAAGGTGCGTTACCACAAAACGGCAACTTTACCTACACCATGACCTTCGACAAAGGACTGGATTTATCAATGCTATTTTTGAGAACGGTAGACAGCAGTTCGTTCAAAACATCCAAAGCCAACGGCCTGACGTTCAAACTAAAACCCGAAACCATTTCGGAAATGGGTAACCCTTCATTTGTCGGGAAACGCCAGCAGCATTTGACCAGCAGCGCCGAAACGGAAGTAAATTTTTCACCTAAAAAGGCCAATGAGAAAGCAGGGTTGGTCACTTTTCAGGACGAACGCCATTTTTACTTTTTAGCCAAAACGCAGAACGAAGGCAAAGACGTCATTCAATTATTGAAGAGCAAAGATAAAACGGTTGAGTTGGTGACTGAACTGCCTTTAGAAGCTCCTACGGCCAAAGTGTTTTTCAAAATACAGTCAGAAGGTGCGCTTTACAGCTTTTACTACTCGACCGATGGAAACAACTGGAAACTGGTGAAAGAGCAGGTGGATGGTAAGTTCCTGAGCACCAAAGTGGCCAACAGTTTCATTGGCTGCGTGTATGGGTTGTATGCGACTTCGTCGGGAGAAAAATCAGACAACTCCGCCTCGTTTAAATTCCTGAAATACAGCGGCAACGATGCCGTCTTGAAATAAAAACGTGTACCCATAGAAAGGTTCAAAACCTTTCCATGGATAAAGAAAGATGCCTTGCGAACAACACTACTACATAGCCTAACCGCCTTCCTACTCAGCTTTTCGGCATTCGGGCAGATGCAACCGTTTGCCCTTCAGGAGGTGAAGGTAACGAATGGCGCTTTCAAAAACGCGCAGGATGTGGACATGCGGTACATCCTGTCGCTGAACCCCGATAAGCTACTGGCGCCGTACCTCATCGACGCGGGTTTGCCCTTGAAAGCCGAGCGCTATGGAAACTGGGAAAGCTCAGGGCTGGACGGCCACATCGGTGGGCACTACCTATCGGCACTGGCCATGATGTACGCCTCGACGGGCAATGCCGAACTCAAAAAACGGCTCGATTATATGGTGAACCAACTGGCTCAGTGTCAGACTAAAAATGGGAACGGCTACGTGGGCGGTATTCCGCAGGGAAAAGTATTTTGGGAACGGATTCACAAAGGCGACATCGACGGCAGCAGTTTTGGCCTGAACAACACTTGGGTGCCCCTCTACAACATTCATAAGTTGTTTGCAGGCTTACGGGATGCCTACGAATTTGCGGGTAATCAGCAAGCCAAACAGGTATTGGTCGGTTTGGGGAACTGGTTTATCGAACTCATTCAGCCGCTTTCAGACGACCAAATCCAACAAATCCTCCGTACCGAACACGGGGGCATGAACGAGGTTTTTGCCGACCTGTACCTGTTGACCAAAAATCAAAAATACCTGACCACCGCCCAGCGCATTTCGCACCGCGCGATACTGAATCCGTTACTCCAAAAACAAGACAAACTAACTGGTTTACATGCCAATACGCAGATTCCGAAGGTGATTGGGTTTGAAAAGATTGCACAACTAACAGGCAATGCCGACTGGTCGGAAGCAGCGCGTTTTTTCTGGCAAAATGTATCTCAAACCCGCAGCGTGGCCTTCGGAGGAAACAGCGTGCGTGAGCATTTTAACCCGACGAATGATTTCAGTTCGATGCTCAAATCGAATCAGGGACCCGAAACCTGCAATTCGTTTAACATGCTTAGGCTAAGCAAAGCACTGTTTCTGGACAAAAACGACCCGACGTACCTCGACTTTTACGAACGGGTTTTGTACAACCACATCCTGTCGAGTCAGCATCCACAAAAGGGTGGTTTTGTGTATTTTACGCCCATTCGGCCCAACCATTATCGGGTCTATTCCCAACCCGAAACCAGTATGTGGTGCTGCGTTGGTTCGGGCATCGAAAACCATACAAAATATGGCGAATTGATTTACAGCCATTCGCCCAATAACCTATTTGTCAACCTGTTTATCCCTTCCACCTTAGACTGGAAAGAAAAGCATATTCAACTCACCCAAAGCACTGAGTTTCCGTACAAAAACCAGACAGAACTGGTACTGAAACTAGCTAAATCACAGACGTTTGCCTTACAAATTCGTTACCCGAAATGGGCGAAAAACGTTGAGGTACTGGTCAATGGAAAACCGTATCTTGTCAACGCCCAACCCGCACAGTACATGGGCATTGAGAAAAAATGGAAATCGGGTGATAAAGTGACAGTGCGTTTTTCGACGTCAACCAAGCTGGAATACCTGCCCGACAACTCCACTTGGGCGGCGTTTGTGCACGGGCCCATTGTATTGGCGGCGCAAACCGCTAAAACAGACCTGGTAGGGCTGTTTGCCGACGACAGCCGCATGGGACACGAAACGAAAGGGAAGCTGTACCCCATCGACAAAGCGTATGCGTTGATTGGCAATGCCGACTCCTATCTTTCAAAGGTAAAGCCAGCTGGTAATCTGACCTTTACGCTCGACTCGCTGACGCTACAACCGTTCTACGAAATCCACGATGCCCGTTACCAGATGTATTTCCAGACCTTTACACAGGCTGATTTCGACGCTCAAAAAGCAACCCGACGTCAGCAGGAAGCCGAGGCATTGGCCTTGGAAGCCCGAACGATTGATAAGATTAATTGCGGCGAACAACAACCCGAAGTAGATCATGCGTATAAGGGCGAAAAAAGCGACTCGGGCTACGACGACGACGGCCGTTTTTGGCGAAATACCCGCTCGTATATCTCCTACCAATTACAAAATAAGGAACTGACTGGAAAAACGCTTGACATTCATTTTTCGGGGAATCTGAAAACGGAGGAGGTGGGTATTTTTATCAATGATCGGGCGGCGGAGGTTATCGCGGTGAAAGATAAAGTGATTACTGTAAAAGCGGATGATAAAGCGCTTATTAGGCTGAAAATTACGTCCGAAAACGGCAGGCCGACGCCACGGTTTTTTCAGATAAGATTGGTAAAATAGAAGTAAGCTACCAGAGTAGGAATTGCAAAATAATAACGAGATAAATCGCAAACTAAATTGTGTCAATTTAACACGGACTATTAGTATAAACGTATGTTAAGATGTAATTTTCATTGTGTTTTTCGGTGGATTCTGGGGCTTTTGTTGACCACAGAAGTCATGGCACAAACCGCCCATAATCCCATCATTTATGCCGACGTACCCGACTTGTCGATGATTCGCGTCGGGAAAACGTACTACATGAGCAGTACCACCATGCACATGAGCCCCGGCGTGCCTCTGATGAAATCGACGGATTTGGTGAATTGGCAACTGTTTGGTTATGTCTATGACACGCTGGCCAATGTGCCTTCGCTCAACCTCACCGACGGCAAAGGTACTTACGGGCGGGGTTCTTGGGCGAGCTGCATCAAGTACCACAACGGACTTTTTTACGTCACCACGTTTGCCCAGACAACAGGTAAAACCCACATTTATTCCACCAAAAACATCGAAAAAGGCCCTTGGAAATCGGTTTCGTTCGCGCCAAGCCTCCACGACCACAGTTTGTATTTCGACGACGATGGCAGGGTATATATGATTTATGGCAACGGAAAAATCAAAATCATTGAGCTGACGAGCGATGTATCTGGCATCAAAAAAGGAGGACTCAACCAAACCATCATCGAAAACGGCAGCGCACCAGCGGGGAACAACATCATGCTCGGAGCAGAAGGCTCGCAGCTGTTTAAGGTGAACGGAAAATACTATTTGTTCAATATTTGCTGGCCAAGAGGCGGCATGCGGACGGTGATTATCCACCGCGCCGACAAGCTCACGGGGCCGTGGGAAGGCCGCGTGGCGTTGCAGGATTTGGGCGTGGCGCAGGGCGGCCTGATTGACACCCCCGACGGCCGCTGGTT
Source organism: Runella sp. (assembly GCA_023254175.1). GTDB lineage: Bacteria > Bacteroidota > Bacteroidia > Cytophagales > Spirosomataceae > Runella. The sequence continues at coordinate 46,853 of JALQYJ010000020.1, read as the reverse complement.
CTCGTACCTGTTCCGCGATTATGGCGGGGTTGGACGCATTCCGTATTTGGTACCTGTAACATGGGAAAACGACTGGCCTGTGCTGGGTATTAACGGGAAAGTCCCCGAAACACTGGATTTACCTGCCAATAAATCGCTCATTCCCAATATTGTAGCCTCCGATGAATTTGCACGCAAGAAGAGCGACGCGGCCTTGCCCTTGGTCTGGCAATGGAACCACAACCCCGATAATTCACTCTGGTCGGTATCCGAACGAAAAGGATTTTTACGCTTAAAAACGGGACGAATCGACAGCTCGTTTGTACTCGCCCGCAACACACTAACCCAGCGCACCATCGGCCCCGAATCGACGGGTTCGACCTTGCTCGATGCCTCAAACATGAAAGAAGGCGACTTCGCGGGCTTGGGTTTGTTACAAAAGAATTTTGGTTTGGTGGGGGTAAAAGTGGGTAAAGGACAAAAATCAATCGTCATGGTCAGTGCCAACACAGGCAAACCCGTTGAGATTGAGAATATCCCGCTTATCCAAAACACGCTGTACGTCAAGGCGGAATGTAATTTTAATAAACGTGCAGACATCGCCCATTTCTTTTATAGCCTCGACGGCAAGGTTTGGATGAAAATCGGTGAGCCGCTGAAAATGCCGTATACCATTCCGCATTTTATGGGCTACCGTTTCGGGTTGTTCAACTACGCCACTCAAAACACAGGCGGTTTTGCCGATTTTGACTATTTCCGAATAGATGACAAAATTTTACCAAAGTAATGATGAAGAGTTTATTAACCCTCTTGGTTACGTGTTTACTGCTAAATTTCAGCGCCCACGCTCAGGACCCCAACTTCCACATCTACCTCTGCATCGGGCAGTCGAACATGGAAGGGCCTGCCAAAATTGAGCCGCAGGATACGACCGTTGACAACCGACTTCGGTTACTGGCCGCCGTGGATTGTCCTGAACTAGGTCGCACAAAAGGCAACTGGTACACGGCCAAACCACCGCTTTGCCGCTGCAATACCCGCCTTTCGCCCGCCGATTATTTCGGTCGGACGTTGGTGGCAAATCTGCCGCAAAACATCAAAGTTGGTTTTGTGCACGTGGCTGTGGCAGGGAGTAAAATTGAGATTTTTGATAAGAAAGACTATAAAATGTACCTCGATACCTCGGCCAAAGAAAGGCCGTGGATGATTAATATGGCCAACCAATACGGCGGCAATCCGTACGAAAAATTGGTCGAAATGGCGCGTTTGGCGCAAAGAACGGGGGTTATCAAGGGCATTTTGCTGCATCAGGGCGAATCCAACACAGGCGATAAAGGTTGGCCGATGAAGGTCAAAAAAATCTACGACGATTTGCTGACCGACCTCAACTTACCCGCCAACTCATTGCCGTTGCTGGCGGGTGAGCTGGTCAATGCCGATCAGGGCGGCAAATGTGCAAGCATGAACCCCATTATCGCCACCTTGCCGCAGGTGATTCCCAACGCCATGGTGGTTTCGTCAAAAGGGCTGCCCGCTGTTCCTGACAAACTACATTTCAGCAGCGAAGGTATCCGCATTTTTGGCAAGCGCTACGCGGCGGTCCTGTTGGCCTCACAAGGTAAAAAAATCGACATCGACGAAAGCAGCATTGCACCGCCCGCTCCCGTAAAAGTACAAGAGGGTTTGCTCCAAGGAAGTACCGAAAACGGTTTGTCGGTTTATAAAGGCATTCCGTTTGCCGCCCCACCCGTGGGAGCCCTCCGCTGGAAAGCACCGCAACCCGCCGCCAAGTGGGAAGGCGTAAAGCAAGCAACCCAATTTGCCCCAGCCCCATATCAGGGTGGTAATCCGCCTTCGGGCAAGAGCGAAGATTGTTTATATTTAAACATCTGGTCGCCTGCCAAAACCGCCAATGAAAACCTACCCGTGATGGTCTGGATTTATGGCGGCGGTTTCAGCTTTGGCGCTACCTCTGAACCCGTAACGAGCGGCGAAAAACTGGCCAAAAAGGGCGTAGTACTCGTCAGCATCGCCTATCGGGTCAATCAAATGGGCTTTTTGGCGCATCCCGAACTGAGTGCCGAAACGCCCCAAAAAACGTCAGGGAACTATGGGTTGCTCGATATGATTGCGGGCCTGCAATGGGTGCAGAAAAACATCAAAGCTTTTGGTGGCAACCCCGCTAAAGTGACCATTTTCGGTGAATCTGCGGGAGGCATTGCGGTGAGTATGCTGTGCGCATCGCCATTGGCTAAAGGGCTTTTTCACGGAGCGATTTCGCAAAGCGGCGGCTCGTTTGGCCCCCACCGACTCACCACCTATCCAGGCGAAAACATGAAACTGTTGGCGTTGGCCGAAAAACAGGGCGTTGAGTTTATGCAGAAAGCAGGTGCATCGTCATTGGCCGAACTTCGTGCCTTGCCCGCCGACAAGCTCCCATCAGGTTTTGGCAACCCCGGAGGCTGGCCTATCGTCGATGGCTACGTTGTTCCCGACGACCAACATGTTTTATACCAAACGGGCAAGTTTAACCATACGCCTGTGTTGATTGGCTACAACTCCGACGAAGGCGCAAGCTTTATGCCGCCCAAAACGCCGAAAGACTACATCGAAAGCACCACCAAACGCTACGGGCCGTTTGCCGAAAAACTAATAAAAGCCTACCCCATTGACGACAACAGCGTTCCCAAAACGGCACGGGATTTGACCCGTGATGCGGCTTTTGGCTGGCAAACGTGGGCATGGGCTAACCTCCAGTCCCAAACATCCAAAAATAAGGTTTATTACTATTACTTTGACCAACACCCCCAACATCCCGCAGGCTCGGCTAAGTTTGGGTACGGATCGCCCCACGCACAGGACGTGGCTTTTGTATTTGGGAACCTCAATCCCGCCGACCAGAACCGTACGCCAACGGACGGAGAGATGTCGGAAACTATCATGACCTACTGGACAAATTTTGCCAAAAACGGCAATCCAAATGGTAGAAATGTGCCGCAATGGGAGGCATTTTCTGCCAAAAAACCTGCGGTTATGTATTTCCAGCAAAAGGCGTTTATGGGGCCTGTTCCGAGCGAAGATGCCATGAAAGTACTCGATAAATATTTTGAATGGAGACGAACGCCCGAAGGTAAAGAATGGGCGAAATAGAACCCAATAACCAACCTTTAACCGATGAAAACCCAACCGATTTACTTGCTTTTGTTTGCCATCCTCATCACGAGTATTGCCGTGGGACAGCCTGCCTCAAGGCCGTTTATTGAAAGAAATTACCGCACCCTCAACGACAAAAACAACCGCGCCATCGCAGGTTTTTCGGGCGGAGGAGGCACCACGCTGTACTTTGGCCTGAACAACACCGACCAAGTGGATGAATGTAAAACACTATCTGAGTGTCATTGCGCCTAAGCTTTTTAAATAGTACCCCAATACACCCTTAACCAATCAGTAAACCAATGAAAATCGTTACATTCTTGAAAAAAATCAGCTTACTTTTGCTGATTCTCGTTCCGTTTGCAGGCTTGACCCAGCCCCCGCGCGGCCCGTTTGTGATTTCGCCCAAAGTCAATTCCGACAAAACCGTTACGTTTTCGTATCTAGCGCCGAACGCCAAAACGGTGCTGTTGGGCGGGAGTCAGTTTGGGCAGACCGATGTGCCCTTGACCAAAAATGCAGAAGGGGTTTGGTCGGTCACCGTTGGCCCGATTAAGCCCGATATTTACCCGTATAGTTTTAAAGTCGATGGCGTTACGGTGATGGACCCTGCTAACGTCGCTTTCTTTCCCAACGAACGATTCAAGGCCAGTCTGGTCGAAATCCCGTCGGATGAACCTGCCATTTACGCATTGAAAAACGTCCCGCACGGTTCCATTACCTACGAATATTATCCGTCGGTTGAAGGCTCAACGGGCACAGTTGTTGTTTACACGCCAGCGGGTTATACCAAAGAAACCGCCAAAAAATACCCTGTCTATTACCTCATCAGCGGCACGACCGATACCGAAGAAACCTTCTGGAAAGTGGGTAAGGTAAACCAGATGCTCGACAACATGATTGCGGCAGGAACGGCCAAGCCTATGATTGTGGTGATGCCTTACGGAAATCCACTAGCGAAAATTGCCGAGCAAACGGGCAAAGACAAACCCGCCGATGTGATGAGCCGCGACGGTGACGATGCCCTGCGCCGCATGAAATTGTTCGAAACCGACCTTGTTTCTCACGTCATTCCGTATATCGAGAAAAACTACCGAACAATCAACAACCGCGATAACCGCGCCATTGGCGGCTTCTCACGTGGGGGTGGACAAACGTTGCGCACGGCGTTCAACAACGTCGATAAGTTTGCCTACGTGTGTAGCTATGCGTCCTACATTTCGCCCGCTGAGATGGACAAAAGCTTTACCAACATTACCTCAAATCCTGCCAAAACTAACAAGGACTTTAAGCTACTTTGGTCGGGCATCGGAACGGACGATTTTCTGTACAAAGGCACGGTCGAGTTTGAAGACTACCTGAAAGCCAAGAAGATAAATTACAAAAGCTACGTCACCGATGGTGGCCATACGTGGATGAACGTGAAGAAGTATCTCAATGAAACATTACCTGTTTTGTTCAAATAAAGCACCAAAACCCATGAGCAAGACCTTCTTTTTCTCTCTTTTTTTCGGGTTTGTTTACACGGGTGCACTGGCACAGCAGCGCCCGCCTGCCATCAGTTCGCCCAACGTCCATGCCGACAACAGCATCACGTTTACTTATTTTTCCAGAACGGCGCGTGAGGTAAAACTGTCGGGTGAATTTTTGAAAGAACCCGTTTCGCTCACCAAAGACACCTCAGGCATCTGGCGGGTTACGGTACCGCCTGTCACGCCTGATATTTACCCCTACAGCTTTACCGTGGATGGGGTAGGCATCGCTGACCCTAATAATACGCTTATTTTTGCCAATGAACGATTCAAGCGGAGCATCGTAGAAGTAAAAGGCGATAAGCCACTGGTTCACAGCCTTCAAAACGTCTCGCATGGCAAAGTGACCTACCATACGTATTCCTCAAAAACGCTGAATACAACCCGCCAATTATTGGTGTATACTCCACCCCATTTTGACGCCAGCGGTAAAACCAAATACCCTGTGTTATACCTCATTCATGGCGGGTCAGATACCGAAGAAACGTGGACAAAAGTGGGCAGGGCCAATTTCATTGCCGATAACCTTATCGCGCAGGGTAAGGCTAAACCCATGATTATTGTGATGCCCTACGGCAACGTTCGCCCCGCTCCCATGCCCGATTTTACCAAAGACTTGGTGAACGACATCATTCCGTTTGTGCAAGCCAACTACCCCACTCAAACCGACAGCAAAGGTCGTGCCGTGGCAGGATTTTCGGTAGGTGGTGGACAAACGCTCAACATTGGTTTTACCAACACCGACACGTTTGCCTACATCTGTTCGTACGCGCCCTACACCGCTACTGACGAGTTCAAAAAGAATTTTACTGATTGGACACCCGACGCCGATAAAGTCAATAAGCAGCTTAAATTGTTCACCATCAGTGTGGGAACGGAGGATTTTCTTTACGAAAGTGTAAAACAAAACATCGCCATGTTTCAGGAAAAGAAAATCAAGGTCGAACCGATTATTGTGTCGGGCGGGCATACGTGGATGAACTGTAAGTTGTTTCTAGCCAACTCATTACAGCAACTATTTAAATAAAAACAAACCCTTATGATGATGAAAAAAAGCATTTTATCAACCTTGATAGCTTCGGCGATTTTTATCGGACTCTGTCAGGCCCAAGTCGCCGAAGACTTCAAACCGTCCAGCCTCAACCAACCGGGTCAGGAATACCCGATGGTTAATTCTCAGGGTTACGCCCGTTTCAAAATCGTAGCGCCCGCCGCCGATAGCGTGCGGGTAAGTTTGGGGTTGGGTGGCAAAGGCGGCACAAAACTCGCCAAAGCCGAAGACGGCACCTGGATGGGCACTACCGAAGGACCAATGGACGAAGGTTTTCACTATTATAACGTTAAAATTGACGGAGGAAAATTCAACGACCCAGGTACGCTCAATTTTTACGGCTCGGTACGCTGGGAAAGCGGCATTGAGATTCCTGCCAAAGATCAGGATTTTTATGCTCTCAAAAACGTACCGCACGGCCATGTTCAGCAGGTACTTTTTCCATCGCCAAGCACGGGCACTTCGCGTCGGGCGTTTGTCTATACGCCTGCGGGTTACGAAAAAGGAAAAGAAAAATACCCTGTGTTGTATTTGCAGCACGGCTGGGGCGAAGACGAGACAGCATGGATGAATCAGGGACGCGCCAATTTAATTATGGACAACCTGATTGCGGAAGGAAAAATCAAACCGTTTATCATCGTCAATACCTACGGAATGACCAACGAGGTGAAGTTTGGGAAAATCCGAGAATTCAAGATTGAGCCGTTCCAGACGGTGTTAATCAACGAATTGATTCCGTACATCGATGCCAATTTCCGTACGCTGGCCAACAAAGACAACCGTGCCATGGCGGGGCTGTCGATGGGAGGCATGGAAACTAAAATGATTACGCTCAATAATCCTGACGTGTTTTCGTACTACGGTTTGTTAAGCGGCGGCGTCTATACCCCGGCTGACATCACCGACAAATCGAAAGTGAAGCTGGTGTTCCTGAGTTGCGGCAGCAAAGAACGCCCCGACGGCGTCAGAAAAGCAGCGGAAGAACTGAAAGCGGCGGGTTTCAACGCAGTGTCGTATGTTTCAGAAGGCACTGCGCATGAGTTCCAGACCTGGCGTCGGAGTTTGTACCAATTGGCCCCAATGTTGTTCAAAAAATAGACCCTTATTATGAAAAAAATGGCGTTACTCTTGGGCTTGGCAGGCATCAGCCTCTGCACTTTTGCCCAACCCACCGACAAAGAAATGCCCAAAAGTTTTGATCAGGTCAGAACGGGCATAGCCATGGGGAAACTGGATACGGTGAAGTACGAATCCAAAACGGTCGGCAGTACCCGTAAAGCACTCATTTACACGCCGCCCAATTTTAACAAAAAGACCAAATACCCTGTATTATACCTGCTGCACGGCATTGGCGGGGACGAAAAAGAGTGGCTCAAAGGTGGCAACCCACAAGTGATTCTGGACAATTTGTACGCCGACGGCAAACTCGCACCGATGATTGTGGTGATGCCCAACGGCCGCGCTATGAAAGACGACCGTGCCGTGGGAAACATCTTTGACAAGGACAAGGTAGAGGCCTTCGCAACCTTTGAAAAAGACCTGTTAAACGATTTGATTCCGTTTGTGGAGAAAAAATACCCGACGCTCACCGACCGCGAACACCGTGCCATTGCGGGCCTGTCGATGGGAGGCGGGCAAGCGCTGAACTTTGGATTGGGTAATCTGGACAAATTCGCTTGGGTGGGCGGATTTTCGTCGGCACCCAACACCAAAATTCCGCAGGAGTTAGTACCCAATTCCGAAGATGCCAAGCAAAAGCTGAAGCTACTCTGGATTTCGTGCGGCGATGCTGACGGGCTCATCACGTTTAGCAAACGCACTCACGATTATTTATACCAAAACAGCGTACCTCACATCTATTACCTCGAAGCGGGCGGTCACGACTTTAAGGTATGGAAAAACGGTTTGTTTATGTTCTCGCAGTTTTTGTTCAAACCTGTTGATACGGCGTCTTTTCCTTCGTATTCGGTGCTGGGAACCCCTGCAGCAACTAACATCCGCAACGGAAAATACCCACAGATTTTGCCTGATAATCGCGTAGTTTTTAAAGTTAAAGCTCCTCAGGCACAGAAGGTTCAAGTGGATTTGGGCAAAAAATACGACATGGTGAAAGATACGGCAGGCTTCTGGAACGTGACCACCGATGTAATTAGTCGTGGCTTCCATTACTACTCGCTCATCATCGACGGCGTAGCCCTTGCAGACCCCGCCAGCGAAACCTTCTATGGTATGGGGCGTATGGCCAGCGGCATCGAAATCCCGTACGAAGGCAGTGGTTTTTATACCCTTAAAGATGTACCACACGGCGACATTCGTATCAAAAAATACTTCTCGAAGGTGTCTAATACATGGCGCGAAATGTACGTGTATGCGCCTCCGGGTTACGACAAGTCTTCTGAAAAATACCCCGTCATGTACCTGCTTCACGGCGGTGGCGAAGATCAACGTGGCTGGGCAACGCAGGGGCGTACAGACGTAATTCTGGACAATCTGATCGCCGAAAACAAAGCCAAACCGATGTTGATTGTGATGGTGGACGGGAATTTCTACGGCAACGGCGGCGGTGTAGCAGGCTTTGGTATGCAGCAGTTAAACCAGTTTGAAAACGAACTCAAAAACGCCATCATTCCGTTTGTGGAAGCTAATTTCCGCACCCTGACCGACGCTAAAAATCGTGCGTTAGCTGGTTTATCGATGGGTGGTTTGCAAACGCTTCACGCTGGCGTTCGCAACTCCGATATGTTCGGCTACCTTGGCGTATTCAGTTCGGGCTGGTGGGCCAATAACACCAAACTCTCTGACCCTCAGTACGAATTCATGCAAGCGAATAAGGAAAAAATCAACGCTAACATCAAACAATTCTGGATTTCGCAGGGTGGAAAAGAAGACATTGCCCATGCCAATTGCCAGATTATGATGAAGACGTTCGACGACATGGGCATCAAGTACCAGTACAGCGAATACGCAGGCGGACATACATGGCCCGTTTGGCGGCATGACCTGTTCGGATTTTCTCAGTTGCTTTTTAAATAGTGTAGTTTAACCACGGAGTTGCACGAAGAATACGCCGTTAAACTCAGTGCTCACGACTCTGTGCTACTCCGTGGTTAAAAATCGTTTCCTGAAATTCAATCAATTTTCTAACCAAAACACCCAATCAGTACAATGAAAACCTTATTCCTCTCTCTGATTTTATCCGTTGTCAGTCTGGTCGCATTTGCGCAAAACCCTATTGATGGCAACTGGAAAGGCAGCCGCGAAACGCCTAACGGCACGTTTGAGGTCAATTATACCTTTAAAGTAGAAGGTGGTAAATTGACTGGTACGTGGAAAACGCAATTTGGCGAAGCCACGATTGAAGAAGGTAAAGTTGAAGGTAAAAAAATCTCTTATTCCATCTCATTCAACGACCGTAAAATGAGCTATACAGGCGAACTGGTTTCGGAAAAAGAACTGGTTGTAAAAAGCGAACGCGGCGAAATGAAACTTGCTAAACAGTAAATGATTTGTTCCGTTTATCCAACCTTATCTAGTTTGGTAAACTGAACTTTTTCTCCTTAACCCAATACGTCAATGAGTTTATATAAAACTTTCAGAGCTGTCGGTACTACCCTACTGATGACGGGAGTAACCACTGGTTTTGCCCAATCCATTCCGTCGTTAAAAGACACCTTCAAAAACGATTTCGGGATCGGAACAGCTTTAAACAACAGCCAGATAGAAGAACGTGACCCAGCAATGACTCAATTCATTGTGAGGCAGTTTAATATGGCGACACCCGAAAACGTGATGAAATCGGCCCTGATTCATCCAAAATGGGACACCTACGATTTTGTGGTTCCTGACAAATTGGTAGACTTTGGCAAAAAACACAACATCAAAATCAACGGGCATACCCTGATTTGGCACAGTCAGTTGCCGTCGTTTATTCGTGGTATTCACAACAAGGACTCCATTCAAACGTTTTTTAACGACCACATTAAAACCGTGGCAGGCCGATATAAGGACAATATCTTTTCGTGGGATGTGGTCAACGAAGCCCTAAACGAAGATGGTACGCTACGCAAAACTGTTTTCCTAGATTATCTGGGTGAAGGCTACATTGCCGAAGCTTTCCGCCTCACGCAACAGGCCGCGCCAAATGTGGAATTGTACTACAACGATTACAACAACGAACAACCTGCCAAACGCGCGGGCTGTATCAATCTCATCAAAAAAGTACAAGCTTCGGGCGCGCGCATTGATGGCGTCGGTATTCAGGGACACTGGCATGTGGGAAAAATACCGTTTAAAGAGATTGAAGAAAGTATTTTGCAATACGCTGCGCTAGGTCTGAAAGTGATGTTTACTGAACTTGACATTGAAGTGCTGCCCCGTAATTTTCAGGGGGCCGATGTTAACCAGCGTATGGGCGTTAATCCAAGCCTAAACCCTTACACAGCAGGTTTACCCGACGATGTGCAAAAACAATTAGCTGCCGATTATGAGGCGCTTTTTAAGCTATTCCTAAAGCACAAAGATAAAGTAACCCGTGTTACGTTCTGGGGAGTCAACGACGGTAACAGCTGGCTAAATGGCTGGCCTGTGCGCGGGCGCACAAATTACCCGCTGCTCTTTGACCGCAACAACCAACCTAAACCCGCTTTTTATTCGGTTATCGGATTAAAGAAATAAGCAAAAACCTACCAAAAGTGAGGCCTCTAATAGCAATAAAGAGAAAATTCATTTGGTAGGTTTTTTTTACCTCTACCCACTCATAGCTTTGCGCCGAAGTAGTTCAAAATGGCCGTGAAAAAATCTCACCAGTAATCTGAAGCAATCTATTATAATTGTATCGCGAAATGCGATGCTCGTAATGAACTCATGGGTAGAAATTATAAAGTTAACTATAAACAAAGGACGCTTACTGGGAAATAAAGTTAATACAACCTACCAGATGCAAGTAGTATTTGTCGTCAACTGTTTTGGATAAATAGTTCACAAACCGTTATTTAATGGCTTTTTCTAAACCTTCTTCGCCATCACCAGCCCCTACAATTTGATAATTAGCGTCCGATTTTTTGAATGAATAAAAAACTACATTAACAAACAATAAATTTACAATTAAATAATTAAGTAAATTGACTAAAATTTTCTAATAAATCAAATAAAATTTTTGTTTTTGGACTCTAAGTCAATTAAATTTTATTCAAACACACAACAAAGCTTTATCAAAGTAAAGCTAAAAAATTGTTTCTTAAATATATGGGTAAACTAAATTTTTTCAAAAAAATTTTGGTGGATAAACTATTTTGTAAGCCATTACTGTCAAAAAACTAAATTCCTAAATAGTTCCTTCAAACTCTAATCGTAACGAGTCGATTTTTTCTAGTTTGCCAAGCACCTGGTTCAGCATCGTTTTTCGGATTTCGAGTTGTAGGCTACATTCGTTGTCAAATTGCTGCCGTTGTGGCACTAGGTCAAACGCCTTGATGACTTTCATAACATCGTTCATTTGTTCATAAGGATATATCAAGGTATAAACATCACGCAGGTGCAATGTCACCACTTTTGCTACCTTGAGGGCTTCGTCGGTGGCGACTTTGTAGGCATTGATAAGGCCTGGGACGCCCAGCAAGGTTCCCCCAAAATACCGCACCACTACGACCAATACATTGGTGAGGTCGTGGGCATAAATGGTGTTCAAAATCGGTTTTCCCGCCGACCCCGAAGGCTCACCGTCGTCGTTGGCGCGGAATTGGGTACGGTCTAGCCCCAATCGGTAGGCGTAGCAATGATGTACTGCCTTGGGATGCAGTTCATACAGTTCGTTTAAGTAAACTTTGGCGTCTTCTTCGGTCTTAATGGGGTATGCGTAGGCCAAAAATTTACTACCTCGATCACGAAAAAAGCCTTCCGAGGAAGCCTCAATGGTTTTATAACTATCGTCAAATAACATTTTAGGAATATTTCTTTTTAAAAAATAACGAACACAATCGTTCTAATAAAATACTCAAAAGTAATACAATCATTATTACAAACCTTACAGATAAAAAAACCTGCAAGGTTTTTGATTAGCTAAACCTCGTTTCAGACCGTTTATCACAATAATTTATGAACACTTCCGTAAATAAGTTGTTTTACCTCCAAATCAATCTCTCAAATAGACTTCAAACATCTATGAAACAAGCCAAACTACTCTTTCTTACTGTAGCTTTCGGCTGGGCAACCGCAGCCAATGCCCAAACCGACCTCAAGAAACCCATTCCGATGGATCCCAAAGTTCGCTACGGCAAACTTCCCAACGGTATGACTTATTACATCCGTAAAAACGAAGAACCCAAAAAACGCGCGGAATTGTACCTTATTAACAAAGTAGGGGCGATTCAGGAAGAAGACAAAGAAAACGGACTCGCCCACTTCACGGAGCACATGGCGTTTAACGGCACCAAAAACTTCCCCAAAAATGAGCTAGTGAGCTACCTCCAACGCGCAGGGGTGAAGTTTGGGGATGACCTCAACGCCTTCACAGGGCAAGACCAAACGGTTTATCAATTACCAGTTCCCACTGACTCAGCTGATATTTTTAACAAAGCATTCGTCGTTTTGGAAGACTGGGCGCATAACATCACCTTTGAAGGTGCCGAAATCGACAAAGAACGCGGCGTCATTTTGGAAGAACTCCGTGGTGGAAAAGGCGCACAACAACGGATGCGCGACAAGTGGCTTCCTATTCTGGTGGGTGATTCAAAATACGGTAAACGCAACGTGATTGGTACCGAAGATATTTTGAAAAACTTCAGCCACGAGACCATCCGTAATTTCTACAAAACGTGGTATCGCCCCGACTTGCAAGCGATTGCTGCTGTAGGGGATTTTGACATCGACCAGGTAGAAAAAATGATTAAAGAGCGCTTTGGCACAATTCCAAAGGCTACTAAACCTCGTCCGTTGGGCAAATTTCCTGTAGCCGATTTTAAAGGAACCCGCGTAGCCATCGTAACCGACCCCGAGCAACCGTACATGATGGCGCAGATAATTACGAAGCTGCCAAAAGCGGAAGAAAAAACCCTGGGTGACTCGCGCGAAAGCATCAAGCGTAACTTGTTTAACCAAATGCTTCAAGCTCGTTTGCAAGAGCAAACGCAGCAAGCCAACCCTCCTTTCTTGTTTGGGGGTGCGGGTTATGGTGGCTTCATTGGCGACTATGATTCGTTTATCAACATCGCCGTAGCAAAAGATGGCAACCTAGAACGCGCCGTTAAGGCGGTACTGGACGAAGGTGCCCGCGTGAAGAAATTCGGCTTTACAGATACAGAGTTGGAACGTTCAAAAAAACAATTATTGACTGCTACCGAAAAACGTTTCAAAGAAAGAGACAAAACCAAATCGGCCTCTTATGTCAACGAATATATGGGTAACTTCCTTGAAGATTCTCCCATTCCTGGCATCGAGTTTCAATTTGAGTTTGTACAAGGACAGCTCGACGGTATCACTATAAACGAAATCAATGCTCTTGCCAACAAGTACTTGATTCCTGACAACCGCACAGTATTGGTGCTTGCGTCTGAAAAAGACAAAGCAAAATTGCCGACCGAAGCTACTATTTTGGAATGGATTAACGGCGCAGGTAAAGATGTAACTGCCTACGTAGACAAAGTAGTTAACAAACCACTTATCGAGAGACTTCCTGCTGCTGGTCGCACGGTTTCGACGAAACAAGTACCAGAAATCGGCGTGACGGAATTGACCTTGAGCAACGGCGTAAAAGTAGTTTTGAAGCCTACTGATTTCAAAAACGACGAAATTTTGATTGGCGCTCGTAGCCAAGGGGGTACGTCACTCTACGAGGACAAAGACTATATGAGTGCAGGTATGGCCGATGCAGTGGTAGAAGAAAGTGGGATTGGCGAGTTCAATACGCCTGCGTTGAAAAAATACCTTACGGGTAAAGTTGCCAACGTTAGCCCATTTGTGGGTGAAAACGAAGAAGGATTTAGCGGAAACTGTAGCCCTAAAGACCTCGAAACGGCTTTGCAGTTGGTGTATGGATACTTTACCAAACCTCGCAAAGACGACGATATCATCAAAGGTTTCTTGACGTCGCAGCGCTCTGCCATCCAAAACCGCAATGCTTCCCCTGCTCCCGAAGTGGTGTTCCAAGATTCGTTGAGCCGTATTTTGGGGAACAACAACTTCCGCCGTCAGCCTATTTCGGTAGAGCGTTGGGACATGATTAACGCCGACCGCGCGTACCAAATCTACAAAGAGCGCTTTGCCGATGCCTCTGACTTTACGTTCTTCTTCACAGGAAGTTTCAAAGTAGACGAAATAAAGCCGTTGTTGGAGAAATACTTAGGCGCGCTTCCGTCTCAAAACAAAAAAGAAAGCTTCCGCGACTTAGGCATCCGCACTCCGTCGGGACGTCTTGACAAGAAAGTCTATAAAGGAATTGAGCAAAAAAGCCAAGCTTCGTTGATTTTCAGCGGCGATTACGTTTACAACGACGATAACAACTGGCAACTCGACGCCCTCGAAGAAATCCTGAACATCAAGCTTATCGAAGTTATTCGTGAGAAAGAAAGTGGTGTGTATGGTATTGGTGCACGCGCTTCTTACAGCAAAACTCCTGCTCCTCGCTACACAGTTCGTATCGGGTACGGCACAGGCCCTGAGCGGGTAGAAGAATTGGCGACTAAGACGTTGGCTGTTTTGGACGAAATCAAGAAAAACGGCGCAACCCAAGTCGATATTGACAAGTTTAAAGCCGAAACCCGCCGCTCAATGGAAGTTCAGATGAAAGAAAATGGATTTTGGCAAAACCAATTGATTGGAGCGTACAGCATTGGCGAAAACCCTGCGGATATTTTGGGTTGGGAAAAACAATTGAATAAAGTAACCGTAGAGAGTACTAAAGCAACTGCTAACAAGTACCTCAACGATGCCAACTTTATCAAAGCAGTGTTGCTTCCTGAGAAAAAATAACAACGGAGTCCTTCTCTTTTAGGGCTGTCTGAAAGCAAAGGCTTTTGGGCAGCCCTTATTTTTTGCGACGCTCAAACATAATTTTTGCGAAGGTTTTTTGGGGCTGGGTTTCGTTCAATAAAATGGCTTCTTGCAACACTTCCAAGAATGCTTCCTCCCGCGCCTGAAAGTCTTTCAAGTTCTGAAACGTCATGCCACGAATGATTTTTCGGCCTTTCGATTCCAATACTCCCGCTTCGTCTTTGAGCAAAAACCCTTTCACAAACGCAATCTCGACACCTTTGGTTTTTTGAATTTTGCCAAAGTAACAAACGTAATCTAGGCACATAAAAAAGAGCGTATTGTTGTACATAAACCGCTCTCTCATTTTGGGGTGCGCCACCATCACCAACTGCCGAACGTACGACAACAACTGCCGAATTTCGGGGGTTTGGTTGGCCAAAAAATCGTCGGCATCGGCGTATTCAACCATTTTTTAAGTGTCGAGTTTAGGAGGGGAGAATGTCGGATGGGTTTCTTTTTAGAGCAACTTGTAATTTTTGTATTCGCCAATGTACCAACCCGTCAGGCGTGCTACCCACATTTTGAGGCGGTACTTAAAACGGAGGTTTTTATGCGAAATATCGTGGCTAAACTGCCAATTTTGGCGCTTAATACGGTGCAGCATCACGCGGGGATGGCTTCCCGTAAACTTGGCCAACGAGTCAATTTGGGAGTAGTCAAACCCTTCAGCCGATACATTTACGTGACTTTCTACGTCTCCTCCGTGCCAGTATTGGTGAATATGTACGTATTTTTCTTGCATCACGCGCGGGTCTTTGACCCAACCGTAGTGATAAATACGAGCATCTATTAGTTTCACCCGTAGCTTTTCGTTGTTATTTTTCCGAAACCCTTGGGCATCGCGGTACGAATAAATGCGTTTGTTGTTCCGCACTACCCTGATTTCGTGGCGGTACCACGTGGGAGAATCGCCGATGTAGTCGTACGAGCCGTAAAAATGGGTGTAGTGAAACAACAGCCCGTCCACATTTTTGTCGTCTTTCCAATGTTCCATAGCGGCTTTGATTTTGGGCAAATCGTTTTCATGTACCACCTCATCGCCTTGAATATAAAATGCCCAATCGCTTTGAGCCGAAATGGCTTCAAATGCTTTGTCCGTTTCTTTGGCATACACCACGCCCCCGTCTTTCAGCGATTCGTCCCATACCGTTTCGATGATACGGATTTTCTGGGGGTCAATCTGCCGCACGAGTTCCAGCGTTTCATCTTCGCTTTTTCCTACAGCCACCACAAACTCATCACAAATGGGTAGGATAGAGGTGATGGCTTCCACAATTGGGAAGTCGAACTTAACGGCATTGCGAATAAAGGTAAAACCCGTAACGTGCATTCTTTCGGTGTAAATTTTGGGTCAAATTTACCGATTATCTCATCCATTCGGCAATCCAAATCCCGAAATACGTTCCAATAGCATTTCCGAGCACGCCAATGAGTACCGCAGGGAGCTGTAAATCGGGACGATGCAGACTTTTGGCCAAGGCCAACGCCGAACTTGCGCCCCCGATATTGGCCTGAGAAGCAATGCCTAACATGTCCCAATCTTGTTTTAACAATGCACCTATACCAAAAATAATACTTCCGTGAATCACCACTAAGACAGTAATAATACCCAACAAAGTAAACGCTAATTTTCCATCGTGAACGAGGGCTGGAATGTCACAATAGGCGCCAATGACCGCCAAAAACAAATAGACACACAACAGCCCCAACATTCGCGACCCAGCCAATTGATTGATAGCGGGAATTTGGGCCAAACCTAACGCTAAAGTTGTTTGAATCAGCACCACAGGGATAGAAGGAATCCACTGGGCGATCTGCTGCGACAGGTAAATGCTCAAAATCCCTAGCCCGACCAACAACGCTACATTTTTGGGGCCTACGGTTTCGTTTTCACTTAATTCTTCTTCCAATTCCACCAACGAAACCGCTTCTTGACGCTTTTGACGAGGATACAAGCGATTCAAAAATTGGGGAATGGCCAGCGTTCCCACCATCCAAATAGCCGTAATGATATTATCGGCTGCCGTAGTCGCGGCGTATAACGTTCCTGCTTTGGAAACCCCATAATGCAGCGCAACGGCATTGAAATTGACACTTCCTCCGATGTACGTTCCCGTAAGCATTCCCGCAATGGCATAATGAAGCTCGCCCAAAGAGCGGGGAGCATCAAAAAGTTGTAGGCTTACAATAACTCCCAAAATTGTCCCGATTGACCCCAATAAAAACAACGAAAGCATGACACCTCCTGCTTTCCGGAGGCTGCGTAAGTTGGCTTTGAGCATCAAAAAGAAAATAGATAGCGGCGCTAGGTACGAAAAAATGCCATCATACACGGGCACTTGCTCACTCGACGACGGAATCAGGCCCAGATTGGCGGTGATGGCCGTGGTGATAATCACCAGCAACGCCGCTCCCATCGAACGCAGGTAGGGAAATTTGGTCAGCCATTCGGCCAATGCTACATTGGCACAGAGCATCGTCAAGATGTAGAGAGAATTCATTACGAGTTAAAGGTTTTGCTTTCAAATTTTCCGTTTTCAGCAGCTTTTTTTCCGCTTCATTCACCTTCGTAGGTGACATTCGTCATGGATACTTTTGCTTTGTTCCGTGATTTTTACCAAATGTAATCACTACACCTCAGATACTGAAACTTAGAGCCGTATGAAAAAGCTCATTCTTGCCTGTATTTTATTGTTGTTAGGGTCTCCTCATGTCTTCAGCCAAACGGTCATTTCGACGGTCAACGAAGCCATTGAGCTGGCCAAAAAGCAAAACGCCGACCTCCAGATTTCCCAACAAAATGCCCGCATACAGTCGTGGAACGTCACCGCTACCCAAAGTACGCGCATTCCGCAACTTAAATTTACAACCGCCTTAGACTACAATTTTGTGTTGCCCACGCAGCTTATTCCTGCGCAGTTTTTTGGAGGAAAAGAAGGAGAGTTTCGGGGCGTTCAGTTTGGGGTGCCTTTCAACCTCACCGCTGGGCTCGAAGCCAGCGTTCCGCTTTGGAATGCAGGATTAAAACAAGATATTCAGCTTGCCCAACAAAATCAAAAACTAACTGATTTACAAACGCTTGTCCTCTCCGACGACCTCAGTACGCAAGTCGCTCGTTTGTACTTTGCTACGGTGTTTACCCAACAGTACCTCCGCCTGCTCCAACAGAACTTAGCCAACGCCGACAGCATTGTGGCGATTGCGCGAGCACGAAAAGACAAGGGGCTCATTGACCAGCTCGAATACAACCGCAGCCGAGCCACCCGCCTTAACGTGGAGGATGTGTTGAGGCAAAATGAATTGGCGTACGCCAAAAATCTCAACCAACTGCGGTTGCTGCTTCATACCCAAGACTTCACGTTGGCTCCGTATATTCTTCCTGCTTCGTTACCAGCAGCCAAAGAAACCGTGGGAGAAGGCCACCCCAAATTGCAGCTTTGTGCTCAGCAACTGGTGGTAGCACAAGCGCAACTCAAAAAAGAGAAACTGCTCCGCCTGCCCACCTTATCGGCCTTTACTCGCTACCAAGAACAAGCGCAACGTTCTACGTTTAACTTTCTAAATTTCAACGAAAAATGGTACGGTATCGGCGTTGCGGGTCTTCGCTTTGAAGTGCCCATCTACACCGCCCGCCTCCGCGAAAGCGCCATCGGACGCGCGCAAGTCAATGCAGACATCGCCAAACTTCAACTTGACAACGAAAAACGGAAGTTTCAATCTGAAACCGATGAGCTTTTACTCAACTACCGTCAAGCCGTTAGTTCGCTGAAAACCAACGAAGAAGCTTATCAACTGAGCCAACAGAATTTGCAATTGGTGCTTATTAAGTACCAAGGCGGAATTTTGAGCTACGACCAGTACCTCAACGTATTTAATGAAGCCTTAAACGCCCAAAATAAGTACCTGCGCACGTTGGCCGATGTGATGATTAACGGAAAATTGCTAGAGTTGAGAAACTAACCAATACCCCATTAACACTGAATTTACCATGAAACGCTATATCCTTTCTTCAGTCGCTTTGAGCCTTTTGCTGTTTATTGCGGCCTGTTCTTCCAAATCCGAAACTACCTCACCTACCTACAAAGACCTCACCGAAGCCGTGTATGCCTCAGGCAACGTTTTTCCCAAAAATGAATACAAGGTTGTGGCCAATGCCGATGCCTACCTCCAAAAACAACTGGTCACGGAAGGCGATGTGGTAAAAGGTGGCCAACTGTTGTTTTCGCTGGAAAGTCTGTCGCAAGATGCCCGTGCCGAAGCCGCTGCCAATATTTACCGCCAATCCGAAGTAAATTTCTCGGACAGTTCGCCCGTGTTGGCTGAGTTAGAAGCTGCGCTTCGCAATGCCCGTACCAAACTAGAAAACGACTCGGTCAATTATTTTCGGTACAAAGTCCTCTACGACCAAAACGCCACGGCTAAAGTCGAGGTAGAACGAGCCGAATTGGCCTATCGCACGTCCAAAAATGACGTAGCGGCCCGCCAAAAAACGTGGCAACGTACCAAAAATCAATTATACGTTGACCTCCAAAATTCCCGCTCTAACTTTCGAGTCAACGCCCGCGAAGGCGACAACTACCGCATCAAAAGCATCGAAGCGGCTCGGGTATATGAAGTATATAAAAAAGTGGGAGAACTGGTGCGCCGAGGAGAAGCAGTGGCTTTGTTGGGAAACCCTCAAGACGTTTATCTTCAATTGGCGGTGGACGAAACCGATTTTTCAAAACTCCGCGTTGGGCAAGCCATTGTAGTAAAAATGGACGCCTACGGCGACAAAGTGTTCAACGCCCAAATAACAAAGATTTACCCCAAGCTTAACAAGGTGGATCAATCGTTTCGGGTCGATGCCGATTTTGTTGGCGAAGTTCCGCAAGCCTATTATGGCCTGACGGTCGAAGCCAACATTGTTATTTCTCACAATCCCCAAGCCTTGACGATTCCCAAAGCCTATTTAGTGGGGCAAGACAGCGTGTGGGTAAGTACCGACAAAGACAAGCAAAAAATCAAAATAACCAAAGGCGCGGAAAATTTTGAAATCGTAGAAATCAAAAATGGCCTCACCGAAAAAAGCATCCTTGTAAAGCCATGAACCTCAAACTCTCTTTCCAGATAGCCCAAACCCACCTTTTGGCAAAAAAACGCCAAACCCTCGTGGCCATGCTCGGCGTTACGTTTGGGATTGCGATGTTTATCGTCATGATTAGTTTCATGCAGGGCGTCAACCAGTTTTTGGAAGATTCGGCGCTTGACGCCAGCCCGCACGTTCGGATTTATAATGAAGTCAATACCCAGCGACCCAGTATTTTAGACCAAAATCGTTCGTCCGATAGCAGCGTCAATGTCGTTTATCATCAAAAACCCAAGCAGCAACTTCCCCGCATCAAAAATGGGCTACAAATGGTGCGACTCATCGAAAAAATGAAGGGTGTTCTGGGCGTCTCGCCTGAAGTAAGCTCACAAGCTTTTTTCAACAACGGCCCCATTCAGATTTCGGGAAGTATGGCAGGAATCGACTACCCGCGCGAAAACCGCCTGTATAACCTAGATAGCCGCATCAAATCGGGAAGTTTTCAGGCGCTATTAACCAACCCCAAGGGCATTGTGGTAGGTGCCAATTTAGCTAAAAAACTCAACGTCAACGTCGGTGACAAGGTCAGTGTTACGACCCCAATGGGCGGCAATCTTACCCTTCGGGTAGTAGGTATTTTTGGGTTCGGGATTGGTACCATTGATAACATCCGCTGCTACACCAGCATCAGTACAGTACAGGAAATTTTGGGAAAAGATGCCAGTTACCTCACCGACATTCACATCAAAATGACCGACCCGCTCCTGGCATTGGATTTTGGGCAAACACTCCAAAAGCAGTTTGGTATCCATACCGAAGACTGGGGCACGGCCAACCAAGCGATTTTGGCAGGCAAGAAAATTCGGAACGTGATGACCTTCGTAATTTCGATAACTTTGCTCGTAGTGGCAGGATTTGGGATTTATAACATTATGAACATGAACGTCATCAACAAACTCAAAGACATTGCGATTCTGAAAGCAACGGGTTTTGGCAGTAGCGACGTTGTGTCCGTGTTTTTGCTCCAAGCCATTATCATTGGGGTTTTGGGTGGCGTTTTAGGATTACTCATAGGCTTTGGTATCAGTTATGCTCTTTCTATTACTCCTTTTGATGCTGGCGACATGCTAAGTCTCAAGACTTTTCCCGTTATTTTCAAAACCGAATACTACCTTATGGGACTGACGTTTGGCGTCATTACCACTATTTTAGCAGGTTATTTCCCTTCACGCAAAGCCGCCAAAATCGACCCTGTGGCGATATTGAGAGGCTAAAAAGTTCTTCAAACCCTATTACTATGAACGTCCTCAGTGCTTCTCATATTAACAAATACTTCTTTGAACCTGAAAAATTTCAGGTGTTGCAAGACGTGAATTTTGAGGTAAAGAAAGGCGAATTTTTATCCATCATTGGCAAGTCGGGTTGTGGAAAATCTACGCTTTTGTACATCCTTTCGACCATGGATACTGACTACGAAGGAACGCTCGAAGTAAACGGCCAACGCCTTACGGGATTGCCGCAAGACACCCTAGCCGCTTTTCGCAACGAACATTTAGGCTTTGTTTTTCAATTTCACTTTTTGCTGCCCGAGTTTACGGTTTTGCAAAACGTGATGTTGCCCGCGCTGAAATTGGGAAAATATTCCAACAAAGAGATTGAGGAAAGAGCCTACGAAAAATTACGGCTTGTCAACATGGTCGAACACACCCGCAAGCAGTCTTCCAAACTTTCGGGAGGACAGCAGCAGCGGGTGGCCATTGCACGGGCGCTCATCAACGACCCCACCATCATCATGGGCGATGAACCAACGGGCAACCTCGACAAAGCCAATTCGGGACTGGTTTTTGATATTTTTCGCCAAATTTCTCACGAAAACGGACAAACCATCATCACCGTCACTCACGACCCTGACTTTGCCAACGGAAGCGACCGCATCATCGAAATGTCGGACGGGCGCATCATTCGGCACTAGTGTGTCAGTAAGTGAATTACGTCTTGGTGTTGGGGAAAAAGCGCCAACAATTGCGAACGTTCTCCCAACTCAAAATCAGCAAAGTCGAAACCAGGTGCCACCGTACACCCTACCAACGAATACGCGCTTTGGGCCTTGGGTTTGGAACCAAACCACGTTCCCGCAGGTACTACGGCCTGAAACACTTCGCCCGCGTCGGGGTTATCGCCTAATTGAATGATTTCCAAGCGTCCGTCGGGGTAAATGACGTACACATCCAGCGGGCCTCCTGCATAAAAATGCCACATTTCGTCGGCCTGAATGCGGTGCAACGTCGAAAAATGGTGGTTTTCGAGCAAAAAATAAATGCCCGTACTGAAGCTGCGGTCGCCTCTAAAACGGGGAGGCAATGCCGCTTGTGAAATTACTTCTGCTGAACGGTAGGTTTCGGCAAAAAAACCGCCTTCGGGATGTGACAACATGTTGTACTTTTCAATCCAATAACTCGCTAATTTCATTACATACAAATTTGATTGAACGCTAAGATACAAAATCTGCGACTCCGCGTCTCTGCGTGAAGAAATCGATTATTTCCCGTAGCCGTTGACCAATGCTTCAAACTGAGCTAGTAGTTTGAGCGTACGTGACCCAGGTTTGCCCTCGCCCACTATCTGGCGCCCAATTTGTACCACAGGCATAACCCATTTGGTCGTGCTCGTCGTGAAGGCCTCATCGGCCTCTTCCAACTCCGATACCAACAACGGGCGAATCTCTACCTTAAACTCTTTTTGGGCAAGCTCAAGTACCACCTTGCGCGTGATGCCGTGCAGGATATTTTTATCGGCCGTCACCAACGTATCTCCCTTGAAAATAAAGAAGTTACTGCGCGTCAACTCACTTACTTCTCCGTCTTTGTAGTAAAGCAAATCCGCCGCTCCTTGCGACTTCATCTCGGCCGCCAAGCGAATCATATGCAGGTAATTGGTGCTTTTAAGCTCAGGCAAATCACGCACAAATTCAAAGGGAAGTACCTTGATACCCCGTACCCGTCCTTCTGGATTATCTTTGGGTAAATTTTCGGCAATAATCACCCAATTAGGCTCAATAACACTCACGCTATCAGGTGAATAACCGCCCGTCAGCACAAAGCGAAACGCAACGTCGGGTTGTCCCGATAAGCGATGGAGTTCTGTCAAAATTTCGGACGTTTGGGCTTGGGACAATGGCACGCCCAAGTGTAATACCTCCGCCGAGCTGACAAAACGCGCCCAGTATCCGTCCCACTGAAAAGGAACACCGTTGTAGGTACGGAAATAATCAAAAAGACCGTAGCCGCGCAACAGTCCCAAATCGTTGATTTTGACAGAAGCCTGCTCGGCAGGCATGATAGCGCCGTTGAAGTAACAATGCATGGTTTTTAGAGGATAAGATGAGGATTCACAAAGATAGGAATTTGGCTTTAACCTTAATTAACATTCTTTCAACGGCCTTTAACCTACTTCTTCCGCATACTGCCCTAGCTTTGTCCCATCAAAATCCTTACAGCCATGAATTTTAAAAATTACCATTCACCCAACAGCTATTTTTTATAATCCGTGCTGAGGGTTGCTCAGCTATTTTATATGAAAAACTATGTAAATGCTTTAGTACTTGTTCTGATTTCAAGTGCTGCTTTTGCCCAAAGAATCAGTATCAAAGGCGCCTTGCGCGACTCAGCCAACCGACCATTAGACGGGGCTACAGTGATGCTCCTCGACGGAAAAGACACGTCGTTGGTTTCCTTTGCTCGCTCTCAAAGTACGGGGGTTTTTGAGTTTAAAAACCTTGCAAACGAAGCCTATTTTCTCAAAATAACGTACATAGGCTTACAGCCTGTTCAGCAAAACATTGCCCCCCAGAAAGGCGAAATACTTGACCTTGGTTTTATTAAAATGTTACCCATTCCCAAAGACCTCAACGAGGTGGTGGTGAAAGGAGAACGTGACCCCGTCAAAATCAAACAAGATACGATTGAATACAATGCGGGGTCGTTTAAGGTACAACCCAATGCCGTTGTGGAAGATTTACTCAAACGCCTTCCTGGGGTAGAAGTCGAACGCGACGGAACAGTAAAAGCCCAAGGCCAACAAGTCCGCCGCGTGACCGTAGACGGCAAGGAGTTTTTTGGCCGTGATCCCAAAATGGCGACTAAAAACCTCCCCGCCGACGCCGTGGACAAAGTACAAGTCTATGACCGCAAGTCAGATCAATCGCAGTTTACGGGAATCGACGACGGCCAACGCGAAAAAACCATCAACCTGACACTAAAGGAAGAGAAGAAAAAAGGAATGTTTGGGATGGCTACGGCGGGTTTAGGCCCCGACAGTCGCTATTCGGTGAAAGCCAATCTCAACCGATTTAGTAAAAAACGTCAGTTTTCCTTTTTGGGAATGGCCAACAACATCAATCAGCAAGGTTTTTCCATCGACGATTATATGAATTTCACGGGGGCTGCCCAAAAAATGATGACAGGTGGAGGAATTCGACTACAATTTAACTCCGACGACGACGCCATCATTCCCCTCAATTTTAATGGCCGTAACAATGGTTTTGTTAAATCGGGTGGAGCAGGACTCAATTACAACGACCAGCTCAGCAAAAAAACGGAGCTTCAAAGCAGTTATTTCTACAACCAGCTCGACCAACTCATTGACAGAGAAACCAATAGAGAATCTTTCCTCCCTACGGGTAGTTTTATATCGAAACAGAACACCGCCCAAAATACCACCAACAACACCCACCGTGCCAGTTGGACGATTGACCATAAAATTGATTCCCTCAACTCCCTCAAATGGACAAACAATGCCAACTACGCCCAAAATAGTGCCAACACAGGTAGTAGTGCCAATACCACCAACGCCAATGGGTTATTGGAAAACGAGGGCACTCGCCAATCTTTTTCCAAAGGCAATACCTTCCGTCTGAACTCGGAGTTATTGTGGCGGCATAAGTTTGCAAAAAAAGGTCGTACGCTCTCTACCAACCTTACCATCGGCCTAGAGCAAAGCGACCGCAACGGCAACCTGCAAGCTGTCAATTCGTTCTATGCACCTTCGGGAGCTAAAAACCGCGTGGATACCCTGCGCCAAACCAATACGCAAACCAACGAACGCCAAAGTTATGGCCTGACGGCTTCTTACACGGAGCCTTTGGGAAAACGCCGCTTTTTGGAAGTAAATTATGCCCTCAATTTGACCCAAAGCGACGTTAATCGCCAAGTTTTTGACGTCAATGGGGACGGCCGCTCGCCTCGTTTTAATACGCTGTTGAGTAATCAATTCCGTAATGATTTTATCTATCAACGAGGCGGTTTTAACCTGCGTTTCAACGGCACAAAATACAACTTTTCGACGGGGCTAAGCGTACAACAATCGACCTTGGATGGGGAGTTGATTTTACAAAATGCCCAAATCAAACGCTCGTTTACGAACCTTTTACCAAACCTCCGTTACCAATATAATTTTTCAACCAGTCGTAATCTCAACCTCACCTATGATGCCGACGTGCGTGAGCCTAGCATTCAGCAACTTTCACCAATTGTCGATAACAGCGACCCGCTTAACATTGTCATAGGAAACCCTAATTTGCGTCCTGAATACAACCATCGGGTGAATCTCAACTTTTTCAATTTCAACCAGTTAAACTTTAGCAACTTCTTTGCGTTTGCCAATTTTACCTACACCGCCAACCGCATTACTAATGCCCAGCAAGTAGACGTCAACTTGGTCCGAACTTACCGCCCCGTCAATGTCAAAGACGACTACACCTTCAACGCTAACTTATCGAAAGGGTTTCGGATTAAAGTGCTCAATACGCGGGTGAATTTTAGCACCAATTTGCTCCTCAATCGTGGCATAACTCCCATCAACGACATCGATAATCGCACGCGCCGCCTCGAAAGTCGTAACACCCTCCGTTTGGAATACCGCTTTAAAGAGTTTTTTGACATTTCGAGCAGCGGAAGTATCACATACAACCAAACCGCCTACTCGCTCAATAGCGCTCTAAACCAATCGTTTGTCAACCAGCGCTACGACGTAGAAGGAAATTTTAAGCTCACCAAATCGCTCAACCTAAGCTCGTCGCTCGACTATAGCATTTATAACTTTGCGGGATCATCCTTCAACCAAAAAGTACCCATTTGGAACGCCTCTATCTCGCAGTTTTTCTTGAAGAACAAACGGGGTGAGCTTAAGTTTTCGGTCGTAGATATGCTCAATCGCAACGTGAGCATCAACCGAACGGCGCAGGCGAATTTTGTTCAAGACGAGCGCATTCGTTCGCTCGGACGCTACTACTTGGTCAGTTTCACTTACAGCCTCAAAAACTTGTTAGGAGGCGCGCCTTCGGGTGGTATTCGAGTGATTCAGCAAGGATAGAGAGAGTGTCAAATCCATGCTGAGGGTTGCCCACAACCCGAGTGTACAACAATTCCCAATTCGACATTAAAACGAATAATCAACTTTAACCATCAAACCCAATGAAAAAACAACTCTTATTATTTCTTTTGGCGGTGAGTCCGTTTGTGACCGCCACAGCCCAGCACAATGAAGGAATAGTGTCGTACGACCAAAAAATCAACATGCACAAACGCCTCCAAGACGAGTCGATGAAAGCGATGATTCCTGAGTTTCGTACCAACAAAATGCAGCTTAGTTTTAGAGGCAGCGAATCCCTTTACAAAGCCGCCGAACAACCAGCCAACGAAGAATCAGACAATAGCGACGGCAATGGCAATACCGTTCGGATGGTGATTCGGGTTCCTCAAAATGAGACCTACCGCAATTATGATTTGCAAAAAAACGTTGAAATTCGTGAATTGGCTGGGCAAAAGTTTTTGGTAGAAGATACCCTCAAACGAATGCCCTGGAAATTGACGGGTGAAACCAAGAAAATCCAGAACTACGATTGCATGAAAGCGACAATGATTAACAAAGCTAACAATCAGCCGATTGTAGCATGGTTTACGGAAGCGATACCCGTTCCAAGTGGCCCCGCTGGTTTTGGTGGACTTCCTGGCTTAATTTTGGAAGTTGATGTCAACGATGGTGACATGGTGTACCAAACCACCAAAATTGACTTCAAAAGCCTCACAGGTAACGACTTAAAAACGCCATCGGGCGGCAAGAAAATTACCAATGCCGAGTTTAACAAGAAGCGGGATGAATACATGAAAGAAATGGGCGCTTCGGGAGGAGGTATTCGAATTATTCGAAATTGAAAAGCTCCCGCTCCAACAAGAGACAAGTAGGCAAAAATGGGTAAAGGCACGAAAAATACGTTACCGTCGGGGTCGTACGCTACCCCCACAGAAGGGTTGCTTATGGTCGCTAGTATGCTATTACTAGCGGCTTTTCTGGTATTTTGGTTGCGTAAAGAATACCAAGAGCAAAAAAGTATTCTCCAAAAAGAAACCGACATTCTCTTCCGAACCACCATTCAAAGTATGGAGGATTCGGTCATTCAGCAGAAACTTTCTGCGCCTATTAACTCTATCAAAGCTCCAACTACTACAAAAAAGACTACCCCCAAAAAGCTTATTTCTAAAACGACTCTAAAATACTCCCCTACCGTAGAAAACCTTACTTTTCTAAAACCCTCCCATCCTGTCGTTAAATCTAATAAAACGATTAAAGACAGCAGCACTTTTGTTTACCATTATACCTCCCATCTCAGTGCTCCTCAACTCAAAGACAGTAGTGTTTTTACAAAAGATAAGTTTCATGAAATTTTGATGAATACTAAACCGAAGGACATACGCGCTATTCGAGTCAATCAAGTTGGAAATATTACGATTACCACCATGACTGTTCAAGACTCTACTGTGGCAGGGAAGTCGGACATTATGTTTGTGCGTTCTTTGCCAAAAACAGATACCCTCCAAGACATGGTGAGAAAAGTCGCAAGGGCGTTTATTCGTCTCAATGTTCCAAAAGATAGTATTCGCCAACTTTCCAATTTTAAGCAAATCGGAAACATCAAAATATCAATTCAGAAAACTAATACCGAAAACAAAACCCACGAACTGGGAAGCACTACCGTTAAAAATACAACTACCTCTGAAAAACAGTTCGTCATTCGTCTCGACCAAGATTCTCTCCAACTCAACGATATCAAGAAAGTCTATGGCCGTCAAATTCGGCAAGTGTACCTTCCTTTGACGTTTGAAGTCATTCGTAAAAACACAACCGATACCACGGCTACCTCCGATTCGCTCGCCTCTCTCGCTACGTCGGCCGTAAAAACAGCCCTGTCGATGGGAAGTATCTATCGCGCTGTTTTTGCTGATTATCAAGGATATTTATTAAAAAAAATCATTCCACAAAGTCTATTCTCGCTCCTTCTGTTAGCCATCACGGGCTTAGCTTTTGGAGCTATTTACCAAAACTTGCAGCAGCAACGCCGATTGACCGAACTGAAAAATGATTTTATCAGCAACATGACGCACGAGCTAAAAACACCCATTGCCACGGTGAGCGTCGCCATCGAAGCATTGCAAAATTTTGGAGCCGCCCAAAACCCAAAATTAACCCAAGAATACCTCAAAATCTCTAAAAATGAGCTTAGTAGGCTGACGCTTTTGGTAGATAAAGTACTAAAAATGGCCACCTTTGAACAACAAGGTTTGCAGCTAAACCAAGAGGAGTTGGATACCGTTCAACTGGTCAATCAGGTGCTTCAATCCATGAAAATTCAATTTGAGAAGTTTCGAGCCAACGTGCAGTTTACAACCCAAGGCAGCGACTTTTTGCTCATGGCCGACCGCGTTCATTTGACTAATGTCATTTACAATTTATTAGACAACGCCCTGAAATACAGCGAAAATACCCCTAAAATCATACTGCAATTATCCGAAACACCAACCCAGTTTACACTCACCGTCAGCGATGAAGGTATTGGCATCTCTGCTGAATACCAAACCCGTGTTTTCGATAAATTTTTCCGCGTGCCGACGGGCGACACCCACAATGTCAAAGGCTACGGTTTGGGGCTCAATTACGTTGCTTCGGTGATACAACAGCATCAAGGAACTATTTCTGTAGAAAGTGAAGCAGGAAAAGGCAGTACATTTACCATTACATTACCCAAAGCGTAAGCTATGTCAACCAAAATTCTCTACGTCGAAGACGAACTATTTTTAGGAAAAATTGTAAAAGAAAGCCTCGAAAGTCGCGGGTTTGAGGTCTGTATGGTTGCCGATGGAAGCGGGGTTATTGCCCAATTTAAGTCCTTTCGTCCGACCATTTGTGTATTCGACATTATGCTACCTTATCGCGACGGATACGCATTAGCGCAGGATATTCGGCAGTTACAACCTGAAATGCCCATTATTTTTTTGACGGCCAAAACCCAAACCGAAGACGTTTTGAAGGGCTTTCAAGTAGGTGGCAATGATTTTATCCGAAAACCATTCAGTATGGAAGAACTCATTGTCCGTATCCAAAATTTACTTTTCCTTACTCAACAAAAAACCAGTACTCCTACGGCTTCTGCTCCCAATCAAGCCATCGTACTCGGTCAGTACCAATTTTTGCCTCACCGATACGAACTCCACCAAGCTGGAAACGTTCGCAAACTTTCCCACCGCGAAACCGAGTTACTTTCCATTTTGGCCAAAAATCTCAACTTTACCGTACAACGTCGTGACATTCTTTTGGGCGTTTGGGGCGACGACTCCTTTTTTAATTCGCGCAACCTCGACGTCTACATCACCCGCCTCCGCGACTACTTTCGCGATGACTCTACCCTCGAAATCATTACTCTCAAAGGAGTTGGCTATCTTTTTAAAGCTTAACCCTACTCTTTGTCAATAAATTATTACTTTCCTTTGACGTCTCCATAGTTTTTTATTCAATTTTTCTTTAGTATTGTTCGCTACAATTGTTAGTAAAACTCTAAATATTCTTTTCCCAAAAACCTATTTTTGGCTTATTTCAAGTCATTGCGTTCAAAAGTCGCGGTATTTGTAGGATAATAAGTAGACGCACTGAGGCAGCTGTATTTCCACCAAATCGTGTTTAATTTTCATAAAGCTACTTAGGAGTTTCATTTTTTGGTGGAAGCCTAAATATCCATTATTATTGCAAAATACATTCTTGAAATAATTTATTTTTTACCTTGAATTGTACATTAACCCGCACTTAACCGTGGAAAAAAAACAAAAAAAGAGTCTCCTCTTTGAAGTTGCTTGGGAGGTTTGTAACCAAGTAGGAGGGATTTATACCGTGATAAGAAGCAAGGTACCTGCCATGGTTGACCAATGGGGCGACGAATATGTGTGCCTTGGCCCGTACTTTCCACAACGCGCACTTACCGAATATGAACCTATCACGTCGGACGACGGCTCGGGTCTTTACCAAGTTGTTCAAAAAATGCGTGAGGAAGGTTTGGTTGTCGAATACGGATATTGGCTCATCACAGGTAAACCGCGCGTAGTTTTGTTTGATATTCGTAGTATGATGCCGCGCCTAGATGCCATCAAATATGGTTTGTGGGAACGTCACCAAATCTCTACCGTCAACATCGAAGATTTGGTCAACCAAACCCTCTGCTTTGGGGAAATGGTGCGGATGTTTTTGACCTATTACGCCCAAGACTATGCTCGCAAGTTTGACATTACGGCTCACTTCCACGAGTGGATGGCAAGTTCAGGCTTGCCTGACCTCCGCCGCGACGATGTACGGGTAGCGACCGTGTTTACTACCCACGCCACCATGCTGGGACGTTATATTGCTTCCAACGAGCGGGATTTTTACCATAAGCTTCCCTTTTTTGACTGGAAACACGAAGCTCGCCACTATGGTATTGAAGCACAAGCCACTATTGAGCGACTTGCTTACCTAAGCGCCCACGTTGGAACGACAGTCAGCGATGTGACCGCGCGAGAATGTGAGGTATTTTTGGGTAAATATCCCGATTTGGTACTTCCCAATGGCTTAAATATTCAGCGTTTTGCCGCGGTACACGAGTTCCAAAACCTCCACATGAAGTACAAAGAAAATATCCATGATTTCGTGATGGGGCATTTCTTCCAAAGTTATTCCTTCAATCTTGATAAAACGCTCTATTTTTTCACGTCAGGGCGTTATGAGTTTGTCAACAAAGGCTACGACATTACCCTCGAAGCTCTCGCTCGACTCAACTGGAAAATGGTGCAGGCCAAAATGGATATGACGGTCGTGATGTTTATCGTGACCAAGCAGCCGTATCATTCCATCAATCCCGATGTACTCCAATCGCGAGCCGTTTTAGGGGAAATTCAGGACACGTGCAGTGCCATTGAAAAACAAATTGGCGAAAAACTGTACATGGCCTCGGCGGCATCTAGTGACCATAACTTACCTGATTTGAACCAGTTTGTGGACGAATACTGGCGTTTACGATTACGCCGTACGATTCAGACGTGGAAAACCAAACGCCTTCCTCCGTACGTAACGCACGATTTAAAAACGCCCGATTCGATTACCGAATACTGCGAGCGTTCCGGGCTCAAAAACCACGAGCAAGACCGCGTGAAGATTGTCTATCACCCCGACTTTATTGCCTCTACTAATCCACTCTTCGGGTTAGATTATGGGCAATTTGTGCGGGGATGCCATTTAGGCATTTTTCCAAGCTACTACGAACCGTGGGGCTACACGCCGCTTGAATGTGTAGTGCGCGGGATTCCGACTGTAACGAGTGATTTGTCTGGTTTTGGGGACTTTATCATGCAAATCATGCGCGACTACGAAAACCGTGGAATTTATGTTATCAACCGTAAAACGCAAGATTTTGACCAAGCCGCCGATCAGCTTGCCAACATTTTGTTCAAGTTTGTGAAGATGAACCTCCGCGAACGTATTCAACAGCGCAATAAAGTAGAAAATATCTCTGAAGTATTCGATTGGAACAACCTCCGTTCGTACTACGACACCGCCCACGACTTGGCCGCAAAAAAAGCCCATAAAACAAGAGTTAGCTAGAGCACAGTTAATTGTTAACCGTGACCCGCCACTAAGAGGTGAGTATGAAAAAGCCACAACGGCGAAGGAGATTCCCTTCGCCGTTGTGGCTTTTTCATACTGGGTTATCACCATTTTTTTTGACCAAAGAAAAGGTACCAAAGCACAAAGAATTAGTAGTATCAGAAACACCCTTGATAAGTTCATAGTTCGGCAAGATTATAAAACTCTTTGTATTCCCTTTTTGTACCAAACCCTTTTCTCTCATGGCACAAACTATACCTAACCGAATTTCTTCCGTAGATGCGTACCGTGGCTTTGTGATGTTTCTGATGATGGCCGAAGTCCTCGAATTTGGTCACATTTCCAGAGCTCTTCCCGAAAGCTCATTTTGGACCTTTTTAGCGTTTAACCAAGACCACGTCGAGTGGGTGGGCTGTTCGCTTCACGACCTTATCCAGCCGTCGTTTTCTTTTTTGGTAGGGGTGGCACTACCATATTCCGTTGCCAGTCGGGTAGCCCAAGGCCAAACCTTCCGCGAATTGTTTGGCCACACGCTTCAGCGGTCGCTCATTCTCATTTTCTTGGGGGTGTTTTTGCGCTCTATGCACCGAGAGCAAACCAACTTCACGTTTGAAGATACCCTTTCACAAATCGGAATGGGGTACCCATTTTTGTTTTGGTTTGGCTTCAAATCAGTTCGGACGCAACTGACAGCATTGGCTACTATTTTAGTAGGCTACTGGCTCTTTTTTTTCCTGTATCCGCTCCCCGATGCCAATTTTGACTACGCCGCAGTGGGTGTTACGCCCGATTGGGAACACAATTTGAAAGGATTGGCCGCTCATTGGAACAAAAACACCAATGCTGCTTGGGCATTTGACCAATGGTTTATGAACCTTTTCCCACGCGAGAAACCCTTTATTCGTAACGGAGGGGGTTACTCTACGCTAAGTTTTATTCCTACCCTTGGGACTATGACACTGGGACTATTGGCAGGACAATGGCTTAAAGATGATACCGCCCCCAAAGAAAAAGCCCTGAAATTTGTAGCGATGGGCGTTAGTTTACTGGTTATTGGACTCACATTCAACTGGTTGGGCATTTGCCCCAATGTAAAACGCATTTGGACTCCCACGTGGGTATTGTTCAGCGGAGGCTGGTGCTTTATTCTATTAGCCGCTTTCTTTTGGCTGGTCGATATTCAGGGTTATCGAAAGGCATTCTTTTGGTTGATTGTGATTGGTATGAACTCCATTGCAGCCTATATAATCTCCCACACGATAGTAGAGTTTATTCATCACTCTATTCAAATTCATATCTCTAAAACCTACGACCAAGTTTTTGGAACAACCTACGAATCGCTTGTACGCGGGGGGCTTATTCTTTTTGTGGAGTGGGCAATTTTGTACTGGATGCATAAAAATCGGATTTTTGTAAGAATTTAATCAGATTTTTACGCTTCTTTTTGGACTATTCAAATAGAGAACCTACTTTTGTCATGCCGTTCCGAAAGGGCGGCATTTAATTTATGCAAATAAGTCTATATAAATTATATACTATATCTACTTTTAGGATTATTATTACCATAACCCTTCAAGTGATAGTTTATAAAACGACAGCACAAACAAAAGAAGTCACGTACCAGACGTTGTATTGGACGCGCTATTACAACCAATTGAGTTTTCATCCAAAGTGGACTTGGCATAACGAAATCGACAATCGTCGGTTTTTGCAGGCCAACAAACAGCATCACTTAATTATACATAGCCATCTTCATTACAAAGTTTTGCCCAACGTAGACCTAGCTGGAGGCTTTACCTATTCACGGCAAAGTCCCCAAAACCCCGACGCAACTGTCGATTTGGTAATACCTGAGCTACGTCCTTTTCAAGAAGTGAATCTAAACATTCCCTTTGGGAAATGGTTTGTTTTAGCCCAACGATTGAGAATAGACGAACGGTTTATTCACAAAAACAATGGAAAAATCTTATTAGAGGGATATGATTTTAATTTTCGGATGCGCCTTCGGACGCAAGCTCTCCTATCACTGTCGAGGAAAAACACTCTCTACAACTCGTCTTTGAAGCTAGCCAACGAACTGATGGTCAATGCAGGCGGAGGCACCTTATTAAATCAATTTGACCAGAACCGGATTTACATTGGATTTGAGCAAAACCTAGGGAAAAAATTAGCTATCGAACTAGGCTATTTACACTGGTACCAGCAAAGAAACACAGGTTATCAGTTTTTTAGCCGAAACATAACAAGATTAACGATATACCACCGAATTAATAGATACAACTAATGAACACTGCCACGAAAACAGCGCCTATTTCAACCAAAAAGTCCCAAATTGACCTCGAAAAATGGATGTGGATTGGGATTCCTGTGACGCTGCTCACTCTCACCTTTGGGTATCTCCTTATTAAGCACGGCTCTGAATTCTCTTTTGAAAACTTCAAGGCTGGATTTAACTCTGATTTTGCGTTTTTCTTGTTGGTTGGGATTTTTGCCCAGCTCGTCGACGGAGCATTAGGAATGGGTTATGGAGCTAGTGCGACCTCTTTTTTACTAACTTTAGGAGTGCCCCCCGCCGTGAGTAGTACGAGTGTTCACTTATCAGAAATGTTTACCACGGGGGCATCTGCCATCTCGCATTTTAAGTTTAAAAACATCAATAAAAAGCTTTTTCATACGCTACTTATCCCAGGCATAATTGGTTCTATATTAGGAGCTTACTTACTATCTGATGTCATTGACGGCAACATCATAAAACCCTATATCTCGGCCTACATGGTGGTACTGGGTTGCATCATTGTCAGCAAAGGTCTCAAGAAAAACACGGTCAAAAAACCTACCAAGCGCCTAGGAGGATTAGCTCTTTTTGGCGGATTTATGGACGCCGTTGGGGGCGGTGGTTGGGGACCTATCGTAACCTCCACACTCATCGGTCGTGGGCGTGACCCTCGCTACACCATTGGTTCAGTCAATGCCGCCGAGTTTGCGGTGGCCTTCGCCAGTGGTATTACTTTTTTACTTTTTGAAGGAATCAACAGCTGGCAAGTGGTGTTAGGTTTAGTGCTAGGAGGCGTTTTAGCTGCACCTCTTGGGGCTTATTTGGTCAACAAAGTCAACCGTAAACCGTTGATGGTCATTGTAGGTTGTTTGGTTATCTTCTTGGGCTTACGCGTAGTTTTAAAAGCGATATTGTAGTATAATATGTAATTTTGCGATCTCATTCAAAAAGGTCTTTTTACTGGTAGCCAAACACCCACTCGTTTTACTACCCTAATTTCGAAGAAAATCATGAAACGTCAGACGAAAGCGATTCGCACGCAAACTAAAAAAACGCAGTACCGCGAACATTCAACGCCCCTTTTTCTTACCTCAAGTTTTTCATTTGAGTCGGCAGAACAAGGTAAGGCATTGTTTGACGAAACAGAAGAAGGCAATATCTACAGCCGCTTCTCTAACCCTAGCGTTCAAGAATTTGTGGACAAAGTGTGTATGCTCGAAGGAGCGGAAGAGGGGCTTGCCACCGCTACAGGTATGGCAGCCGTTTTCGCAAGTATGGCAGGCATTCTGAAGTCTGGCGATCATATTATTGCCTGTCGGGCCTTGTTTGGGTCGGCACACCAAATCATCACCCAAATTTTTGCCAAATGGGGGATTACTTATACCTACTTGGACGCCGATGCCACCGAAGAACAGTGGGAAGCAGCCGTACAGACAAACAGCCGCATGGTTTACTTAGAAACCCCCTCCAATCCTGGTTTGGAATTGGTGGATTTAGCGATGATTGGCCGTTTGTGCAAAAAGCACAATTTGATATTCAACGTTGACAACTGTTTTGCGACTCCTATCATCCAAACGCCGATTGACTTTGGTGCCGATTTAGTGGTTCACTCAGCCACCAAATTCATGGACGGACAAGGACGTGTATTGGGTGGAGTAGTGGTTGGGAAAGCCGAATATATCGCTCCTATCCGCTTCTTCTGTCGCCACACGGGGCCGTCGATGTCACCGTTTAACGCTTGGACATTGAGCAAAAGCCTCGAAACGTTGGAGTTGAGAATGGAACGCCACTCACAAAACGCCCTCAAATTGGCACAAGCGTTGGAGGCCTTGCCCGAAGTAAAGAAGGTGAACTATCCTTTTTTACCGAGCCATCCTCAATATACACTGGCCAAAGCGCAAATGAATGCAGGTGGAGCTATTGTAACGATAGAACTTGAAGGTGGTTTTGAGCGAGTAAGCGCATTTATGAAAGCCCTCCAAATTCCGACCTTGTCGTCAAACTTAGGAGACACGCGTACTATTATCACCAATCCATTTACTACTACGCACTCTAAATTAAAACCCGACGAAAAAGCAGCCTTGGGAATTACCGAAGGGTTAATTCGCATTTCAGTTGGTTTGGAGTCGATAGAAGATTTGATTGAAGACTTTTCACAAGCAGCAGTAGTAAGTGCAGAAGTACTGGCTGAAAAAATATAGTTATTACCATGACACCCACCGAAACACATAGTAGCGAATCGTTGCTACATCAAATTGAAGGCAAAACAGAAGTCGAAGCTCTTCGACTTTTGTCGGAGCTTTTTCCTGGAAAAGTGGCGTTTTCGAGCAGCTTAGGCTACGAAGACCAAGTCATTACCGACATGATTTTGGCCAATGGCATCGACATTCGCATTTTTACCCTTGATACGGGGCGGATGTTTCCCGAAAGCTACACGACATTGCAAAAAACCAACAATCGCTACGACACGAAGCTGGAGGTATATTTCCCTCAGAGCGCAGGTGTTGAGAAATTACTGACCGAAAAAGGTCCACTTAGCTTCTACGAATCCATCGAAAACCGCAAAGAGTGCTGTTTTATTCGTAAAGTTGAGCCTCTTAATCGCGCGCTCAAAGGCGTAAAAGTGTGGGTAACAGGTATTCGTGCCGAGCAGTCAAACAACCGTACAGGAATGCAAGCCATTGAGTGGGATGGAGGGCATGAGTTGTTCAAATACAACCCTTTGCTTGCTTGGAGTTTTGACGAAGTAAAGCAATACGTAAAAGTCCACAATGTTCCCTATAACCCGCTGCATGACAAAGGGTTTGTGAGCATCGGCTGTGCCCCTTGTACCCGCGCTATTCTCGAAGGAGAAGACTTCCGCGCTGGCCGTTGGTGGTGGGAAGACGAAAGTAAAAAAGAGTGTGGGTTACACGCCAGATAACTAAACGCTCTTCGATTTAAACGTAAATTATTCAATTCAGACACGATACATCATGTCAAATATTCAAAGTCTATCCTCCGACGCCCAACGTCAGGATTACCTAGACCAACTCGAATCGGAAGCCATCTACATCATGCGCGAAGTAGCGGGCCAATTTGAGCGTCCAGCATTGTTGTTTTCGGGCGGTAAAGATTCGATTACGCTAGTTCGCCTTGCTCAAAAGGCATTTGCGCCAGGCAAAATTCCTTTCCCCTTGGTTCATATCGATACAGGCCACAACTTCCCCGAAGCAATTCAATACCGCGATTGGATGGCCAATGAAGTAGGAGCGAAGTTGATTGTTCGCCAAGTAGAAGATACCATCAAAGCCAAAGGCTTAAAAGAACCAACGGGTAAAAACGCCAGCCGAAACTGGCTTCAAACCTTTACGTTGCTCGATACCATCGAAGAGTTTGAGTTTGATGCTTGTATCGGTGGTGCTCGTCGCGACGAAGAAAAAGCCCGCGCCAAAGAGCGTATTTTCTCTTTCCGCGATGAGTTTGGACAGTGGGATCCTAAACGTCAGCGTCCTGAACTTTGGAATTTGTTCAACGGAAAAATTAGCAAAGGCGAAAACGTACGTTGTTTCCCTATCTCTAACTGGACCGAACTGGATGTGTGGGCGTACATTGAGCGCGAAAAAATCCCGCTTCCAAGCATCTATTTCTCGCACCAACGCGAAATGATTTTGCGCGACGGGAACTTGCTCGCCAACGCCGATTTTATCTATAAAGACGACTCCGACGTGATTGTTACCAAAACTGTCCGTTTCCGTACCGTAGGCGACATGACTTGTACGGCTGCCGTTGAATCAGAAGCCAGTACCATTGAACAAGTGGTGGCCGAAATTAAGGCTACGCGCATCAGCGAACGCGGCGAAACGCGTATCGACGACCAGCAAACCGAAGCTGCCATGGAAGACCGCAAAAAGGGAGGATATTTTTAGAATGTCGAATTTTTGAGTACAGAATGACGAATAAGAGAAACTATTCGACATTCTGTACTCGTACCTCGACACTTTATACTCAATATTCGGGTTGTGAGCAACCCTCAGTACAGATTAGCACAGATTAATATTAAAACCAATAAAAAAATTCCCCATTGACGGTCCGCCGTTACGGGGATTTAGGGGCTTATGGACATTCTAAGATTTATAACCGCAGGTAGTGTTGATGACGGGAAAAGTACCCTCATCGGACGCTTGCTTTACGATACAAAAAGTATTTTGGCTGACCAACTAGAGGCCGTCGAAAAAGCTAGCAAAACACGGGGCGATGGAGAAATCGACCTTGCGCTGTTGACTGACGGCTTGCGCTCGGAACGCGAACAAGGCATTACCATCGACGTTGCCTACAAGTACTTCCAAACGCCTAACCGTAAGTTTATCAGCATTGATGCCCCAGGGCATATTCAGTACACCCGCAATATGGTGACGGGTGCTTCCAATGCCGATTTGGCCATTATTTTGATTGATGCCCGCCAAGGAGTCGTCGAACAAACTCGCCGCCACTCGTTGATTGCGTCGATGTTGGGCATTCCGCACATCGTAGTGGCTGTCAATAAAATGGACTTGGTGGGGTATTCGGAAGATACATTCTTGCAAATTGCGCAAGAATACCAAAAACTCGCTGACAAATTGGCCATTAAAGACCTCAAAATCATTCCTGTAAGCGCCTTGGCAGGGGATAACATTGTGGATAAGTCGGATGCGATGCCTTGGTACACGGGCGAAACGATGCTTCATTTCTTGGAAAATGTAGATGTGCAGCATGATTTAAACCTCAACGACGCTCGTTTCTCGGTACAATACGTGATTCGTCCTCAAACGGAAGAAT
The DNA here is from genome assembly GCA_023254175.1 of Runella sp. Classification (GTDB taxonomy): domain Bacteria; phylum Bacteroidota; class Bacteroidia; order Cytophagales; family Spirosomataceae; genus Runella. The sequence goes on along the minus strand of JALQYJ010000020.1, from coordinate 8,013 downwards.
TGCACGATTACCGTGGCTACGCAGGACGTGTACAGAGTGGCGTATTTCGCAAAGGGGATACCATCACCGTTTTCCCCTCCGAACAAACGTCAACAATCGCTAAAATTGAAGTATATGGTCAAGAAGTAGAGGAAGTTTCGGCGCCTCAATCAGCAACTATATTACTCGAAACCGACGTTGACATTAGCCGTGGAGACTTGATTAGTGGTACGGGCAATGCCCCTGTATTGAGCCAAGATGTGGAGGCAATGATTTGCTGGATGGATGACCGCAAAGAACTAAAAGTTGGGAATAAATATACCCTTCAACACGGTACGACTCGGGTTCGTTGTTCGGTAAAAGGCATCGAATACCGCGTGGATATCAGCAATTACGACCAATTGGAAGACATCGAAAGCCTCAAGCTCAACGATGTTGCTAAGATTGTTCTTCGTACGGCCAAACCAATCGCTTACGACGCCTATCAAACCAACCGCGCCAACGGTGCGGCCATTTTGATTGACGAAACCTCTAACGTAACCGTAGGGGCTTGCATGGTAGAAGCATAAAAAGTTTTTTCCTCATTTCATGAACCCTCAGCTTTTACAAGTTGAGGGTTCATTTTTGCCAGTAAAATTTACTACAGTAGTTCTTCCTGTGAGTATATTCTTCCCATATGTTTTTATTTCACAGGTGGGTACGGGAATGTTATAAACCCAAACCTTACCAATTTTGTACCAAACCTATTACTTATGAAACCTTCCATCATTTGCTCACTTGCCGCTTCTACACTCGTTGCAGCTTGTTTTTCGATAACTTCATCGGCTCAACGAAACGTAACCAACGCCAACGACTCCAATACGCCTTTGCATTTGCTTCAACCCGACTACCCTGTTCCTTATGGAATCTCAAAAGCCAATGACATCAAGGGAACGTTAGACCGTATTCATGGGTATTTGAATAATGTCACCCCTACTGCGTTTGTCAACTCCAAAACGGGCGAAATCGTCAGTGATTTGTCAAAAATTGATGAAAATACTGCCTTGCAAAAAGGCGATTTTCGCTTGGTCAGCTACGAATGGGGTGTTACCTACGGCGCTATGCTTTGGGCTAGTCAAATCACAGGCGATGGTCGTTACAAAGAATACGTGGACAAACGCTTAGACTTTATCGCCAACGCCGCTCCCTACTTCAAAAAAACGACCGAAGAACACGCTGACTGGGGTACAAAAGGCCCACTTCGCGGCTTATTAACACCTCATGCCCTCGACGACTGTGGTGCCATGTGTGCGGCCATGATTAAAGCAACGCGCGGTGGAAATACCTCTAACCTACGCCCCCTCATCGACAATCACATCAACTATATTTTAACCAAAGAACACCGCCTCAGCGACGGTACACTCGCTCGGAACCGCCCTCAACCCAACACCCTTTGGCTCGATGACATGTTTATGGGAGTACCTGCCCTAGCTCAAATGGGAAAACTCACAGGCGATAAAAAATACTACGACGAAGCTGCCAAGCAAATTTTACAGTTTGCCAAGCGAATGTTCAACAAAGAGAAAGGTGTATACATGCACGGATGGGTAGAAGGCATGACCGAACATCCACAATTCCACTGGGCAAGGGCAAATGGCTGGGGGCTACTTACCAAAGTAGAAGTACTCGATGTTCTCCCCGAAAACCATCCTGCCCGCCCTGAAATCATCGCTTTGTTAAAAGCCCATGTCAAAGGCTTGGCATCGTACCAATCAGGTTCTGGGTTTTGGCACCAATTACTCGACCGCGAAGATTCTTACTTAGAAACCTCAGCGACGGCCATTTACACTTATGCCATCGCGCACGCCATCAACAAAGGCTGGATTGATGGCCTTGCGTATGCTCCCATGGCCTTACTAGGCTGGAACGCCGTCTCGACCAAAGTCAACCAAAAAGGCCAAGTCGAAGGTACTTGCGTAGGCACAGGTATGGGCTTTGACCCCGCATTTTACTATCATCGCCCCATTAGCCCATTTGCAGCTCACGGCTATGGGCCTGTGATTTTGGCGGGATCAGAAGTAATTAATTTACTGAAAAACAAGCAATTTGAGATTAACGACAGCTCAGTACAGCTGTTACAGAAAAAGTAGTGTATAAGAACACATTTGTTATTAATGCGAACATTGGGTTAGAACATATAGTAAAAAAGAGAAGTAGCTAATGCGCCAAATATGTGCACAAAAAGTCTATTTGTTGCTCTGACTTTGGAAGGATTTTGCAAACCTGTTTTTTCGTTTATCCAATTGAATAACGAAGCTCTCTAACTCTGAAAACAGCCATTGAAAACAGGTCATCAGCGGCTTTTTTAAACTGCCTTTGGGTTTGACTTGGTCCTTTTATCAGCTTGACTGGGGTGAAGATATAAGCATCATACTGATGGAGAATTTACTTATTGAGTTCCGTATCACAGTAAGCTTTATCGGCAAATATAGCCTTGCCTGCGAGTTTTGGTAGGATAGGCTTAAAACTGATGTCGACAAGGGCGATTTCTTGGCTAATATTTTTCACAATATCTTGTAGCATAATTGGTAGTAGAGCTAACATAAGATAATGCATTGCATTGATGCGTGTGTTAAAATTGGCATAATTAGGCAATTGAGGAAAATAAGGCTTAATGTAACGATTTGCATAGTCATAAATTTCGCTTTTTTTATGCTTATTTTCGTAGCGACGGCAGTAAAAATAGATAGTCAAAGTTCATCATCATAGCACTCACAGAGGTAGTAATAAAATTGAATTAGCTCTAATTGTCTCATAATCAGTTTAATAAATGTTTGGCAACACAAATTTACTGACTTATAAAATTACTACCTCTCATTTGTATAACCCAATACTCGCATTGTAATCAAAATAGTACTTTATATACAATTCATCGTAGTAAAAGCCCTTGTATAGCTGCCTAACACCTAGCCCCATCTTTGCTTTTTCCACCCGAACGCTTTTCACACTACGCTTTTTACTGAACCAAACCCGCAGTTGAGACGTTTTTGCTTTACATCCGAATAACGATAGTTTTGTATTCTAAATCTATTTTCTTGTGAACTACTTTTCGTCACTTACGCTCATTTTTTTTGTTGGCCTATTTTTTACTGGATGCAATATGGAGGGACGAGTCAGTGGGTCCAAGGAGGCCGTGGAAAAAGTAAAAAGTATGCAAATAAAACGCGTGACTACCCAACAAGTAGTGACTATCGTCGATGATTGGGGGCAAAAAATCGTAAAGCAAGCTCAGGCAAACCTCGAAAAGGCATTAGCCACCCCTTCCACTGAAACGGCAAGTTTATGTCAATTGAAAAAGCTTCCACCGATTGACTCCTTAGAGAAATTATATACCGTAGAAATTGACCTTCTTGGTACAAAAGATGTTACAAATCCTTCCTTGTCGGTTAAGGAGCAACAAATTCTTGATGCCTACGTATACAATGCCGAAAACAAGATTTCTCAAATTCCTAATATTCAAAAACTTGGGGATACTGCTTTGGTATATAATGCACCTATTCCGCTGCAAAGTAGCATTTGTCACAAATGTTTTGCAGAAGATGCCACACATTTGGCGGTTTGGCGCGTAAAGTTTAAAAGAAACGAAGTCATACGAAAAGTCAACGCAAAGTCGTTGGCAAAAATTAAGCAAAACTAACCGTTATCTGTAACGTATTTTATGAAAAGTGTAATCAGTACTCTTTTAGTATTCTTGACCTTAACGGCCTTTGGTCAAGTACAAAATCACGCCAAATGGAGTTTTGAGGCTCCCAAAAAAGAAGTCAAAATAGGCGACGTTGTCGAGATTAAGTTTATTGCGGTTATTGACCCCACTTGGCATTTATACTCAACGGAATTTGAGGTAAAAGATGGCCCTAACCCTACCGAGTTTAAGTTCAAGCCCAATGATACGTATCAATTGGTAGGTAAAATAAAACCTGTTGGTTTTCATAACTTTTACGAAGAAGTTTGGGGAGGTAATACAAGCGTAGCAGAAGGTACAGGTTCTTTTGTCCAAAAAGTAAAGATTCTCAAGACCAATCCCCTAATCAACGTTGCCGTTGATTATCAGACCTGCCAAAACGATGGTCTATGCACCATGGGAAGTGCTGATTTTAAAATTACCGATATTACAGTAGCTGCCGACGCAGCTGCGACGATTCAGCCTACGGCGAGCCAGCCAACAGAGCAACTCACGGCAACGCCAACCAAAGACAGCAACACTGTTGCCGCAACGCCAACTACCGCTCCTGAAGCAACGTCGGAGGCGGTCGTTGAATCTTCAGAAACCATCACTACCCCAGAGCCCGCCGAAGAGGAATCGTTGTGGAGCTTCTTATTGGCTTGTTTCTTAGGCGGTTTGGCGTCTATTTTTATGCCGTGTATTTACCCCATCATGCCCATGACGGTGAGTTATTTTACCAAACAAGAACACGGCACTAGCAAGGCTTTGTTGTATGGCCTTTCTATCGTTTCTATTTTTACCTTACTGGGTTTCTTAGTATCACGTATTGGAGGCGCACAAGCGGCCAACTTTATCAGTACTCACTGGGCACCCAACGCGATTTTCTTTGTGGTATTTATCTTATTTGGGTTGTCGTTTTTGGGGTTGTTCGAAATCGTTTTGCCAAGTTCATTTGTGAATAATGTGGACAAACAAGCCGATAAAGGCGGCCTCATCGGGATTTTCTTCATGGCCCTTACGCTTGTTGTGGTTTCGTTTTCGTGTACAGCACCGATTGCAGGTTCGCTTCTTATTTTAGCTTCCAAAGGCAATGAATTGATGCGCCCTGTACTTGGCATGATTGCTTTCTCGATGCCTTTCGCCGTGGTGTTTACGGGTTTGGCCATGTTCCCAAAATTCTTAAAAAGCCTTCCTAAATCAGGTGGATGGCTCAACGAATTTAAGGTCGTGTTTGGGTTATTGGAATTTGCATTAGCCCTCAAATTTTTGAGTAATATCGACTTAGCCTACCGTTGGAACATCCTCGACCGTGAAATCTTCCTTGCGATTTGGATTGTGCTATTCACCATTATTGGTTTCTATGTACTCGGAAAACTCCGTATGGACAAAGACTCTCCTGTGAAAGGAGTAACAATTCCACGTTTATTGATTTCGTCATCGACTTTCGCTTTCGTAGTATATATGCTTCCTGGGATGTTTGGAGCCCCTCTTCGGGCGTTATCGGGTTGGTTGCCTCCTGAGCAAACCCAAGACTTTTTCTTGACCAATGCCGTTGGTGCAACAAGTACGGGAAGTACGGCCAAACTTGACCGCAGCAAACCTCACTTACCACATGGTCTCGAAGGCTTTTTTGATTACGAACAAGCCTTGGCAGAAGCAAAAGCCACTGGAAAGCCCGTTTTTGTAGACTTTACAGGTTTCAACTGCGCCAACTGCCGCAAAATGGAAGCCAACGTTTGGCCTCAACCTGAAGTGTTGGAGCGCCTCAAGAAAGAGTTTGTGATTGCTTCGCTTTACGTGGATGACAAAACTGAACTTCCTAAAGAAAAACAGTTTGTATCGACTTACGATAAGCGCGAAAAAACAACCATTGGTGACAAAAACGCGGATTTACAAATTACGAAGTTTAACAACAACGCCCAACCTTTTTACTGCGTCATTAGCCCCAACGGTGAGCTACTCACCAAGCCTATTGGCTACGCAAGCACCGAAGAATTTGTGCAATTTCTGGATTCTGGACTTTCAAAGTTTAAGCGTTAAGCTTCAAAATAGATGTGTGTTATGATATGGTTTCTACATCCAGATGCCAATGTAATTGGTTTTCTGTACTCCGCACGGGATTTCTATGATTCAGAGAATATGTATAATTTTCGTCATATTTTTTACCCTGCTTGGCTAAAGAAAAAATAAGTCTAACCAGCTTGTTCTTCATGCCGTTTACTAACAACAGCTAATGTGTCCTTTTCTTTAAGAACTTCAAGAACGACTTTCAGTTTGAGCAGGGCCGCCTGAGCGGTCGCTGGTAAATTTGCGCTTGGTCTTGCCTTTCATAGGAGTCTAATAGTTAGACCCTTATCCAAGTTAAGTTAACTAATAGCCCTAAATATGGGTCGCAACATGGTGCGTATTCGACTTGCACCCCATTAGAGTAAAGATATTTCAATCCACAACGTTGCCTGCTACATACGTATATCAAAAGGTTTTGCTTGTTCTAAACTATTGATAAAAAGTTTAACCGTATGTCAATAAATCAAATATATAAAACTTATTATCTGCTAGAAAATCCTGTGACTTGATGACGGACAATACTTCACCACAACTTAAATAAACCTTATTTGAGAATAAGTAGTATAATTTTGAGAACCTTTGAAATACTCAAAGGGCAATAAATGAATCAAACGTTCATACGGGAGCACGTTTTGCGATATTTTGCGGAGGAGTCGGGTATTTTTTTATAGTTATAAGAATGTGGTTATCAGTTAATTGCGAAATATTTTATATTTTTTTTCACAGAACAGTTGGAAATTGTGGGAAAAAGGGGGACTTTTGCACTCCCAAACGACGAGGGAGGGCAAGAAAGTCCAAATAAAATTTTGAGAATTAAAAAAAATCAAAAAATAATTTTGGATATTAAAATAAAAAGTAAGAGTTTTGCAACCCCAAACGATGGGATGTGGGAATTGAGAGTTTGACGAGAAAAGAGATTGAAAAAAAAGTTTTAAATTTTTTTGGAAATTAGAAAAGAAAGTCAGACCTTTGCAACCCAAAACTGAGAGAGAGATAAGAAAGAGAGTTAACAGATATTAAGTTAACACGATGCTTAAGAGCGACTTAAGCAAGAGTTCTTTGACAGAATGGTGAGAAAATAACAAAAACGACAGGACGCGTACAGTACAATTAGACGAAAGTCAATTTTTAGATATTTACGATGGAGAGTTTGATCCTGGCTCAGGATGAACGCTAGCGGCAGGCCTAATACATGCAAGACTAGGGGGCAGCAATGTCACCGTCGCACGGGTGCGTAACGCGTATGCAACCTACCTATCACAGGGGGATAGCCTTTGGAAACAGGGATTAATACCGCATAAAGCAGGGGCTCCGCATGGAGATATTGCTAAAGATTTATCGGTGATAGATGGGCATGCGTCTGATTAGTTAGATGGTAGGGTAACGGCCTACCATGACGATGATCAGTAGGGGGCGTCAGAGCGTGGTCCCCCACACTGGCACTGAGATACGGGCCAGACTCCTACGGGAGGCAGCAGTAGGGAATATTGGGCAATGGATGCAAGTCTGACCCAGCCATGCCGCGTGAAGGAAGAAGGTCCTCTGGATTGTAAACTTCTTTTATCGGGGAAGAAGAAACGCCTTGCGAGGTGAAGTGACGGTACCCGATGAATAAGCCACGGCTAACTACGTGCCAGCAGCCGCGGTAATACGTAGGTGGCAAGCGTTGTCCGGATTTATTGGGTTTAAAGGGTGCGTAGGTGGTTTAATAAGTCAGTGGTGAAAGCTGGTTGCTCAACAATCAAGTTGCCATTGATACTGTTAGACTTGAGAGAAGTGGAGGCTGGTGGAATGGATGGTGTAGCGGTGAAATGCATAGATATTATCCAGAACGTCAATTGCGAAGGCAGCTGGCTGTACTTTTTCTGACACTGAGGCACGAAAGTGTGGGGATCAAACAGGATTAGATACCCTGGTAGTCCACACTGTAAACGATGCGAACTAGCTTTTTGGCTTTAGAGTTGAGAGGCTAAGGGAAACCGATAAGTTCGCCACCTGGGGAGTACGCCGGCAACGGTGAAACTCAAAGGAATTGACGGGGGTCCGCACAAGCGGTGGAGCATGTGGTTTAATTCGATGATACGCGAGGAACCTTACCAGGGCTTAAATGTAGATTGACAGGACTGGAAACAGTTTTTTCTTCGGACAATTTACAAGGTGCTGCATGGTTGTCGTCAGCTCGTGCCGTGAGGTGTCAGGTTAAGTCCTATAACGAGCGCAACCCCTGTCGTTAGTTGCCAGCGAGTCATGTCGGGAACTCTAAC
>JALQYJ010000174.1 GCA_023254175.1 Runella sp. | reverse complement strand
ATTTCTATCATGAGTGCATTCATCCCATTTATTTGGATTATTGGTAGTTTAGCGGGGTTGACTGGTGCTATCCTATTCTGGTATGGTTTAGGTATTGAATTAGACTGGTGGAAAGAATTATAAATTAGTATAGTTAGGCTTCCCTTGGAAATCACTTTTTTAAAATTCAATTTCTAAGGGAAGCTTAATTTGTTTCTTTTACCATCGCTAGAAGTTCTACTAATATCCTTTGCCGTTCCATTTCAATTTTATCCACAGCTCCCTTTTTGGCACGTGTAAAACCGCCTACATAATACCTCTGAAACCAAGGGCCAACTGCAAGGAAGCCTTCTACAAACGAATAAGTGACTATATAGTTTAAAGATAATGCCATTAAGGCACCATTAAGCAAGAAGGAGTTTAGGCCACTACGAGTATCACCATAATAGATTTGACCTAGGCCAGGTAGAAGAATGCTCAGTACCTTAGCCTTCTTAGGATTAAAACGACTTTCTAAGCGTTTATTTTTTTTAAATAACCCAATTGCTTGCTGCTGATAAGGAGCATTTGAAAAATAGCTAGAAAATGCTCTTTCCGCCTCATCAAATTGATTCAGCTTAAAGCTAGTTATTCCTGTATAGAGTAACTTCGTTTCTTCCAACTTTTCTGGTAGAGAATCAGCTAAATTATATAGAGTAACTAACGATTCTTGATAGTGATTTTGCATTATTTGGCAAAAACTCACTTTTAAAAAGAAATACGTACGGAGAGAATCATTTACTCCAGCTAGATTAGCTGCAATTTCATAATTAATTGCAGCTTTTTCATAATCATTAATTTGACGATAACTATCCGCCCAATTGATATAATCAGAAAGTTGCAAACTGTCTTTTCCAAAAAAAGCAACCCTTTCATAAAGTTCTATCACCTCATAATAGTTCTCCAACACATACTGTTGTTCTGCCAAACGTAAGCAATTATTAATTGTCTGACTGGTAGCTCCATAAGAAAAAAAGCTAAAAATCGCGATAACAAAGACGTTTGACTTCATTATATATTGTTTCATTCGTAACTTTATTAAAACGTCTTACAGCTTTCACCGTTCCAAAAATATTTCCAATATAAAACCCTGACCCAATCGCCCCAAATGCCCATCCAGGAATACTCTCAATACCTTTTCGAGAAAAACCCTTGTAAGATTGCCAAGCCATTGTTCCAAAAAACAAAAAACTGACTATTCCATCTTTCCAATCTTTTGTATATACTTTTCCCAGACCTGGTATAACAGTAGAAAGCATCGCTCCTTTGAATGCACTTTTTCTGGGTTGGTTTAATGCCTTTTCTATTAAAACATTGTAATTTTTATATACATCCAACGTATCTGAATACAATTGATTTAATGAGATACGTGCTTTTGCCCAATCTTGACGCAGTAGGTTTGTATGAACTAGACCTATTTGCTTTTCTTGCTTTGACAAATTATCTGAAAATTGAAATAATGAGTCCGCCTTATCGAACTCTTTAGTCATTAACATCAATTTTGAATATTCTAAAATCAATGGGGCTGGTGCTAAAGAAAGGGTAGGATAAAGTGTAGAAAATCGCTTTAATGCTTTATCATAGCGTCCAAATTTTCGATATGAAGCGATTAGGCGTTGCTTTAAAAATATGGAATCTGACATAAAAAGTACACGCTCGTACTCTTTTGCTGCTATCTCATATTCTTCGGTGTCAAATAAGTAATTAGCATACCGTAATGAGTGCGAATAATCAAATAAGTTTTGAGCACAAACACCTGAACTAAAAACAGTGAGTGCTAAAAGTAGCAATAATCTATTCATTTGATACAGGATCAAGAAGCAATTTTCTTTCAAAATCTATTTTATATTTTGTTGGACTCAATCCATTACAACGTGTAAGTCGATCAAAAGTCAACGCCATTCCTTTTATTGCTCCAAATTGTTTAACAGCCAGAATTCCATATTCTGAACAAGATGGGTGAAAAGTACATTTTTGAGAATCTTGTGATGATAAAAAATTTTTATAGAATAGAAATAGGCCAGAAAATATTAATTGAGCTTCATTCCGATTTTCTCTCGCTATTTCATAATCAGTTTTCTGTTTCTTTGCCGAAGAAAACTTTTTTGATAGTAGTTGAAGTTCATTTACATCCTGAGCGTAAATTTTATTAACGAATAGGCAAAGGATAATTGTACAAAGCGTCTGTTTTAAAGTCATTGACTACAATATTTTGATAGGTCATTATTTGATAATATTCTTTAGCCCCTTTGATATTAATAAAAACTACTTCTTCTGGGAACTCAATCCCATTAAAATTCTTATATTTTCTAAAGAATTGCTTTGCCAAGACCACTCCCTTCTCATCAAAAAAAACGACTCCTTCTAATCTATTTTTATGTTGTGCTAACTTTACTTTACCCAATGAAGGTATTCGAGAATCAGGTTTCCAGGTTACATAAACTCTATCGCCTTCTTTTTCTACCTTTTCAATTTCATAGAAGCTTTTCTTTAATCCATAACTTGAAATTTGACCTGTAAGCGCTATGTGAAAAATAGTTGCCTCTGGCGTCATTAAAGTTGCCGCTCTACTACTTAATCTTTTTCCTTTAATATGATAGACTAACGTATCATGTGAAACCCATGTTTCTTTGGATGGATAAGAAATTTCAATTACTAGTTTCTTAAAACGAGTATCATAATAAAAACTCCCTTTTGAAATGTTAAAATGACCGTTTGGCAATCTTTCTTTAGTTATCACTAAACCTTTAATTCTTGAGGTAACTTGAGCGCCCGCAACCTGAGCCAAAATAGTTAGTGACGTAAAAAACAATTGAAAATACTTCATTTTTTAAAATTAAAAAAAGGTGCTAACAAGCATACTCTTATTAGCACCTTTAATACAAAACGTATTTATATCCAATACCAGAAAGACCCTCCCCAGAACAAAAATACAGATGCTGCATAAACTACTACAAGTCCACCACAACCTATTACAGCCTGTATAGTTTGCTTTTTACGATACTCTGGACTAGCATCATCTAGGATAAGATAAACCGCTATTATACCAATACCTCCTAAACAAAAGCCCCAAATCCATCCAGGAATCCCAAGTGCAGGACGATCGTCCATCGGCGCTGGAAGTGATGGTAATGCTGTAGCATCCGCAAATGAAACTTTAGCAAGAGCCTCTGCGTGATTTAAAGTTACAAAATTCACATCAGCTTCAGGATTTTCAATCAACACATTTTCTAAATCCTGAAGCGGGATAAACTTACTTTCAATCTCAACCTCATCAAATGCAAACAAATCCGAATTAACGGTTGCGAACGAACGCTGTACTGTCCCTAGTATAGCAAATAGAAACATTAAACAAAGAAACATTTTTCTGGTCATAACTGTAAAGGATTAAATTTGAAGGTAAAATATTGATTTACAATTATAATTATGATTAGCCACTTTGTCAAGCGCTGCATTGATTAATTTATTAAATGGTTACATCAAGGTATATCAGCATATTCTTTACCAATTATTATTCTCATTTTTTAGTTCTTTTGAATTATTTCAAAATTACCTAATGGAGTTTTAATACAAATTTCTATATAGGTTAGTTTTTTTAGCCTTCTTTTCCAACCATTACAGACCCTCTATCGACAGCTTAGCCTTCACAATGCGGTCTTTTCCAAACATATCCTGAATAACTTCTACTTTTACGAACCCCTTATCCCAAAAAAGTTGCTTTGTTAGCTGCCCAAAATGTTCATTGATTTCGACGTAGCACGCCCCCGTTTTTTTCAAGTGTTTCAGGCAAAAATCAGCAATGGCACGATAAAACAACAAAGGGTCTTCATCTTCTACGAAAAGTGCCAAATGTGGTTCAAAACGCAACACATTCGGTTCCATACTTGATTGTTCGGCGTAGGTAACGTAAGGAGGGTTACTAACGACGCAATCGAATTCTCCTGAGAAGGTATCTTCTTTTAGAATGTCATATTTTTCAAACATAACTTCCGACAGAAGACGATGTGCGTTTTCTTGAGCGATGGCCAAAGCATCTTCCGAAACATCCCAACCCCACACTTTTGCGAAGGACATAAATCGATCTAATGCAATAGCGATACATCCACTCCCCGTTCCAATATCCACAATTTTAACTGGGTTTTCATCCCAAAAACAATCTTTTACAATCAAACGTACAAGCTCCTCAGTTTCGGGACGAGGAATAAGTACCGACGGAGATACTTTAAATTCAAGGTTACAGAAGTAGGTTGAGCCAATAATATGTTGTACAGGTTCACTTTCGTTCAATCTGTCGACAATCTGACCCCAATCTGGCTGAGAAGCGTTAGCAGGAATGGGTTTATCTACAAGCACATCAACGTTGCGGAGCCTCAAAAAGTGTTCCATCAACATAAATGCCATTGCTCTTGCTTCTTTATGAGGGTAAGCAGTAATTTTTTGTACGATGTAATCAAAAAGTGGTTTGGCAGAGGAATACATAGAATTTTGCGACACGTGATGGTGTTATTTGAGTACTTCGCGCATACGTGCCTGAAGTGCCATTTTTTGAGCCAAAGCTTTGCGGCTATTCCGATACCATAAGTAGGCAATAATTCCCACTGTCAAATACGGAAATACGAACAAGTAAGCAATACCAACATTGATACCATTTCCAATTACATTTTTGCCCGTACTCATATTCGTCTCCACAGCTCCTTTACACATTGCACATTGAGCAAATGCGCTATCAGCATTTACGACGATTAAAAGTAGCATTACCAAAATAAGACCAAACTTTTTCATAGTGTCGCTAGTTAAAATCGAATTATTGATAGTAGGGTGAAATCATTACGTAAACGATTACCCCCGTAATACTTACATACAGCCAAATAGGGAAAGCCCACTTAACAGCCTTTTTATGTAGTTCGATTTGGTTACTGAACGCAAAATAAATAGCACGCAATACAAACCAAACTACCCCAATTGAAAGGGTAATGTGCGAAATTAACAAAAAATAATAGACAGGACGTATAAGTCCTTCACCACCGAATGCCGTTGATTGGTTTGATAAATGGTACAGAACATAGCTTATCAAAAAGATACCACCCAAACAAAACGAAATGGTCATCATAATTCGATGTGCCGCAATATTTTTGTTTTTAATAAAGTAATACCCCGCCAAAAGTGTTACGGTTGTAAACGAGTTAATAAACCCATTTACATGGGGCAGAGCTTTTGTCCATTCGCCCAAATTGACTTTGGGAATACTCGGATTAAGTAAAATGGCCACAACAACAGGAATTGCCACGGCTATACTATTAATCCACTGATTGAATTTTTTGTTTTGTGGAGCACTAACGGTTTCCATACTTAGTCTTTATTTTTTTGATAGATATCTAGCAATACATTTATTTCAGTTATCAGACGCTCTACTTCTTTTTCATCTTTGCCGTCGTAAAAACCTCGAATATAGCCTTGTTTATCTAGCAATACAAACTCTTCGTTATAAGGAATAGTTTGGTTCGACTTTACATTTTTTAGGTTTCCCACTTTGTAAATTTGCCCCAAACTTATCGGATTATCTCTCACTACTTCAAAAATCACTTCCTTTCCTATTAGCTTTTCAACCCTTGAAAAATGCTGTGCAACAACTATATCATTTAAAGGCTCAAAAAAGCCCACCACACGGATAGAATTTTGTTTTTTGAGAGGTACTTGATAAAACACAGTATCCTTTCCATTGAGAATCGTTTGACCAGTTGAATCTACTACTGGAACAAAATAAGGAAGTTCAAAGTGATTTTCTCCGAAACTATGTAAGAACAAAATAAGGAAAGCCGGCAATGCCAACACCAAGGTCAGCATTCCGGCTTTTATATACTTTTGCATAGTGCTATCTTAGGTCAAAAATAGAACCGCCTTCTGTAATCAATGCAATAAGCAACCAAACTACAAAAATGCAAGGAAGTAGAGCTGCCCAAATCAACGACTTTACTTCATGCTTAAGGTGCATAAATTCACCTACAATGTAGAATGCTTTTACAATGGTCATGCCTACGAATATAGCTGTTTTAAGTGTACCAGCGTGCAACGTAAATGCAATTAAAAACTCCAACGCCGTTAGGACAAGTAGAATCCAGAAAGTACGCCAAATTACTTTGCGTTGCTCTGCACCAGCATTTTCGTCGTGATCATGTTCGTGAACGTGTGCCATATTATTTCTAAATTAAAGAGATTAGAAGTTAGGGAAATAAGAAATGTGAACCACCCTTACAATATTTTTAAACCAAGTAAAAGAATGTAAATACAAACACCCATACTAAATCTACAAAGTGCCAGTAAAGGCCAACTTTCTCGACCATTTCGTACGAACCACGACGCTCATACATTCCTGTCGAAGTTCTGTAAAAAACCAAGTAGTTAAGTACTACCCCTGAAAAGACGTGTGTTCCGTGGAAACCAGTAATGAAGAAGAAAAAATCGGCAAATGCCGCAGGCCCGTATTGGTTTTCAGTTAAGTTTGCACCAAACACCGTTTTGGTTATCCATGTACCATCTACGATTTCCTTCACTACTGTTCCGCTGTCAGTTCCATGGATAAAGTGAGTCCACTCCCATGCTTGACAGCCTAAGAAAGTAGCCCCTCCCAAAATAGTCCACAGCATGTATTTTTCTACAGCAGCACGGTCCATGCGGTGGCCAGCTTCCACTGCAAGTACCATTGTTACCGAGCTGAAAATCAAGATGAATGTCATAATCCCTACGAAAACGAGGGGAGCATGAATTCCATGCATAAACGGCATGGCATCAAATACTTTTTCAGGAATTGGCCAATAAGCAGGTGATGAAACAAAATCAGCAACTTTTCCAGCATACGCAGGAAAACTGAAACGAACTAAGCCATAAGAGACCAACAAAGCCGAGAAAGTGAATGTATCTGATACTAAAAAGAACCACATCATCAACTTCCCGTAGCTAGCCTTCATAGGCTCAACTCCACCTAGCCATACATTTTTCACATTCGGTTGTGCAGTAGCAGCCATCGTTATTCTATTAAAAATTCAGGTTTTAAGTAAAATGTTTAATCAACGGAAATACAAAAGAAATGCGAAAAGGTAAATCCAGAGAATGTCAAGAAAATGCCAATAGGTAGTACAAATTTCAATTCTTCTCAGGTTTTTAGCATGTACTTTTAAACGCATTGCAGAGATAAAAGTAGCACACAGTACAATCAGGCCCGTTACTAAGTGAACACCGTGAAGAAGTGTGAAAACGTAGAAAAACGAACCCGATGGATTACCCACAAAATAAATATTTTGGGCAACTAGGTCTTTCCACCCTTCTACCTGCATCCATAAGAACGCTAGTCCAAGCACAAAAGTAATAGAAATTGCGATTTTGAGTGTATTGAAATTGTCTTTTTTTGCGGCTAAATACGCCCAATGCATTGCAATACTACTGAAAATCAACACAACTGAACTGTACCAAAAAATGTGAGGAACCTCAAACTCAACCCAGTTACCTTCTGCTCTACGCACTAAGTATGCACTTGTTTGTGAAGCAAAAAGCATAATAATTGTTACGATAAACCCCCATAAAATAAATTTTTTGGGATCCATCGACAAGGTTTCTGGTGCTTCCTCTATCTTTAGTTTTTCAACCTTTGCCATAGTTTTAATTTTTGTTTTTAGTTGTACTTAGTTTTTCGACAACTAAGCTTTGTCTAGTAAATAAGCAATTTGCACAATGGGCAAATATGCAAATGAACCAAACATAAGCTGTAAGGCTGTTTTGTCAGAGCACTTGCGCATTAAATGAAACGTTTGTGCTAAGAACAATACCCCAAACAGCATAGCCACCAATGCTGAATTTATTCCTGTCATTCCTAATTCGTAAGGTAACCAACCTACTGGTAAAAGGAATAAAGTATAAATCATCATTTGAATTGCTGTATTCAAGTTTTTCCCTCCTTTTGAAGGTAAAAGATTAAAGCCTGCTTTTTTATAATCTTCATCCAACACCCATGCTATCGCCCAAAAATGGGGAAATTGCCAAAAGAATTGGATAGCAAACAAAATACCTGGCTCTAACCCAAACTGGTTAGTAGCAGCAACCCAGCCAATCATTGGCGGAAATGCCCCGGGGATAGCTCCTACAAAAACTGCCACTGGCCCAACCCGTTTAAGCGGAGTGTAAACAAAACCGTACAAAATCGTAGAAAGGATGGCCAAAGCACAAGCTCTCAAATTAAATTCGGTCAAAAAGATAAATGTCGCAAACGCAAACAGAACTACTGCTAAGGTTGACGCTTCATTGACTGAAACGCGCCCACTTGGAAGTGGTCTATTTTGTGTTCTTTTCATTAATTTATCCAAATCAATTTCAATGACTTGGTTAATGATATTGGCTGCTCCAGTTATCGCAAAAGCCGCGAAAATAAAAAGCAATAAGCTAAGCCAATTCACTTTTTCAACCGCCAAACTGTACCCAAACGCACCTGAAAAAGCAACCAACCATGCTAAGCGGAGCTTCATCAACTCTAGATAATTACGTGCTTTTTCAACAAATAAATTAATTGCCAATGTCATTTTTAGGCGTTAACATGTTCATTTTTAATAAACTGCCCTTTGTTGAATACCATTTCAGCATTCAATAATAATAGAAGGACAAATTGTAGTCCCAGTGCAATCGTAGCAAGGGTTAAGTGGATGGGTTGTGCAAATGCAGGAACCGACCAATACGCCAAAACTATTCCAGTAGCTATTTCGATAATAACCATAGCTAACAGTGCCACCGACAATCTATACAATATTCCCTCTTGTTGGATTGATTTACGTAGCCAAAAAATTAATCCAACATGTAAACCTAACAATAAAATTGAGTACGAACGATGGATATAGAATTTTAAACCAAGATTGTCAACCCATTGATTTCTACCAGCTTCTCCCAACTTATTCATCACTTCATCCATTACTTCTCTCACTTGAGTTCCTAGTAATACCTGTATTAATGACAAAATCAATGTCCAAACAAGCCATTTATTAATGAATGTTTTCTCTCTTACTTCTTCAATTAAAACAGACCCTACAAACGAACGTGCCATTGTGTAAATCAGTACAAAAACAATGACAATAGCCAGTAGCATGTGTAAAGTTACCATAATAGGGGCTAGCTCTGAAGAAACTACTTTTGCACCAAGCCATCCCTGAAAACCTACCAACAAAAATGCTAATAGGCTCATATAAAAGATAGGACGGTCTCGTTTTAGAAAAGGAATAGATGCGAGAAGAGTACCAAAAATTAAGAGCCCTGTAAATACTCCGAACAATCGGTTTATGTATTCGGTCCAGGTCTTAATCGCATTAAATTCTACCTCACCTTTTAATTTGGTACCAAAAATTTCTTGGTAGTTAGCAGGTAGTTGAGAGACTTCTGTTGGAGGAACCCAACTGCCAAAGCACTTTGGCCAATCAGGACAACCCATTCCAGAACCAGTACTTCTAACGATACCGCCGATTAATATTAAAATGTAAACGACGATTACCGTTAGAAGTGCTAGCCTCTGAAATAAGCGGTTATTAGAACTAGTGAGACGCAAACTGGTCATTATAATTTTGAGCCTCAATTTCTTTTTCCTGCGCTATATACTCATTCTCATGCGGGAAGTTTGATTCAAGCGTTTGAGAATGAGGAATATTTTGAGGAATGAAATCAACAGGAGAACCTGGCTTACTATAATCGTATGGCCAGCGATAAACTGCAGGAATTTCGCCTTCCCAGTTTCCGTGACCTACATTTACCGGTGTAGTCCACTCCAAAGTGTTAGAGTTCCATGGATTTTGAGTAGCCACTTTCCCTTTGAACATGCTGTAGAAGAAGTTCCACAGAAACACAAATTGAGCAAAGAATGTAAAGATTGCCGCAATAGATACAAACATATTCAAATCAGTAAATGATTTACCAAAATCAAAGCTTGTGAATTGGTAATAACGACGTGGGAAACCCGCAATACCAATATAATGCATTGGCATAAATACCAAGTACACTCCTACAAAAGTCAACCAGAAGTGAATTTGCCCAAGCGTGCCATTCAACATGCGTCCAAACATCTTAGGGAACCAATGATAGATACCCGCAAAGAAACCAAACGCAGATGCAGCTCCCATTACAATGTGGAAGTGTGCTACCACAAAATATGTATCGTGCAATTGAATATCGAGAGCTGAGTTACCTAAGATAATACCCGTTAAACCGCCTGATACAAATAATGATACTAGTCCAATTGAAAACAACATCGCTGGAGTAAAAACTATATTACCACGCCACAATGTTGTAATATAGTTGAACGCCTTTACTGCCGATGGTACCGCAATAATCAAAGTCAAGAACATAAAGATAGATCCCAAGAATGGGTTCATACCCGTTACAAACATATGGTGAGCCCATACAATAAACGCTAGGAATGCAATCGCCATGATAGAGGCAATCATTGCACGGTAACCAAAAATTGGCTTACGAGAATTTGTAGCAATAATTTCGGAAGTGATACCGAGAGCTGGTAGCAATACAATATATACTTCAGGGTGCCCTAAAAACCAAAACAAGTGTTGGAACAAAATAGGACTACCCCCAACGTTTGGTAAAGCTTCCCCATTGATGTAGATTTCAGACAAATAGAAACTAGTTCCAAAATGACGGTCAAATATCAATAGTAAAGCTGCTGAAAGTAACACTGGGAATGAAATAATACCTAATACTGCGGTAATTAAAAACGCCCAAATTGTAAGTGGAAGACGTGTAAAAGTCATACCACGTGTACGAAGGTTAATTACCGTAGTTACATAGTTTAAACTTCCTAGCAATGATGACATGATAAAAATAGCCATACTTGCCAACCACAAAGTCATTCCCATTTCAGAACCCATGTGAGCCTGTGGTAAAGCACTTAATGGAGGATAAATTACCCAACCACCAGCTGCCGGTCCAGTTTCGATAAAGATTGAGACAAACATCAACAATCCCGAAACAAAGAAGAACCAGAATGAAAGCATATTCAGAAAACCTGAAGCCATATCACGGGCTCCAACTTGCAATGGAATCAAGAAATTACTAAATGTACCACTCAAACCTGCTGTCAATACAAAGAATACCATGATAGTACCGTGCATTGTAACAAGTGCCAAGTAGAAATTAGGATCCAAAGCACCCGTTTCAGTAATCCATCCACCCAGAAAAGGCTTCAACCAGCTCAAATTTGCACCTGGAAAACCTAATTGTAGGCGGAAGATAACTGACATCGCCACACCAATGACAGCCCAAAAGATACCAGTTATCATGTACTGTTTAGCTATCACTTTGTGATCTTCCGAGAAGATATATTGGCGCCAGAAGTTTAACTCGTGGTGCTCATGCTCATCGTGAGAGTGGACATCATGTCCCAAGTTAGCCTCTACTACTGACATTTTTATTTAGAATTTAAAGTTATTATTTCTATTAACGCATCGACGCACTTGCTGCCGCCACCGAACCTGTAGAGGCAGTTGTACTATCTGCTTCTTCAACATATGGCGCATAATTCATTGCTTTTGCACGCAACTTTTCGGGAATCTTGGACATGAATTTTGGATCTGCTTCTAAGATAGTTGACAACAATGGCTTTTGTTGTTGCTTCCATGCATCCAACGATGCCTTGTCTTCCACAATCAAACGCAAACGCATAGCAAAGTGACCACGTCCACAAACCTCTGTACAAGCAATCTCATAATCAAAATTTGGATTATTCAACTCTGCACGCATTTGTTCAGTTGACTTATCTGGAATAAACCAGAATTTTGTTGGCATTCCAGGAACTGCGTCCATTTTCACACGCATGTGAGGTATATACACACTGTGCAACACATCACGGGCACGTATCTTTAACAAAACCGGCTTACCAACTTCAACGTGCATTTCACTTGGATTAATGAAATCATCCATTGAAGCCTCATCAGAATAGTCAACTCCCATTTCATTGTTTGAGTTGATAAGCTTGAAATTGTAACCACCAAGTTTATTGTCTTGAACACCTCCGTAACGAACGATCCAACCAAATTGTTTACCCATAATTTCAATAACCTGAGAATCGGCGGGTGCCTCGGCCATTATTTTAGTCCACGAACGATAACCCAAAAATACTAATGAAGCCATGATTACCGCCGGAATAGCCGTCCAAATCAACTCTAATTTGTGATTTTCGGGATAAAAAGTTGCCTTATATCCTTTCTTATATTGGTACTTCCAAGCAAAGAAGAAAAGAAGAAAGTTGACGATAAAAAACGCAATGGTCAACAATCCCATATCAAGCCAAAATTGGCTGTCAGTTTCACGTCCGTGTGGAGAAGATGCTTCTGGTAAGAAAGCGTCCCGCGAGGCTAGGTAAGACCATATCATTGCTACGGTTCCAGCAATCAAAAACACGAGCCAAAGTGCACCGTTAGCTTTGTTATTGGGGGCAGGGATTTCGCTTTCTGATTGAGTACGTCCCATTACTTTTTGCAATTTTGCTGCAACGGCAATTGCTATACCCAACAGCACAACCAGTAGTAGTCCAACTAAATAAATCATTGTTATTATGTCGTTTTATATTGATTTAGAGATTTTGATCTTATGGACAAAATCTATTTCTAAAAATTACGCAACATCGTGGTGCAGAGATTCCTCTAACATTGGATGATTGCGAGGGATAAGATTGCCTTTCGTCAACTGAGTTGAAACCGACCAAATAAACGCACAAGCAAACAACAAAATAAAACCAAACTCGACAGGACCAAATCCAGCATTTTCTCCAATTGTACCAGGCATAATATTGGTGTAGAAATCGAAGTAGTGACCAATAATTATTGACCAACAGGAAATTTTCAAAATAACTGGTGTACGCTTCGAGTCTCTTGTCATTAAAACTAGGAAAGGCGTCACAAAGTTTAAGAAAACATTAATGAAAAATGGAGCTTTAAAGATTCCACCATATCCACTAAAACGCTCACGGTAATAAATAGCTTCTTCTGGAAGGTTAGCGTAATAAATAAGCAAGAACTGAGCAAACCACACGTACGTCCAGAAAATAGAAAAAGCAAAACAAAACTTCCCTAAGTCGTGTAGGTGGCTTTCATTGACTGCACTCAAATAACCTCTCTCTTTCAACATAACAATGGTTAGTGTCATTGTTGCCAATCCAGCTACGTGCCAGCTAGCAAGTGTATACCAACCAAACATTGTTGAAAACCAGTGTGTATCAATCGCCATCACAAAATCCCATGCAGAAGTTGAAGAAGTAACCCCAAAAACTAACAAAAAGGCCGTACCAAATTTGATTGCTTTTTCGTAGTTTTCTGTTCCACCGATTTCATCTTCTTGAAGAGATAAATTTCTTAACACTTTCCACAAGCCATACCATAAACCGAAATACAACACGAGGCGGATGAAATAAAATGGCTTGTTCAAAAAGCCTTTTTTACCAGCAATAATAGCATCGTAGTGTGGACTGCTTGGATCCATGATACCTTCATGCATCCAATGGAATAATTTATCGCCAAAACCTACCGCTAAAACCAAAATGATAATAGCTGGAATTGGCAAAAATGCCGGCATCGCTTCTGGGACTCTTCTAAATACAGCAGACCAACCTGCCTGAGCAAGGTTATTGTATGCAATAAAGAATAATCCAATAATTGAAATACCTGCAAAATAGACACTATTAACCCAGAGGTTTGAAATGATACGTTGTGTCCAGTGGTAAGCATGTTCTGCGTGGTCATGCGCATGTTCTGCGGCATGTCCAGCAGCTGCATGAGCATCGTGCCCATGTCCACCACCTTGAGATAACATATATGCTCCGATCAATACTAGCGCTGCGCCAATACCCATCCCAATGAGCAGATTGCGTTTTGATTCGGCGGTAAATTCAAATTGTTCTTCGACAGAAACAACTTCGTGATGATGTGCGCCCATTATAAATCTTTATCTTTAAGTTGTTGTTGGTTATCGCAGCGGCGAACCGCTAACTTATTTGTAATTAGCGGTTTGCCGCTTCATCTATTACAGTAGTTAAACTATCCTTTCTGCAATTTATGAATGTAGTGAGCAATTTTCCAACGCTCTTCAGGAGTCACTTGTGAGCCATGTGGCCACATACGACCTTTTCCGTGAGTAATTACGTGAAAAATATGTCCATCATTCATGTTGAGATAAGCGTCCGCTTTGTAGTTAGGCACCCCTTTGTACATATCAGCAACTGGGCCATCTCCTGCACCTGTTTCGCCATGGCAGTGTTGGCAGTATCTTCCATAAAGGGCCTTACCATCTGCAAGCGTCTTTTCAGTATTAGGTATTGGATTTTTTAAAACGGTTTCCGCAGTTGCGATATCATCTTTACCAATATGGTAAATCATCAAATCTACCGATGCGCTATCAAACTTTGTTTTGTAATTACGACGAGAAACAGTTCCTCGAACTGGCTCACGCATGTTTTTACCGTCTGCATTGATAGGATTTTTCTCAATTTGAGAATAGGGTTCATAACCAACTGAGTTATACATGTTTGGAGCATACTCTGTTCCCGTATCATCGTGCCCCCGTTGGCAAGAACTTAAAGCAGCAACGACAGCAAAGGTACCAGCAATTAATGTATTAATTTTTTTCATCTTCATTTAAAAACATTAAACCTGTTTAACACTCACTTCTTCTGCTCCTGAAGCTTTTACCAAATTAGCAATTTCAGCTTCTGACATTTTATTTTTGCTTAGGTCAATCGCCATCACAAATTTGTTGTCAGTACAACGTGGGTCAAACAAAAGTGGCTTCACGGTAGGTCCTAATCCATTAGATAAAAAGAAAGTAATGGTCATACCAAAAGCCGTAAATAGTACTGTTAACTCAAACATTACAGGAACAAAGTTAGGGAAAGATAACGGGTCTTTTCCCCCGATAACCATTGGCCAATCAATTCCCATTGTCCATGTAGTCAAAGTAATTGCGCATAAAAACCCTGTCAAACCAAAGCAAAATGCAGCAATACCGATTCGTGTACGCGGGTGCCCAATTGCAATATCCATTCCGTGGATAGCAAAAGGTGAATATACTTCGTAGATTTTTACCCCAGCGCTTTTAATTTTATTAACTGCGGCTAGTGCTACGTCATCATCGTCGTACACACCCACCAAAAACTTTTTATTTGCGTCCGTCATTGTTGTCTCAGTTTTTTTTAATGAACTCGATTCTTCTCTGAAATTGTTATTCTGCATCCTTTTTATATGCAGGAGAAGCTAATCTGTCTGCTTTTGAAACACCTGAAATTTTTGCAGGCAATTTCTCTGAAGTAGTTCGGATTACCCCCTTCACTTCGGCCATGTTGATTACTGGCAAGTACTTAGAGAACAATAAGAAGAGTGTTCCAAACAAACCAAAAGAGAAAATATAATCACCAATATCAAACATCGTTGGAGAGAACATTGCCCAGCTCGACGGAATATAATCGCGGTGGAGTGAGGTCACAATAATTACGAAACGCTCAAACCACATACCGATGTTTACAACAACTGAAATGAAAAACGTCCATTTAACACTACGACGAAGTGAACGTGACCAAAAAAGCTGTGGAGAGATTACGTTACATGTCATCATCGCCCAGTATGCCCACCAGTAAGGTCCAGTTGCACGGTTGATAAACGCATAGCTTTCATACTCAACCCCTGAATACCAGGCAATAAAGAATTCTGTTAAATAAGCCACCCCTACAATAGAGCCTGTCAATGTGATGATTTTATTCATCATCTCAATGTGCTCGAACGTTATATAGTCTTCCAATTTGTACACAACGCGAGCGATAAGCATCAAGTTTTGTACCATGGCAAAACCCGAAAAAATCGCACCCGCAACAAAGTAAGGAGGGAAGATAGTCGTGTGCCAACCTGGAATTACCGAGGTTGCAAAGTCCATGGATACAATCGTGTGTACTGAAAGTACAAGTGGTGTTGATAAACCAGCCAAGATTAAGCTGATGTATTCGTAACGAGCCCATGTTTTAGCTGATCCATTCCAGCCCATTGCCAATGTACCATAGATAAACTTAGATACTTTGTTCTGAGCGCGGTCGCGGATAGTAGCCAAATCAGGAACAAGACCTACGTACCAGAACAAACAAGACACTGAAAAATAGGTAGAAATCGCGAATACGTCCCACACCAATGGTGAGTTGAAGTTAACCCACAAGGAGCCAAAAGTGTTTGGCAAAGGCAAAGCCCAGTGTGCCATCCATGGACGCCCCATGTGCATCAAGATAAAGGAAGCTGCGCAAATAACGGCGAAAATCGTCATCGCTTCGGCGGCACGGTTGATAGAAGTTCTCCATTTTTGACGGAACAACAACAAGATAGCCGAGATAAGAGTACCAGCGTGACCAATACCTACCCACCATACAAAGTTGGTGATGTCCCATGCCCAACCTACAGTTTTATTAAGGCCCCAAACGCCCAAACCTTCCCACCAAGTCCAGAAGAGACAGCAAGTACCATATAGTAAAACCACAACGGAAATAGCAAATGCTATTTTCCACTCTTTGGTTGGTTTACCTTCCACCTGCTTGCAGATATCCTCTGTAACGTCAGCGTACGTCTTGCCACCTGTTACAAGAGGGGTTCTTACGGGTGAAGTAACGTGCATATTTTTAAGAGTTAATAGTTATTTTATTGATTTTTCTCTATGTACTTTGACAAAATAGCTTTTCTATTTTATCGATAGCCACTGCTTCGAAAAGCAGTGGCTTTGGCTTTTTAGTGACCTCCGTGTTCAGCATGTTGATGCTCTGCATGAGCCGAAGCTTTTGCCGCATCTACATCCTTGTTACGAACCTTAGTTAGGTAAGAAATCTGTGGTTTCACGTTGATTTCGTCCAACATTTGGAACGCACGCCCTTCTTTCTCTTCTGCCAACAATTTTGAAATATTACTTTGTGGATCATTCATGTCCCCAAAAACAATCGCTTCAGTTGGACATGATTGAGCACAAGCTGTAACAATTTCTCCATCAATTGGACGACGACGCTCTTTCTTAGCATTCAATTTACCTTCTTGGATACGCTGAACGCACATTGAGCATTTTTCAATTACACCACGAGAACGAACTGTCACATCTGGATTAATAACCATTTTCCCAAGGTCATTATTGAAGTGGTAGTCAAACTTGTCGTTGTCAAAGTACTTAAACCAGTTAAAGCGGCGTACTTTATATGGGCAGTTGTTCGCACAATAACGTGTACCCACACAACGGTTATAAGCCATCTGGTTCAGGCCCTCTGTACTGTGAGTTGTCGCAAGAACTGGACAAACTGTCTCACATGGAGCATTTCCGCAATGTTGGCACATCAATGGCTGGAAAGTAACCTCTGGATTTTCCGAAGCTACCTCCAAACCACGTAAATCATCTACTGGTGCATCGCTACTATAATAGCGGTCGATACGAATCCAGTGCATTTCACGACGGTTAATTACCTCTTGACGACCTACGACAGATACGTTATTTTCTGCTTGGCAACTAACAACACAAGCCCCACATCCAGTACATGAGTTAAGGTCTATGGCCATTCCCCATGAGTGGTTAGGTTTTTCGTATCCGTTCCACAATGAGATTTCACCAGGAGCTTTCACTCCTTCAGACGTAACTACGTGAGGGAAATAGCGCCCTGCTTTACTATCGTTTTGGAAAGCAGCAAGAGTCGTTTCTTGAAGTACAGACCGACGAGCCATTACAGTATCATGAGTCTGTGTTTGAGCGATTTTGTGAGTATCTCCTGTTTTTGATACAGTACCTTCTCCAGCGTTGAAGCTTACAAAACCATTTTTAACTTGCGCAAGCGGGAAAACATTTGCTCCCACTTCGTTGCCTGACTTACCAGCTTTCTCGCGACCATAACCAATTGCAATAGCAACGGTTCCGTTTGCTTGACCAGGTTGAATAAGAACAGGAACTTCTACCGATTTTCCTTTGATGTCAACTTTTACAACATCGTCTTGAGCTAAACCAAGTTCTTTTGCTGTTTTTTGAGATACTGTTGCATAGTTATCCCAACACGCTTTCGTGATTGGATCAGGGAATTCTTGTAACCATGGGTTGTTTGCCAAAGTACCCGTTCCCATTCCTACTTTTTCGTAAAGAACTACTTCTAATTCTGACGCATTGACCTTATAAGTACTGTTTACTGCTGCAATAGCCGTTTCAACACCCTTTACTGCCCCTGCGCCACTTGCCGCACTTACTCCTTTCTCAAAAATACCATCGTGAAGTGCTTTTGTCCACGCATTTTCAAAATCTCCTGCCCCAATCACATTTGTTTTCCAATAATTACGCAAGTATGCGT
>JALQYJ010000168.1 GCA_023254175.1 Runella sp. | reverse complement strand
AAGTAGAAAGCGCAGGCCAAGGACGTGGAAACAGCGGGGTTTTCTTCCAAGATCGTTATGAATTGCAAATTTTGGATTCATACCAAAACCGTACGTACCGTAACGGACAAGCAGGAAGTATTTACAAAGACCACGCGCCACTCGTAAACCCAATGCGCAGCCCATCGGAGTGGAACGTGTACGATGTGGTATATACAGCGCCTCGTTTTAAACCAGATGGCCGCTTAGATTCACCTGCTCGTATCACTGTATTTTTGAACGGTGTGTTGGTACAAAATAACGCCACCATCAATGGCTTGACGTTGTACATTGGCCTCCATCACTATCCAGAAGCACACGGTGAAGACGTACTTCACCTTCAAGATCACGGCAACGCTACTCAGTTCCGTAATATCTGGATTCGCAGATTGTAATCGTTACTCAAAAAATAGTAATACAGCCCCGAAAAGTACGTTTTTCGGGGCTGTGTGGTTTCAAAACCTATTAATTTTAACCAATTACGAGGATGAAGGTGATAAAAGTGCTAGTGTTCTTGCTGTCGGCATTTGCTAGCCAAGCTCAACAAGCCGAGTATTGGCTTACAAACGCAGATAAATCGATTCTTTTTCAAAAGCAAATACAACGCTTTTCCTTTGAATATCAAACTAATACGCTCCCCAGTATTTATGTTGATGACACCAAAACGTTTCAAAAAATGGATGGTTTTGGTTATACCCTAACGGGAGGTAGTGCACAATTGTTGGCCGCGATGAAGCCCGCTGAGCGGGCAAAATTATTGCAAGAACTCTTTACCACGAATCAAAATAATATCGGCGTAAGTTATCTGCGGATTAGCATTGGGGCGTCCGACTTGAGTGACCACGTATTTACCTACAACGATCTTCCTGCGGGACAAACCGACCCCAAACTAACGAGGTTTACTTTAGCAGAAGAGAGGAAAGAACTCATTCCTGTGTTGAAAGAAATACTTGCAGTAGCCCCCTCACTCAAGATTCTTGGCTCACCTTGGACGCCACCCGCTTGGATGAAGACCAATGCTCTCTCGAAAGGAGGTAGTTTAAAACCTGAATTTTACGATGTGTATGCCCGTTACTTGGTAAAGTATATCCAAGAAATGCAAAAAGAAGGTATTCGAATAGAGGCAATCACGGTGCAAAATGAACCTCTTCACCCAGGAAATAATCCAAGTTTACTAATGCCGCAAGACGAACAAGCTGCTTTTATCAAAAAGAGCCTTGGTCCAGCCTTCAAAAAAGCTAAAATCAATACAAAAATCTTGATTTACGACCACAACGCCGACCGCCCCGATTACCCCATCAGCATTTTAAATGACCCAGAGGCACGTCAATACATTGATGGTTCGGCGTTTCACTTGTACGGCGGAAACATTGAAAATTTACAGGATGTACACGAAGCCCATCCTGATAAAAACCTCTACTTTACCGAACAATGGATTGGGGCACCTGCTAATTTTGGAGGTGACTTGATATGGCATATCAAAAATTTAATCATCGGAGCCCCGCGCAATTGGTGTAAGACGGTGCTAGAATGGAATTTGGCCGCCGACCCACAGCAAAAACCATACACTGAAGGTGGATGCACCACCTGCTTGGGTGCACTTACGATTGGCGAAACGGTCGTTCGTAATCCTGCCTATTATATCATTGCACATGCGTCAAAATTTGTCAAACCTGCTTCGGTGCGCATAGCATCAAACGTCACAATGAGCTTGTCTAATATCGCTTTTAAGACGCCAGATGGAAAAACAGTGCTTATCTTACTCAACGAAAGTGATAAATTAATGACATTTAATATCCGATATAAAACTAAGCAAATCACCCCTACGCTTGAAGGAAGAACAGTAGCAACTTTTGTCTGGTAATAGTCTGAATAAAGCTTTACTCTCTCTTTGTCACTTCTTCAATAACTCAAACAGCTTCTAATACTGATTAAACCAAAGGTTACGGCGTGACAATAACAGTAGGGCGTTAAGTGTTTAAACGATAGGAGTCACCTCAACCACGCCAAAACTTTAAACCTCATACCAAAACTATTCAAATAAGAAGCCTGTTACCTACATTATTGAAACAAACCAATTTTTAGAACGTATGGCCTACCACGATTTAAAGCCCAAACAGCTTTTACAGCTCCATACCCTTGGCGAACTAAAAGCTGCAGGTTATCAGCCCAAATCTATTAAGCAAGAACTACGCGACAACCTTATTGAGAAATTACGGGCCAAAGAATCAGTTTTCCCTGGCATTTGGGGATATGAAGATACTGTAATTCCTGATGTCGAACGCGCCATCTTGTCGATGCATCATATCAACCTTTTGGGACTACGGGGACAAGCCAAAACTCGCATTGCGCGATTGATGGTCAATTTACTTGATGAATACATTCCTGTAGTGGCGGGCTCGGAACTGAACGACGACCCAATGCAGCCACTCTCGCGCCTTGCGCGCGACCTTGTGGACGAAAAAGGTGACCATACGCCCATTACGTGGGTTCACCGACAAGAAAGATATGCCGAAAAATTAGCCACGCCCGACGTATCCGTTGCCGACCTCATTGGTGATGTTGACCCCATCAAAGCCGCAACACTCAAGTTACCCTATTCAGACGAACGCGTGATACACTTCGGTCTCATTCCACGCTCCCACCGTTGTATTTTTGTCATCAATGAATTACCTGATTTACAAGCCCGTATTCAGGTATCGTTGTTTAATATTTTACAGGAAGGTGACATCCAAATTCGTGGATTTAAGTTACGCTTACCCCTCGACATTCAATTTGTGTTTACGGCCAACCCCGAAGATTATACGAATCGCGGTAGTATTGTGACGCCGTTGAAAGACCGTATTGATAGCCAAATTGTGACGCACTATCCAAAAACACTCGACATTGGAAAGAAGATTACGGCGCAAGAGGCTGTAGTCAAAACCGAACAAAAAGGCATGGTCAAAGTCAACGAAATTGTGAAAGACTTGGTAGAACAAATTGCTTTTGAAGCCCGCGACAGTGAATACGTGGATTCGAAAAGTGGGGTGTCGGCACGTTTGACGATTGCAGCTTATGAAAACTTACTTTCAGCCGCTGAACGTCGGGTCTTGCTTAACGGTGAAAAAGAGACTTACGTCCGTATTTCGGACTTGTATGGTGCCGTTCCGGCTATTTGCGGAAAAGTAGAACTGGTCTACGAAGGCGAAGTAGAAGGCCCCGTGATTGTGGCACAAAACCTCGTTGGCAAAGCCATTCGTACGCAGTTTTTAAATTATTTCCCCAACCCCGAATCTCTCAAAAAGAGAAAAGGAGCAAAGAACCCATTCCAAAAGGTGCAGCAGTGGTTTGGGGAAAACGAAATGGATATTTTGAGCGAACTCACTAACCGCGAATACGAAGCCCGTTTAAAAACAATTGAAGGATTAGACGATTTGGTGGACGATTTTCACCGTGGCTTGAGTCGGGAAGAGAAACTATTTATGATGGAATTTGTCCTGCACGGAATGGCCGAACATTCGCTTATCGGTAAACAGATGCTGGACCGTGGACTGCATTTCAAGGATTTGTTGAGTAGTATGTTTTCGGGACCTGATGAAGAGAGCGATGATATTTTTTAATGCCAAAAACAAAAAACCTCTCGAATTCGGGAGGTTTTTGTTTTTATGCTTGGATTTTCACGTCCATAAAACGGTTTTTCTCAAAACTGCTCAATGACTTCCACTTTGCTTACAGTAGTTACGACAGGGATAATTCCATTTTCATAGCGTTGTTTAAGAAAACTCTCACCTAAATAGGATGGCAGCTCCTTAATCCATTGCAGATAAGCTTCTAGCCCCATCACTTTAGCGGCATAACACTCATGAACAAAATTAAGGTACTTTACAATATTTATTAACGACTGCTGAAACTTCAGTACGTCGATATCGGCTTCCTCCAAACACTCCTCTTGCTGAGGATTCGAAATTTTGAACTGGCTTATGAGTTCAAAATAAGTCATTAACCCATTAATGTACAAACCGATGGGCTCGGGATACCATCCCTTAGTAACGTAACCATTAACAAATTTTCTGACGGCTGCTTCTGAAGATACCTCAATTCCTTGAATAGCAAAAAAGGCTCTCGAACTGTACAAAACACTGTAGTAAGCTTGCTGGAATATATAATTTAAAGTATACTTCTGGCTATTTTTATCAGTGGAGTTAACAGCTGTTTGGAGCGTATATTCAGCGCTCCAAGCATGGAATAGCCACTTTTTTGTGGCACCTACTCGTCGACCTGCTCGTTTGGGATAAAATCCTCGAAGGCTACTTAATTGGCGAATGTCTTCTGAGGGTATGGTCTGGAGAATGTGGTCGATGCTACGAAAATAGTTCGAAAGTGCCTGCGCATAAATAGGCTTCTGCCTCTCTTCGTGCGCTTCTGTTAGTATATTTTTTTGGTTACTTATCATGATTTTTGCATTATTCTAGTAATAGAATCTGTTACAAATAAAGCGAAAATGAGGAGAATTTAGTATGTAAGGAGGTGTCAACAAGCTAAGTTTAAGTAATTGCTTTCCATAAAGTTATCGGCTACAGATAAACAACAACTGTGCCAAAAAAGCATACCCAGTAGACAAATTTTATTTAAAGTATTTTTTGTCTTTTACCAATAATCTCATTAGTCGTTTAAAAAACTTAATAAAAATGTAGGCTTCTCCAGCCAACATAAATAAGGTTATACTAACAAAGCATTCAAGAAGCCCCTATCTTTACGGCCAAAATTCTCTTTATCACTCACTAAAGTCCCTTTTTGTGAAATGTCGTACAAAATGAAAAGATATCAATGGGGCATTGTTATCACCTTTTGCTGGGGAATCAGTCTAGTAAGCTGCTCAGATCAAAGTCAAACCGAAGCCGCTCAATTCTTTTTAAAAGGTAATCTGAAATTAGAGAAAAGAGAATACTCAGAGGCTATTCGGTATTATGACGAGGCACTTCTAAAACAAGCAGATATGGCCGATGCGTTCTGTAATCGCGGGATCGCTTACTTGAAACTCGGGGAAACCCAAAAATCGTTGGATGATTTTAACAAAGCCGTTGAACTAGATAAAAAACTTGACGAAGCGTATTTTAATCGGGCGGGAGCGTTGGTCGACCGTAAGGAATTTGCACTTGCCGCGGCTGATCTTGAACAAATCCGTAAAAATTATCACGATTCAACGAATTACTACCTTCGCTGGGGCGATTTAAAGTTTAATCAGGGGTTTTACGATCAAGCACTGGCCGAATATGATCGGGCTATTTTGTTGCGTTCTGACAACGTACAAGCATTGGTCAACCGTGGCGTAGCCTATTTTGAAAAAAAAGACTTTAAGGCCGCTCAAGTTGATTTTGAAAAAGCTCTTCAACTTGATTCTCAGCAACAACTTGCTTACAACAACTTGGCGTTGATTTTTGCCCGGAAAAATCAGCTCAACCAAGCGGTGAAAATGGTAGAACGCGCTCTGGACTTCGACCCTATCAATCCCATTTACCTTAATAACAAAGGCTATATTTTACTTTTACAGAATAAAGCCCAAGAGGCGAAAAAGTTGGTAGAACATGCTTTGGAAAAAGACCCTCAAAATAGTTATGCACATCGTAATTTAGGTCTTTATTGGATACAAACAGGAAATAAAGCAGAGGCGTTGGCTGAGTTAAAAAAAGCGTATAACCTCAACCCTTCTACCGATCAAATTCACTTTTGGCTGGGCAAAGCACAAGCCGATAATAACCAAAAAGACGAAGCGTGCCGTACATGGAAAAAGGGAGAAGCTATTGGCGATGAAGAGGCAGCGGCAGAACGCAAAAAAAACTGTAGATAAATACAATGGCCTTAACAACTTTCCAAAAGTTCATACATTCGGAAAGTTTTACCAATGAAAAACACACTAATAGGAATTCTTTTTGCGATGCTTTGGGCATCGGCATCAGTAGCAACGAAATTTGCAATTCGGTCGGCCGACCCGCTCATTTTAGCCAATGTTCGTTTTTTGTTGGCAGGTGCGCTTATGTTGACTTTTGGATATACCTTCGCCCGTACCGAAAAAACACTTCCAAGAGGTCGAGAATGGGGCCAACTGGCGATTTTTGCCCTGTTTAATACGACTTTATACTTGAGTGCCTTTGTCGTTTCAATGCGCGAAGTATCGGCAGGTATCGGAAGTTTATCCACAGCTACGGGGCCATTGTTTGTCATTGTATTGTCTGCACTTTGGTTACAGCGCCGCCTCAAGTGGAACGAAGCTTTTGGGGTTGTGTTGGGGCTTTCGGGCGCAGGATTAGCCACTTGGCCTTTGCTCCAAAATAGCTTTGCTACCCCTCGCGGGCTTTCTATTCTGATGGCAGGGATTGTATCGGTATCGGCTGCAAGTGTGTATTATGCCCGCATCTCGTGGCGCTTACCCAACATACTTATCAACGGTTGGCAAGTGATGCTAGGGGGAATTATGTTATTGCCTTTTACGGTCTATTTTGCCGACTGGAAGCATACCCGTTGGGATGCGCAGTTTTGGGGAGCAGTAGGCTGGTTGATTGTCCCCGTTTCCGTCATTTCGCTACAATTATGGTTTTACCTCCTTCGATTAGATGCCGTGAGGGCCTCTATGTGGCTTTTTCTATGTCCCGTTTTTGGTTTTACGTACTCCTCTTTTTTTCTAGGAGAACCTCTTTCTTGGCATACATTTGTAGGAACTGCCTTAGTCGTAGCCGGCCTTTATGTTGCCCAACGTATCCGTACTAAAGGTTTCTAAAAACCCAACTAACGTCCCAAAAAAGGGAAAAAGATAAGAGTATCCTTTCTCACATGTTCCAAACCACACCAAACCCCACGGCTGGCCGAGAAAAGGGCGTATTTTGCAGCGAAAGTCCCACTCTGGGTTGTGTCAAACGAGTGTTGTAAGCCACTACCGCGCGGCGAATTTTTAAGGTTGAAATAATATTAGCCGTTAGCGATACACCGATGGAAGCAAGGTAGGTAGCCCAGAACGTGCGACGACTTACGTTAGCTGAACCACCCTCAATTAAGTAATAGATGGTAGGGAGCACCGACACCACCGTCCCGACCGTACGAATGACACGCGCACTTTTAAAATAGTGATTCACCTCGGGATCGTCGAGTTCGCCAAAAGGGATTTCTAACGAATAATTGCTGCGCAAACGAACTCCGCCATAATAATACCTGCCATTGGCTCCCACCACAATCGGTTTGAGGTGCAAAAAGCGATACTTTTTGAGCAACGCTGTGGTACTATCTATGCGAGAAACTTGGGCTTGAATGGCAAGACTGAGCGTCAGGAAGAGGAAAAGAAACAGATACTTTGTTTTCACAGCAGAGGTTGTATTTTTGTTGAATTACTAACGTTTTTTCTGTTATAAATAGCCAAGATAGTAACGGTGAAAGTTCTCAAATATAGTCTTTATTTCTTGATTTGTTGGGGATTCCTAGCACGTGTGGAGGCTCAAAAAGCCAAAGCCAAACCTGCGACAAAGCCCATCACCCTAAAAGTGATGACGTTTAACATTCATCACGAAGAGAATAATATGGGTAAAACTACCCTTACCCGAATAGTGAAACTGATGAGAGAGCACCAACCTGATTTTGTGGCGTTGCAAGAGATAGACAGTGTGGTGCCTCGCTCGGGACAACTGAATCAGCTGCGAATTTTGTCGCTTCTTTCTGATTATCATTCGGCATTTTCGGACGCGATTGACTTGCAAGGAGGACAATATGGCTTAGGGATTTTGTCAAATTGGACGCACCCCCCAACTCCGCTTAAAATCATAGAATATAAGGTACTGGATGAGCTAACGGCTTCCGATCATTTACCTGTGTTGGTCACTTATTCGTTTGACAAATGAAAGCACTTCTATTTCGAGTTCCGACCGTAGACGACCGCTCGTTTCGAGTACAGATGGACGAAGGTGCTCATTTTTACGAACGCCTTCATTTCCATCCCGAATTTCAGTTAACGCTTATTTTGGCAGGAACAGGTACGCTGGTAGTGGGCGACCGCATCGACCGCTTTCAGCCGTTGGATTTGCTACTGTTGGGCGCCGATGTTCCGCACGTTCTCCTCAGCGACCCTGCTTATTTTGAGCGAAACGCACAGTTGCAAATCAAAGCGTGTACCTTTTTTTTTAGAGAAGAATTTTTCTTGCAATTTTTTGAAAAAACGCCAGAGTTACGGCACATCCACGTCATTTTGCAGGACGCCAGACGCGGGGTGAGGCTAAGGTTTGGACAACCCACTGACCTCACGGAGCAGTTTGGACAGATAGCTAGAAAACGTTCTTTTGAACAATTTATCTCTTTAATGGCCTTTCTTGACTTCTTGACACTCTCCAATGAATACGAGCTTTTGGCGGGAGCATCGTATCGAAAACCCAAGCAACCCGTTGACCAACAGCGATTGGAAAATGTCTTCAATTTTATCTTGGCCCATTACGCCGACCCCATTACACTG
Source organism: Runella sp. (assembly GCA_023254175.1). Lineage (GTDB taxonomy): Bacteria > Bacteroidota > Bacteroidia > Cytophagales > Spirosomataceae > Runella. The sequence goes on along the minus strand of JALQYJ010000168.1, from coordinate 8,827 downwards.
GAAGACGTGGCTAATGTGGCCAATTTGACGTCCCCAGCTTTGTGTCGGTTTTTACGTACCCACACGCGTAAAACGTTTTCGGAATTGTTGAGCGAAGTACGTATTGAGCACGCGTGTCGTTTGCTCAAAGATTCCACCAAAAGTATCAGCGAAATTGCCTTTGAATGTGGGTACAGTAATTTATCCAATTTTAACCGTCAGTTTAAACAAATCACCAAACTAACGCCCCGAGAATACGTAAAATCGGCAGCAAAATTTGGTCAATAACCATTTACAATGAATTTTGACCAAAATAGTATCAGAAGTCATTAATCTAAGCCAAAGCAACGAACGCATAGCTTGTACTTTTGCATTGAAATTGTTGGAATAAGCAAAAAGAAACAAACCAAACACATGAAACCAAGCTGGATTGGAGTTTACCCCGCCGTCACGACGAAGTTTTTCGAGGACGAGACACTAGATCTTAAGATGTTTATGTACAACATCGACGAACAAATCAAAGCAGGAGTGCACGGAATCATCATTTGTGGGTCATTGGGAGAAAACAGCACCCTTACCTATGATGAAAAACTAACCCTCTTGACGGCTGCCCGCGAGGTGACTGCCGACCGTGTGCCATTGGTGATTGGTGTGGCAGAAAACAGCACCCGAGTAGCGGTGAATTTTGTAAAAGAAGCCGAACAAGCGGGCGCCGACGGTATCATGTTGTTGCCGCCGATGCGCTACCCTTCCGACGACCGCGAGACGCTCCATTTCATGCACACCGTCGCTGATGCTACTGACCTTCCGTACATGGTATATAACAACCCCGTAGCGTACAAGACCTTTGTAAGCATTCCTATGTTCAAAGATTTAGCCCAAAATGCGCACTTTGAATCCATGAAGGAATCGACGGGTGATGTGCGTTATATGACGGATATTATCAACGAATTGGGCGGGCGTTTCAAGATAATGTCGGGGGTAGATGATCTAGCGCTTGAAAGTCTTTTGATGGGTGCTGATGGCTGGATTGCTGGGTTGGTAGACGCCTTCCCACGCGAAACGGTCGTGATTTATGAATTAGCCAAACAAGGTCGTATTGCCGAAGCACGCGAGATTTACCGTTGGTTCTTCCCATTGTTGCACTTAGATGTTTCGACGAAGTTTGTACAAAATATCAAATTGGCCGAAGTGGCTACGGGCCTAGGAACAGAGTACGTTCGTCAGCCACGTTTGCCGTTGATAGGCGAAGAACGCGAACATGTATTGAAGGTAATCAACAATTCATTAGCAAAGCGCCCTGTATTACCACATATTTGAGCGTTTACACACTTTTTACCCTACCCTGAAAGGCAATAATCAGCAATGGTTATTGCCTCTTTTTTTCTCAATCTATACAAAGGAACATGAGCTGATAGCATAAACAAGCATCAATGGTCTTATATCGTCCAAGGGAAGGGCATTGATGCTTGAAGTGTACTGGCAAAATCAAAACTATTTCAATTGCACGAGGATAGGCAAGCAAATTTGTTCACACAAAGACGCAGAGACTCAAAGGGTATAAGGTACTTATATTCATCAAATTTCATCTTTTTACTTCACTTGAAAATTTATTTACTTAGATTCTCCAGATTTTGGACAGTTAGAAGATCTTTTCGTTTTTGGGTAGTAAAAGTGCAATTTATACTTTTAAAATGACCTACTTACACCTTTCTTCATTTCGTATGTTCAGAATTGTACTTTTTGCCCTTGGCTTTTTCGCAGCCGAACAAACGTTGGCGCAATCTCCCAAAACCAACATCCTGTTTCTTTTTGCCGACGACCTACGTGCCGACGCATTGGGTTGCTACGGAAACCCGTACGTCAAAACCCCACACCTCGACCAACTTGCCCAAAACGGAACCTTATTCAGCGAAGCCCATATTTTGGGTGGTTTACACGGAGCGATTTGCGCACCTAGTCGGGCAATGCTGATGAGTGGGAAAGGCTATTTTCGAGTGACCGATAAACTCAAAGGCGTAACTACATGGCCTATGCTCCTGCGGCAGCAAGGGTATCATACGTTTATGACGGGCAAATGGCACAACGAGCCCGAAGCAGTTGGAGCAAGTTTTATGGAAGCTAAAAATGTAATGCTTGGGGGAATGGCAGACCATTACCAAACCCCTATGTGCGACCTCAAAGCCGATGGCACTTTCACCGAACCCGTGAAAAAAGGGTTTTCAACCGACCATTTTGCCCAAACAGCAATTGACTTTTTGGAAAAGCAAACCGCCTCAAAACCTTTTGTAACATACGTGGCATTTACCGCTCCCCACGACCCACGCTCGCCCATGCCCGACTACCTTAAACGCTACGGAACATCGCCGCTTCCCCCCAATTTTATGCCTGCTCACCCATTCCATTTTGGCAGCAGTATGAGTGAACGTGACGAGATGTTGGCGGCTTTTCCGCGTACGCCCGAGGTAATCAAAGCGCAATTGACTGAATATTACGCCATGATTACCCACCTCGATGAGGCGATTGGGAAGATTTTGGACAAACTCAAAGAAAAAGGATTGGACAAAAATACCCTCATTGTGTTTGCGGCCGACAACGGTCTAGCGATGGGAAGCCACGGGCTGCTGGGCAAACAAAACCTATACGAACACAGTATGAGAGTACCGCTGATTGTGAGCGGCAAAGGCATCCCCAAGGGGCAGCGCAGCGATGCCTTTGTCTATTTATTTGACTTGTTTCCCACGTTTTGCCAACAGCTAGGAATCTCCGTACCTCAAGATTTGGACGGGAAAGACATCTCTGGCATTTTACAACAAAAAATAAAATCGGTACGAGAGCAGGTGTTTACGGCCTATCGCTCTTCGATACGTACACTACGTGACCGCCGTTGGAAGTTGATTCGCTACCCTCAGGTGGATTATACGCAATTATTTGACCTGCAATCAGATCCTTATGAATTGAATAACTTGGCCGACAAACCTGAGTACGCAGAAAAGATAAAAGCAATAACCGACGACTTACGCAAACAACAGCAGTTTTATGGCGACACAGCACCGCTAACCGCTGCCGAAATTCTCCCCAAACACTTTGATTATAAAAACATTGTGCGCAAGCCTGACCAATGGCAACCTAAGGAAGTTTTGGACAAATATTTCAAAGACTAACTTCTGTGAACATCTGCGGGTATTGCATCTGCGAAAAAAACATTCTCACCCCGATACGCACAGTAAACGTTACCTAAAAATACCTTTTGTAGCAAACGCTTTTAACTTCAAAAATGATGAAAAAACTAAGCTTAATGGGAAGTGTAATGCTCTCACTGATGGGCATTTTCGGCGAAAGCCTTGCCCAAAAAGAAAAATTATATTCGTTTCCAATTGGGATGCAAGCCTATACCTATCGGGCAAGTTTTCCTAAAAACGTAGCCGCGACATTGGATACCCTCAAAGCATTGGGAGTGACTGAACTCGAAGGCGGAGCACAAAAAGGAACCACACCTGCCGAGTTTCGCAAAATGTGCGAAGAACGTGGAATTAGTATTGTAGGAACAGGAGGAGGGTACGACGACCTTGTCAAAGACCCGCAAAAAGCAGCCGAAACGGCAAAAATACTAGGCTCTAAATTTTTGATGTGTGCTTGGATTCCGCACAAAGTGAAAGGAGGCTTTACGTTTGAAGAAGCAAAAAAAGCAGCCGAAGATTTTAATCGCATTGGCAAAGTTTTAAAAGAAAACGGCATCATATTTTGTTACCACAACCACGGCTACGAGTTTCAGCCGTACGAAGGAGGAACGCTTTTTGACTACATCATCAAGAACACTAACCCCGACTATGTATCGTTTGAATTAGATATTTTGTGGGCATTTCACGGAGGAGCTGAGCCTGTGAATTTGTTAAAAAAATACGGAAAGCGTTTCAAGCTAGTTCACTTAAAAGACCTTCGCAAAGGTATAAAAGGTGATTTGACGGGCGGGACAGCGCTCGAAAACGATGTCGTTTTAGGAACGGGTCAAATCGACGTAGCTGGGGTGATTCGTGAGGGTAAAAAAAATGGCATTATGCACTATTTCATTGAGGATGAGAGCCCTACTTGGAGTCAGCAAGTACCCCAAAGTATTGCTTATTTGAAGAGTCTATAAAAAATATGTTTTTTACGAAAAGTACCTTTGTATAAACAGAGGTACTTTTCTTTTTTTAGTACTTACCATACTATCTTCGGTTCAGAATTCTGCCTCTGCAACTCTCCTACAACAGCACAAAGTTCTTCAATAGTTTAAAATATATTCATGTCAAAACAATTGAGCATTTGTTGTTGTTTTTGAGCTAGCTATATTAACAAATCAACTAAACTAAACACCAAGTCTATGTTCAAATCTACTGATTCCTCAGTAGCAGGCATTGTTTTTTCTATGGGGATGTGGCTGCTATCGTTTGTCGTAGTGGCTCAAACAAAAATCGGCGGAACAGTAAAATCAGGAGATGAGATGGGTCTCCCATCCCTGGAGCAAATGTGGTTGTTAAAGGAACAACCCTTGGAACTGTTAGTGGTGGAGATGGCAGTTACTCCATTACCTTACGTCAAAACAATGCTATTCTTGTTTTCTCGTCTATCGGGTTTCAGCCAAAAGAGGTTGCCGTTGGAAACAACAGCACCATTGATGTAACTCTGACGGAAGACGTCTCAAATCTCCAAGAAGTGGTTGTGACGGGTTTAGCATCGAGTATCAAGCGTTCCAATTTGGCCAATGCCGTAGGTACTACTTCAGCCAAAGAATTGATGGGGACAACTCAAATTCAAACCGTTGATAATGCTTTTTACGGAAAACTCGCAGGGGTAAACATGAATACCAACGGCGGAGCACCTGGCGGGGGAGTTTCGGTACAACTGCGCGGGATTTCGTCGTTAGTAGGAGCCTCGCAGCCATTGTATATCATTGATGGAGTGTATGCCAATAATGCTGTAAATCGCTCGGGTAGAGGCTCAGTGACGGGGGCTTCGGCGGCTGAAAATCAAGACGATGCCTCTAACCGTATTTCGGACTTAAACCCCAACGACATCGAAAACGTAGAGGTTCTCAAAGGCCCATCGGCGGCGGCTATCTACGGTACGCGTGCCAATGCGGGGGTAATCATTATTACAACCAAACGCGGAAGCGCAGGAAAAACGAAGGTATCGTTTGCGCAAGACTACGGAATGGCCACGCCTCAACGCTTGTTTGGGGTAGATAACTGGACAGAAGCAAAAATCAACACATTTTTTCCTGCCGCACGTCGCCCCATCGAACTAGAGCGTTTCCGTGCAGCGAACGGCCAAACATGGGACTATGAAAAGTATTTCTACGGCAATACTGCCCCCCTTTCCAATACCCGTTTGGGTATTTCGGGTGGTAATGAAAAAACAAAATTTTTTATCTCGGGTGCTCTGACCGACGAAAAAGGAATTATTCGCCGTACTGGCTTTAAACGCTACTCACTACGAGCTAATATTGACCACAAACTGACCAACAATATTACCTTATCAGTGGGCTCAAACTACATCAATACCAACTCCGACCGTGGTTTTACGGGAAACCAAAACAACTCAGGGGCTAGTATCGGGTATAACATCGCGTATGTTCCAAATTACTTCAATCTGTTCCCTGACGCCAGCGGGCGCTATCCCGACAACCCTTATTTTGCTGAAAACCCCGTAGCTGTAACTGACCGTGGAATCAATAACACCAACGTCAACCGTTTTATTCAGTCATTTAATCTCACCGCTAACTTGTATAAATCAGAAAAAGCATTGCTCAAATTAGTGGGACAAGGAGGGTTTGACTATACACAAGGAACCACGATGGTGTATCTTCCTGAAGATTTACAGTTCCAACGCGCCCAAGGAAACCCAGGTGATGTAATTTGGGGAAAAACAGAAAACGTCAATACAAATTTACAAGCTGCCTTAGTTTTCAACTGGAATATTGGAAAAGTTAATCTTAACGCGAACTTTTCAGGGAATTAGGTCAAAAAAAGGGTTTTACAGGCATAGAGAGAGAAAGAATTAGTATTTTGGAGTTACCAACCTTCAAAAACTAACCAATATCTCCCCATGCTGACGGAAATATACTACGAAGTGGACGAGTTTAACAAACAACATTTGGAAAAAATTGCAGTTTATGCTGCAACCATAGATTGGTATTCTAAGCGCCAATTGGGTTGTATGACTATGAGTGAAATTATGACTATTCTGATTTACTATCATTATTCTCATTACAAAAACTTCAAAAGTTACTATGAGCAATATGTTAGTAAAGACCTCAAAAGGGACTTTCCAGATTTAGTAGGTTACGACCGTTTTGTTAGGCATATTCCCTTAGCTTTTTTGCCGATGTTTTGTTTCCATTTACATCGTTGCCGATTGTCTATCCGCACAGGTATCTATTTTATTGACAGTACTAAAATAGAAGCCTGCCATCCTAAACGAGTACACCAGCACAAAGTCTTTAAAGGGCTGGCTGACTGGGGAAAGACCTCTACGGGATGGTTTTATGGAATAAAAATACACCTCATTATCAATAATTTAGGAGAGGTTATACAAACTTGCTTCACAACAGGAAGTTCATCAGATACTAATATTGCCACTCTTTTTTACGTTCTCAAGGATCTTTCTGGATGGGTATTTGGCGACAAGGGCTATTTGATGAATGAAGCCAAAATGGCATTTATTGAGTATAATAATGAGGTCGATTTTTTTGCCAAACCACCCAGCAATGCAAAGAAAAAATCAGCCAAAGAAATTCCTTTACAAGCCCAAAAGATGGCTAAAAAAAGACCTGTTATTGAAACCGTTATTGGTATCCAAAAAAATGTAATGGATCTTGAACACACAAGGCATCGAAAAGCTACGAATGCTTTTACTCATTCATTGGCTGCTATATGTGCCTATTCTTTTTACCAAAGAAAACCCAAAGTTAGTATTGCAGCTCCATTGAAATTGAGGCAGTATTGTACCCCAATCGCTGCATAGATATTGAAAAGTTCACGTTATTGTTAAGCTTGTTTATTGGATTGATTTACTGTGTCTATTAACAAACGAACACTTTCAACCGCCTTTTGGAATGTCGGTATAGTGTCATTATCTGCGTATGACATAGCATTAACAAACCGTCTATATTCTTTCGGATGTTCAACATCAGTTTCCAAAATACCCATCATTTTGGAAAACTTTTCACCCATTGAAAGCTCTTTTATCAATTCTGAGCGGTTTTTATCCCGCTCCAATGCTGCTATTACCAACTCTGGAAAATTTGGGTTATTTAGTGCCAGTTTACTCAAAATAGCTAAATCGTGTATATGCCTCACTATATCAGGGCTATCATTTTCGCTACCCCGTACCCGCTCCGCAAGCCGCCAAGTAATTGCACTCAGTTTGTCAGCAGCATTTTCAACAGGGTTAATACAAGCAATGGTTTCTATTTCCGCTGATTTCTTAGCTACTTGGTTGATGATAGATGAAACGGGTAAATTAATCGCAGGTAATAAAAGGTCTGATACCGTTAATTCAAGTAAAATATGCGGTCGCAGTGCATCAGCACGGGTAAAATAGGTTGAGTAATTTAGCTCTATGGCAATAAACCTGTTTCCATTTCTTGCAGTTATTTGCTCTTTATCTACTGGAAACTCAGCTTGCAGCCGTTCAACTACCTCTTTTTTAAAAGTTGATAGTATTTTGCTCTGTTGACTTTTACTCTGAGCGGCAAGGCTTGGTGCAATTACCCTAAAATCAATATCTTCTGAAAAACGCTCTAAAAGCCCATGCGCTTTTGAAAGAGCGGTTCCGCCCGTAAACACAATAGAAAAATCCTGAAACTGGATATTTGAAAGTAATTTGATTACCTGAGTAACAAACCAATCTTTTTCTATGAAAGCTTCACTGATCCCTTTAATTTGGGCTACTTCTTCAATAATTGCTTTTTTAGGCAATATATTCATATTTAATCGAAGCCCCCTTATAGCTTATTTTGCGGCTAACACGCCCTTTTACGCCTATCATCCTACCAGTAGGCACTTGTGTTGAAAGCCCTTCCTGATACTCAATTTCTGCTTTGGTAGGCATTGTTTCTATCTTTAATCGGGCTAAAGCTTCTTTACCAAGTTTAGGTAAAGTTGCAGTAGGTACTACTTCTCCGTTTAAAGAGGAAGTTTTAGCTTTTGCATATAAGCCATAACCAATTCTAACAAGTTTTCCTTTTTCGGCCAAATGCTTCAACGCCCTACCAACTTGGTCATATCCGCCTAAATCCAAGAAGTCATCCCGTAGAAACACGTTAGATTTCTTGCGGATAATCCTCGCAAGAATCTTGTTTTCTAATGTTGCGCCTCTTTTCATTGATTTTCAGGTGGTTAATTAAACAAACATACGACACTTCTCTAATACAAACATACGACACTTTTGATTCAATTTCAAGCCTTATTTTTCTTTTCAGTAGCTTAAATTGTAAGGCTTAAACAAACTCCGTAGCCCTCAATCAAGCGGTTATGGCTTCCTGCTCCGCATCCATCCACACCCGCCAAGCCCTACTTGAATGAAGGCTACTCTCAGCACTCACTGGCCACCGAGCAAAGCGGTAACGGCTTATTGTCTTTCTTCCTGCCGTCAGAAACTCAATAAGCCGTTGAGTGTGACTATAGATTATTTATAAAACTCTAATAACCAGTTTATTAAGATTTAATAGTATCTTTAATAGCCAGTTATCAACCTGCGTGTATTTTGGTACGTTTTTGACCTAAAACTCATTTTTCCCATTTTGAAACACGTGAAGTTTGTCCCGCTTTTTTCAATGAGGTTGTTTAGTTGAAATGGGGTTACT
>JALQYJ010000105.1 GCA_023254175.1 Runella sp. | reverse complement strand
AACTAAAACTCCCCACGTCCCCAATCGCCCCCAGCTTTTTATTTTTGTATTCGGCACCGTGGGCGTGCGCGGCATCTTCGATAACGCGTAAGCTGTGGCGTTTCGCAATGTCCATGATTGCGTCCATGTCGCAAGCCTGCCCACCAAAATGCACGGGAATAATCACTTTGGTACGCGGCGTAATGGCAGCTTCGATGGCTGCAGGACTGATGTTGTAGGTCTCGGGGTCAATATCCACAAAAACAGGCACACAGTTGGCTTCAATCACCGTCGATGCCGTTGCAATAAACGTATAGGGTGGTACGATAACCTCATCGCCAGGCTTAACGCCACAGGCAATCAGTGCCAGTCGCAACGATACTGAACCATTGACGCAGCTAATGGCGTACTTACTACCACAGTAAGCCGCAAATTCTTTTTCAAACTCCTCGACCAAATCACCACAATCGGGGTTACCCCATTTGCCACTACGTAAAACTCCAGCCACGGCTTCTACTTCGGTTTCGTCAAAAATAGGCCACGCAAAACTCTTTTTAACGGTCTTTTCTGTTATTTCCACAGGTAGGTATTTTTAATATTTATCGAATAATTACAATACTGTCTAGCTAGTTTTTTAGACTACTCAAATAGTCTTTTTCAAGGGCAAAAAGGTATATCTAAAAACGATACTAAACCCTGATAAACACCTTTCTTGTCCAATGAAAAACAAACAACTTTACTTCCCCATGCTTCTCGTGGCGATGTCGCTCGGAACCGCTTGGGCCATTCGCGGCCAATTCGGGCACGAGTACGGTGCGGCCTGGGCAGGGGCAGTAGGCACCCTCAGCATTCTATTTGTCGCACGCCGTACCGACTGGTACGCCAAGCTCTTTGGTGCTATCCTCGCGGGAGCCATTGGCTGGGGGTTGGGCGGAATCGCCAGCTACGGAATTTTGGTCGGCTACGGGCGTGGTGATGATTTTATCAACGTCTATTACGGCCTTCTCATGCTGTTTGTGGTAGGTGGATTGTACGGTTACGTGGGAGGAGGATTATTTGGATTGGCACTAGCCGATAGCCCTCAAAAACCCGTCAAATGGCACGAAATCACCGTTGAAATGGTCGTAGGCGCGGCCGTTGCGTATTTTTTTCTCATTGAAGAATTTGAATGGTACATGACCCCTCCCCGCTCCGAAATGTGGGCGGCGGTGTTTGGCGCGGCCGCAGCGCTAACGTGGTACCTCATCCGCAACAATCACACTTCTGCCCTGCGGGTGGCGGCCTTTTCAGGGCTGGGCGGCGGCTTTGGGTTTGCATTCGGCAATTTCTTACAAGTACTGGGCGGACTGACGGGCATCAAATTCAATTTCTGGAACGTAATGGAATATTCGTTGGGCTTCTTTGGTGGATTGGGCATGGCCTACGGCACGTTTACGTCGGAATGGGAACGCACCACCGACAGCCAACCCAAGTCCAAAACTTGGTTTCCGTTACTAATGTCCATGCTCTTTATTCCTTACGTGGTGTGGGAACAATCGTTTTCGGTCGAGCGCCTGCAAGATATCTTTAGCAAACTTGATTTTACCCCCGAAAGCGACATTTACCGTACGATTCAGTTGGTGGCGTTGGCTTGTGTTTTGTTGATGGCGGTACTATGGTGGGTACGCTACTACCTCACCAAAACCAACCCTCTCTCCTACTCGGCCTCCGAAGTATATGCCTTGTTTTTGGGACACTGGGGGCTGTATGTGGTGTATAGCTTACTGGTAACGGGGGCTTTTTTGAGCAGCTATCGCATTGAACAATACCTCTATATCGTCAATTGGGTGATTGTGGCGGTACTTATCCGCAAAGCCGAAGTCAGTTTTGCGCCTCGTGCCATCGACCTATCGAAATGGGGCAAAAACTTTGTATTTGTCATCGCGAGCATCGCCCTCTTGACACTGATTTTGATTAACTCACATGGCGAACTTAAAAACAGCCACAAGCGTTTTGGCGCTCCCCCACCCGTGGAAGAGAAGAAATAAAAGCCAAAAAGCGCTGGTTGACCAGCGCTTTTTTTGTGTAGTTTTGTGGATAGTGCGAGGGTTTCGCAACTGTAGATCATTGGAATACGTTTGGGACAGGAAGCCGTTCTCTACTTTACATAAAAGTAGGCAAGCAAAGTCGCATTGACGCAACGAGTATAAAAAATTGCTTATCTAAAACTTAGCGGCTCTGCGTGAGCACTTAATTTACTTGTGCCTTGATATTTTCGAATGTAACGTCGTAGTGCGAAGCATCGAAGATGCTTTCACCGTTGCGGAGAAGAATCGCTTGCGGCGACTCGTGCCACACGTCAAATTCTTCGGCAATTTTATTGGAAATGGGACGATAGGCAATCAAGTCGAGGTAATACGGCTTGAGGTCGCCAACTTCTTCGTCTTTCCAGTCTCTTTCTAAGCGGCGTAAGGTGGTCGCACTGATGGAACAACGCGTACTATGCTTAAAAAGTAGCACGGGGTGCTGGTACGATTCGTTTTTAATGTCTTCTAGTTGAGCAATGTCAGTGAGCTGATTCCAGTTCATTTAATTTGGCACGTAAGAGATTGATTGAATACTTTTACATTTCTAACGTAACTTTCTCAAAAATTGTTCGCTTTTTTCTATACCCTTAGTATTCGTTTTTCGGTCTTTTTGGCCCACATCGTCGCGTTGTTTCATCCCAAAACTCGCAAATGGGTGGAGGGGCAAGAGGCAAGAGGGGCTTTATCATTCCGAGGCGATGAGAACTCTAACGCCCTCGTAGTGTGGATTCATGCGGCGTCGTTGGGTGAATTTGAGCAAGGACGGCCTGTGATCGAAGCTTTGCGTAATGACTACCCACAAGCGCGCATCGTGCTAAGTTTTTTTTCGCCATCGGGGTACGAAATCCGCAAAGACTACGACCAAGTTGACGAAGTACGTTACCTCCCTGCCGATACTCCTCGCAATGTAAAACGTTTTTTAGATGAGATTCGGCCTGATGTAGCACTTTTTATCAAGTACGAGTTTTGGTATAATTACCTCCACGAATTAAAAAAACGGCAAATTCCAACGCTGCTATTCTCGGCAATTTTTCGGCCTAATCAACTGTTTTTTAAGCCCTACGGCGGTTTTTACCGTAACATGCTTTTTTGTTTTGACAAAATTTTAGTTCAAAATGAGGCATCAAAGCAGTTACTCAACTCGGTAGGCTATTCGTCGGTGACTGTGGCAGGCGATACGCGTCTCGACCGCGTTGTGCAAATTGCCAAGCAAGCCAAACGCTATCCTGAAATTGAAGCCTTTAAAGACACTGACCCACTTTTGGTCATTGCCTCGGCATGGCCCGACGACATGGAGGTATTAATTCCTTTTTTGAACCAATGGGACGCCCCCCTCAAAGTGATAATTGCCCCCCACGAAATCAATCCTGAACAGATTGAACAGTGGCAAAAAGCGCTCACAAAGAAAAGTGAGCGCTTTACGGTTTGCAGTTTACAGTTGGGAAAGGAAGTTTCTTCACTCGACACTCTGCACTCGCCACTCGACATTCTCTTCCTAGATACGATTGGGATGTTGGCTTCGCTCTTTCGGTATGCCGATTTTGCTTATGTGGGAGGTGCGTTTAAAGATGGGCTTCATAATACCATGGAGCCTGCCGTATTCGGAATACCCATTTTCTTCGGACAGCCTTACTATAAAAAGTTTCAAGAAGCGCTGGATTTGTTGCAGTTGGGAGGGGCTACCACCCTTTCAACAACTCAAGAGTTTACCGCTGCCTTTACCGAAGTGTACCAACAGCTTGCAATCCGACAACAAAAAGCAGCGATTTGCTATGACTATGTTCAAAAAAATGCGGGTGCTACCGCGAAAGTAATGGATTCTTTGAGAGAGTGGCTACCTTCCCGAAAGTTTTAAAACTTTCGGGAAGGTGGTTCTAATTCCCAAATTTCAGGGTCGTACCTACCCGAAACACCGTATGGTCGTATTTAAAATTATTGAAAACTGCCACCGCTTCTACTCTAAAGAACGGAAAACTGGCAATAAGTCCATCCAGGGCATATCCCACTTCTGCGTAGTGCTTTGCTCTGGGAGTAAGCAAATAATGCACCATCAGGTTTTCTTTAAGCCCCACTAAGCGTACCAACGGAATCCGCGTCAACAAAAAGCGACGGTAAACGTTGGTGACGTGTGCCTCTATATACCGCTCCGAAGTGCTGTATTCGTAGTAAGGCAATGACCTAAAACGGGAGTAGCTATCGCCATAAAGAACAAAAGTACGATTGCCCATAAAATGCTTGTAATCCATCAAATACACCGAGCGGCGATTGAGAAAAGCTCCCGCCGAAATAGCATAATGCAGTTCGCTCTTAATACCCGTCTCAAGATTCTGACGAATGTCCAATTCCACTCGGTCGTAATTGACGGCGCTATTGCCAATGGTAGGAATTCCCTTGGTATAATGCAAGGTCAGCGAGGGGTTGGTGTTGGGGAGGTATTGTTTTCGACCATTACGTAGGCGGTACTTGGGCCCTGGCCGCCATGTCAGTGCTACGTCCAGCGTGAGGGCATTATGCGGAGCAAAGGTGTAGTACGAATCAGCTTCGAGGGCATTGAGGCGGTGGCTGTATTCGCGATTGTAAGGGCCATTGGGGGTATAAGCGAACTGGTTCCAACGAATCCAAGGACGTTGATTTTCAAGATTTTCAAGTGCATAACGTCGTCCAAATTCAATGCCTCCCGAAATACTCAGCACATCAACCAAACGCGCATAATTAAAGGCCAATCGCCCAAACTCTTTCTCGTAAATTTTCATGTAGTTGTTCTCAAACAAAAGCGTTGCTGAGGTATTCATTGTAGGCGCAATGGGATTTTCAGAATTGAACTGCGCCACGTAGCGCCCTCCTGTCAGAGACACCCCTCTCCGCTTCCCTTGCCAGCCCGTACTTACTGTTCCCATGAGCTCCTTTCGGCCAATGACATAACGCCCCAATGGCTTGACAAAAAAGGAGTTATTATCTTTGAAGCGTCGAATAAAATTCAAACTACTTTCAACCACATAGCCATCGACGGTATTGTAGGTAAAATTCTGAGTGCGGAGGGGCCCCTCGTACTCTAATCGCCATTGTTTCGACAGTTTAAAGTTACGCCCTGCCAGTAATCCCATCAAATTGAAGCTCTTCTCTGCTTTTTTGGCGGTCGCACTATCTGCCTTAACCTTAGCAATCTTAACGACCCTTAGACTATCCGAATGGCGGTAGCTTTTGGTTTCGAGTTCGGTGAGTGGAATGGTACGAATTTCATTCCAAAAAGCATCGCTGCGTTTATTGGCCATCGAATCAATCACAATCGAGTCGTTACGAACTACGTTGACATCCTCTTTTTGGGCTTTACGCTCGTTGCGGTCTTGTTTTTCGTACTCCTTCAGCATCTTTCTGAGTTGTTTTGCTGACACTTCCTTTTGCTGGGCCGCTAACTCATTCAGTTTTTTAGAACGCAGGTCTTTCTTAGAAATGTCGCTCGACGGTTTCTCGCTTTTATCATCCAGTACCACTACATTTTCTACAAAAGCAGGATTAACTTTCAGATTTTTGTAGGTCAATGAAATCGCGTGATTAAACTCCCCCGTAAACCCCAACAATGATCCCGCAAAACGAATACGACTGGTGGTCGGCAGCCATATCTCTTGCAACGGATTGTAGACTTGTTTCATCTGAAAATCGAGCCCCTGCACGGTAGTTTCGAGGTCGAGACTATGTATAGCCCACGTATTTTCGATGATATAGATTTGCCCTCGAAAGACTCCTTCTCCGTATGATTTAGGAATCACTTTGATTTTATTTACTTCCAAATCTCCCTCTCGGAATGAGCCTTGGTATTCAAATTTATAGTAGGTTAATGCCCTGGGCGATAAGGGTGAAACTGCATCTCCGACCGTTGCATTGTAGAAACTTGCCATGATAAAGGCGTTGGGATTTACGGCATCTTGGTTAAGGCTGTTTCGGGTCGAAATCACGCGTTGTTGGTAGTTATTAGGTTGCTTAAAAGTAAGGTCACTCACGCTTTCGTTCACAATTGGCCTTCCTTCCACAATCCCTTCTTTTTTAAGCGAACTTTCGGCATAAAACGGAATATTGGTCGCTACGCCCGACGACTTGATATACACCCGAGCGCTGTACGATTGTACTTGAAGAGCATGGAATCGCGCCTTGGCGATGGCCCTACGCATAATGGCGTAGGCAGGGTCTTCGCTCTTGGAGCCAATTCTTACCTCATTAATCGTCAGCGCTTGTTCCTCTAAGTTGACATTGAGGGTGAGGGTTTCATTGGTAATTTCAACGGATTTAATACTAGTTTTAAACCCCAAATACTGAAATACTACCTCGTATTTACCAGGAGATAGCGTGAGTTCGTAGCGACCTTCGGCGTTGGCGATAGTACCTGTGCTAGTTCCTTTGATTGCAACCGTAGCATACGGTAGTGGCTCACCTTTGATTGTTTTTACGATTCCTTTGATACCTGTGGCTTGAGCTATTGTGTAGGCTAACACCCAAAAAAGTAGAAGAATTATTCTCATAGATTTGACTGTAATAGGCTGGTTCTAAAGATACATAACGAGGCCGTTGCCCAAAATGTGTATTGGGATAAGCGGCTTTTTTTGTATATGAGTTTAAGTCCGCGCAGCAACGTAAGGGAGGGGGAAGCTATCCGCCTTCCAACTGAGCAAAATAATCTTTGATTTTTTGGGCTTTATCTTTTCCTACCAACTCGGCGATTTTTTCGGTGTCGGCCTCGCGGATAGCCTTTACACTTTTAAATTCTTTGAGCAAATTAGCGGCCGTTTTCTTCCCAATTCCGTCCACATTTTCCAATTCGCTTACGATGGCATTTCGGCTGCGCGTATCACGGTGATAGGTAATGGCAAAGCGGTGAGCTTCGTCCCGTATTTGTTGAATTAAGCGTAACGACTCCGACTTTTTATCGATATATAATGGTAGAGAATCTTCGGGGAAATAAATCTCTTCCAAACGTTTGGCAATACCCACAATCGGTACTTTGCCGTACAAGCCCAAGGCTCTTAACGCATCACAAGCTGCACTCAATTGCCCTTTTCCCCCATCCACTACAATTAAATCGGGCAAGGTGGCTTTTTCTTCCAACAAACGCGTATAACGGCGCGTCACGACCTCGTGCATACTGGCAAAATCGTTGGGCCCCACCACAGTTTTGATATTGAAATGACGGTAATCTTTTTTCGACGGCCGTCCTTCTTTAAAACATACCATGGCCGACACAGGATTGGTACCTTGAATGTTGGAGTTATCGAAACACTCAATGTGGCGCGGCAACGTTTTAAGCTGAAGGTCAGCTTTGAGTTTAATCAAAACACGATCGCGGCGGTTGGTGGTAGCACTGGCTTCGATAAGCTGGCGTTCGGCCTTTTCTTTACGGAAATAGTGCACGTTTTTGAGTGCCATTTCCAGCAAGTTTCGCTTATCTCCTATTTTCGGAATCGTGATTTCGGCCTTGAAATCAGTGGTAATATCTATGTTTGAAATAATCTCTTTGGCATCGCTTTCGTAGGTAGTCCGCATTTCGAACAGCACCAGTGCCAAAATTTCTTCGTCGGTTTCTTCTAGTTTTTTCTTCACTTCCAACGTCTGCGCCGCCATGATATAGCCGTTCACTATTTTGAGGTAATTGACGTAGGCCGCTTCTTCGTCGGAGGCAATGGTAATGACATCCACGTTACCAATTTTAGGATTTACAACCGTCGATTTTGCCTGAAAATTTTGAAGTAGTTCCAACTTTACCTTCCACTCGTGTGCTTTTTCAAATTCCAATTTTTCGGCCGCCTGCACCATATTTTGTTTAAAATAATGCTGCGGAATATTCATTTGGCCTTTAAGAATCTGATGAATTTGCGTGATTTCTTGCTCGTATTCTTCCAACGATTGTAGCCCCACGCAAGGGCCTTTGCAGCGTTTGAGGTGATACTCCATGCAGACTTTGTACTTACCTGCCTTGATAGGTTCGGGCGATAGGTTGAGGTTACAGGTTCGCAACGAGTAAAGTTCTCGAAACATGTCCAGCAAATTATACATAGCCCGTGGATTGGCAAAAGGGCCGTAGTAAACGCCCGTTTTTTTATCGACGCGCCGAGTGGACTCCACGCGGGGAAAAGCCTCGTTCACCACTTTGATAAACGGGTAGGTTTTATCATCACGGAGGAGAATGTTAAAACGCGGTTGATAGCGTTTGATGAGCTGATTTTCAAGTAAAAGAGCATCAAACTCAGTATGGACAATAGTAAACTCAATGCGTCGAATCTGACTTACTAATCGGCGGGTTTTTCGGTCGGTGTGATTTTTGACAAAATAACTACTGACTCGATTTTTAAGATTTTTAGCTTTACCAACATAAATAATCTCCCCCTCTTCACTAAAATAACGATACACCCCAGGTTCGGCGGGGATTTTGGCTAACTCGGCTTTGTGGTCAAAAACAGGCATAATTTTCGAAGGCATTGGATGGTTACCCAACGCAAAGTTCGCCAAAGTTTAGAGCAATCAAAAATACAGCTATTTAATTACACCCCCCTATTTGTGCTTTAAAAACTGTACCAGCATCGGCCTGAAAACCAGGTTTGAGAGTCACCGAAGAGCCTGATTGGTAGGTAACATTGGTGCTAGTGCCTGTCACACGGTTGGAGGCATCAATGCCCAAATTTGTTTGTCGGACAACACTCCCAGAAGAAAGATTGTTAGTAGGGCTAACTAGAGTAATACTTTGATTACAAGGCAATGATGACGTTACTGTCAAAATAGGTGTCGAATTTTTGCAACCCGTTGCAGTATTTGTAAAGGTAAACGTAGCTGTACCTACTTCCACCCCCGTTACGACTCCTGCATTAGTAACGCTTGCTTTTATGGCGTTGTTACTTGTCCACGTTCCGCCTGTCGAGGGGAATAGATTCGTTCTTTCCCCTACTCCAATGGAAGTAGAGCCACTAAAACCAACCGTTGGGATGGGATTGACAGTGATAATGGCCGTCGGGGAATTAACCGCATTACATACTCCACTTTTTACGACAGCTCGGTAGTAAGTTGTTTGGCTAAGATTGGTCACTGTCACGCTGGTAAGCGAGTTGAATACATCAGTAGCGGAGCCAAAATCAGGGGTAAGCGACCATTGCCATTTCTGAACCGTACCTGTATATTCAGAAAGTGTAAGTACGGTGCTGTTGGTAAACCCACACACCGAATTAGACCCTCCCAAACTACCTCCCACACTGGGAACGTCAACGGTCACGGTAGCGGTAGTGCTTGCGGTACAACCATTGGTCGTAATTGAATACGTAATTATACTACTTCCTGCTTTATTACCCGTTACCAATCCTGAAGAAGGATGAATCGTTGCCACCGTAGGGTTTGCACTACTCCACGTTCCGCCCCTTGTACCATTAGTCGTAAGAGTCTCTAGAGTCTCTACGCAAAGCGCTAAATTCCCCAAAATAGTCCCAATATTAGGCGGAGTTGGGTCAGATATTTTTTTAGTCGTAGTATCCTGCGCTACGCAAGAATTCAACGAAATTGAAAAATTTTTATAAGTACCTGCTGCCAAGTTAGACAATATAAATCCGTTGCTGGCAATCGTCACCGTTCTAGGACTGCCTGCTCCTGTGTAACTCAACTGATAACTACCCGCTGGAACATTGCTCGTCGTAAAGGCGATGCTTCCATCAGCAACACCACAAACTGTTGCATTAGTCACTGTACCAGAAGTCAAAACTGGGGTCGGAGGATTACTCACCGTCTTGCTCGTAACATCGGAGGCCGTGCAGCCATTCGCCACCATCGAAAAATTACTGTAATTACCCGCCGATAAACCCGACAATGTAAACGCATTCCCGCTCACCGTCACCGTCCTAGGACTGCCTGCTCCTGTGTAACTCAACTGATAACTACCCGCTAAAACTTTACTCGTCGTAAAGGCGATACTTCCATTGGTACCTCCACAGGTCGTCGGATTCACCGTCACCCCTGAAAGCAGCGTCGGCAAAACCAAATGACCCACCGTTTTTACCGTTGCGTCATTTCCTACACAGTTGTTAGAGGTAATCGAAAAATTACTGTAATTACCCGCCGATAACCCCGATAATGTAAACGCATTCCCGCTCACCGTCACCGTCCTAGGACTACCTGCTCCTGTGTAACTCAACTGATAACTACCCGCTGGAACATTGCTCGTCGTAAAGGCGATGCTTCCGTCAGAAACACCACAAACTGTTGCATTAGTCACTGTACCAGAAGTCAAAACTGGGGTCGGAGGATTACTCACCGTCTTGCTCGTAACATCGGAGGCCGTGCAGCCATTCACTACCATCGAAAAATTACTGTAATTACCCGC
>JALQYJ010000051.1 GCA_023254175.1 Runella sp. | reverse complement strand
ATCGGACCTTGAACCTTGATTTTGAAACGGGTACATTAAAAGATTGGACAGCCACGGGCGATGCCTTCACCAACGGCCTCGTCTCCACCGACCCTTCTCCCCTGCACGAAAAAGAAATGCGTATCGGTTTCGATGGTAAGTTTTTTGTTTCTAGTGGCGGGATCACCAATGCCAAGCAAAGCGGCACCCTTACTTCCGTTCCATTTACCGTTACTCAGCCTTTTGCCTCGTTTAAAGTTTCAGGCGGTGCTTTGCAGGATACCCGCGTCGAGATTCGTCAAACGGAGAGTGATGTAGTTATTTTCTCCATAACAGGACAAGGCCGGGCAACGCTGCAACCCGTGGTAGTGGATTTACAGGCATATCTTAACAAAGATATCTACATCAAACTCATTGATTACGAGACGGGTATTTCACAAATCCCGTACATTCCCCACGACAAATGGGCACACCTCAATTTTGACGAATTTTTATTCCACAGAACCCGTCCCGAGTTTCCCAATGAATTGAAACAAACCGACATCGTGATTTTGCCTCCCCTCGACCCTGTTATCAACGCAGGCTTGTCGGGTGTCAAAGCTGCCGCTGCCATGACGCCGCCAAAGGGCTTTAAAGTTTCTTTGGCCGCCGCCGAACCCGACGTGGTTCGTCCGATTTGTTTTACAATTGATTACCGTGGTCGTTTGTGGGTCGTGGAAGGCCATACCTATCCCGTTCCTGCCCCCGAAGGACAAGGCCGCGACCGCATCCTTATTTTAGAAGACACCAACGGCGACGGGACACTCGATAGCCGCAAAGTGTTTATGGACGGGCTCAACCTCGTCAGCGGTATTGAAGTAGGCATGGGTGGTGTGTGGTTGGGTGCAGCCCCTTATTTGCTATTTATTCCCGCTGATTTTAAAAACGATCAACCTGCGGGTCCCATCCAAAAACTCTTGGACGGCTGGGGAATGCAAGATACCCACGAAACCCTTAATAGCCTCCGCTGGGGGCCTGATGGCTGGCTGTACGGAACGCACGGTGTTTTTACGCATTCAAACGTAGGAAAACCAGGCGCTCCCGACTCAGAACGCACCAAAATCAACGCGGGCGTGTGGCGATATCACCCCACAGCGCACACATTTGAGGTTTTTGCCGAGGGAACAAGCAACCCTTGGGGCATCGACTTCAATGATTATGGCCACGCCTTCGTCACGGCTTGCGTGATTCCGCACATGTACCACATCATTCACAATGCCCGCTATCAGCGCCAAGCAGGAAAACATTTTAACCCTTACACGTACGACGACATCAAAACGTCCGGCGACCACGTTCACTGGATTGGAGAACGCGGCCCGCACGCGGGCAACTTTCGGTCGGGACCAAAAGGAGGCGGACACGCCCACGCGGGCGCTATGGTGTATTTAGGACATACGTGGCCTGCTGAGTACCGCAACGATATTTTCATGAACAATATCAACGGTGCGCGCTTCAACCGCGACCACCCCGAACGCACTGGCTCAGGCTACGTGGTACGGCACCGCGATGATTTTATGGCCATGAATGATACGTGGTCACAGTGGTTGAACTTCAAATACGACGCCAGCGGTTCGGTTTTTGCCATTGACTGGTACGACAAAAACCAATGCCACAGCTCTAACCCCGACGTGCACGACAAAACAATGGGGCGCATTTTTAAAATTACCCACGAAAACGACAAATGGGTACAGGTTGACTTGTCTAAAGCCTCGGATAAAGAGCTGGTCAATTATCAATTACACCCCAACGAATGGTACGTACGTCAGGCAAGAACGTTGTTACAAGAGCGCGGGCCTAACAAAAAAGCCCACAAAGCATTAAAAGAAATCCTTACCAATAATCCCGATGTTACCCGAAAACTTAGGGCATTGTGGACATTACACGTGACCAAGGGATTGACCCAACCAGAAATGAATGCCTTACTTAGCCACGAAAACGAGTACGTGCGCAGCTGGGCTTTACAATTGATGACGGAAGACAAATCTATTTCGGACGAAACGCTAAAACAGTTTGTAAGCATTGCCCAAAACGATAATTCGCCCTTGGTTCGGTTATACTTGACCTCCGCTTTGTTACGAATTTCGCCCGAGCAGCGCTGGGAAGCGGTGGAAGCCCTTGTTCAAAAAACCAGTGACAAAGACGACCATAATATACCCCTTATGCTATGGTATGCAGCCGAGCCATTGGCCACCCTTGACGCCAAACGCGCCCTAGCAATTGCCGAAAAATCGATGATGGACAAACACTTAGAGTTTATGGTACGTCGAATTTCGGCCTTAAATACCAATGATAGCCGTTCGTTACTAACCAACTTGAAGAGCCGCCTTGAAAAAGAACACAACCGCCAATCGCACGAAGTCATTATGGCGATTGATGAAGGCATGAAAGGTATGAAGAAATAAATTAGCTAACTCCCTAAAAACTTTAAAGACATGATTACCAGAGCTATTAATTTATTTCTCCTACTGCTTAGTTTCAAATGTTGGTCGCAAAAACCCGTCACGATAATGCTGCCTTCGGGGTTTAAGAAGACCACCCTCACCCGCGAATTTATTTCGGAGGGGGCGACCATAGCCGACCTGAACCGTGACGGTAAAATGGATATTGTGGCGGGGTATTATTGGTTTGAAGCCCCCACTTGGAAAATCCACCAAATGCACCCCGCCAACGCAAAACAAACTGAGTCGCCCACCCTGGGTTTCGGAATGTTTTCCAACGTTTTTAACCCCCGAAAAGAATACAGCAATTCGTTTCTGAATTTAGGAATGGACGTTAATCTGGACGGCTGGGAGGATGTGGTCATCATTGATTTTCCAGGAAAACCCGCTTTTTGGTTTGAAAACCCAAAAAACAAAGCAGTAAAAGCTTGGGCGAAACACATCATTGCCGACTCGATGGGTGTATCTAACGAATCTCCTGCGTTTGTGGATATTGATAAAGACGGACGGCTCGATATTTTGTGCGGTGACCCCGCCAAAAAACAAATTGTTTGGCTCAAAGCCCCCACTAAAAAAGGCGAAACTCAATGGCAACGATTTCCTCTAACGAGCGAAAAAGTAGCTGGAACCGAAAATTTTTCGCACGGAATTGGCTACGGCGACCTCAACAAAGACGGCTTGAACGACATTGTGATACGGGAAGGATGGTTTGAAGGCACCAAAGACCTGGCTTCGGGGAACTGGAAATTTCACCCTGCTAACCTCGGCGACCCCTGCTCGCACATGCAGATTTTGGACGTGGATGGCGACGGCAAAAATGATGTGGTAAGCGCCTCAGCTCATGCGCTAGGAGTATGGTGGCACCAACAAATTACGGACGCCCAAGGCAACCTCAATTTTAAAACCCACCTTATGAGCACAACCACCGCCCAAACCCACTCTTCCATCATGGCCGACTTAAACGGCGATGGCAAAAAAGAATACATCACGGGCAAACGCTTTTTGGCTCACCATGGCCGCGACCCAGGCGACGCCGACGCCTCTATTTTGTTTTGGCTAGAGTTTACTCCAGGTAAAGCCCCCTACTGGAAAGAACACCTAATTGACAACGATTCGGGGTCGGGTTTGAATGTCAGTGTAAGGGATATGAACAAGGATAAAACATTAGATATTGTGATTTCTAATAAAAACGGAGTGTATTTGTTTGAGAATTACCTTACAAAAGGCAAAAAATAAGGTTAAACCCATTAAAAAAATGGTTTAGCGTAAAAATACCTATTTTATCAAAAAACTTATTTTAAGGTTATCCCTCAAGATATACCTCGGTAGAATAGTCTTTTCAATACTTTGAAAGTAATACATTCAAAGTATTGAATCATTATGAGTCCTACTACATCCTATTCACGTACCTTGGTTAAAAGTGGTTTCTTGACTGCCTTATTTTTAGGGCTTTGCCTTACTTTCAACCGTCAACTCTCGGTCGCAGAGCTTGTCCTAGATAGCCCCTTTTTTATCGTTCTTTTCTTTCTACTTTTTACCGTTGGGCACCCTACGGTGGTGGCAAAGTGGCAACCTCGGCTTACCTCTTCAGGACAATCGGCGCTGATTTTTCCTACCTTGCTAATTGGTATTTTGTATTCTTATCTTATCGTCCACGGTCATAGTCCCTTCCAAGGTTCAGCGGGGTTATTTATCTTTTTTTTGGTATTCCCAACACTCGGCTTTATTTCCTTACAACGCGTTGATGCGCCCGTTGCTTGGTCAGATATCATTTTTGTATTGCTGATAGTGATTCCCGCAACTAGTATTTCGTTTGGCGTCGGTACATCTTTACCCTTCAAGGGGTCGGGTTTTAGCAACGCCATGCGGTTAGTAATTATGATTTCGGCCGTATATAGCTTTTCGTACGTTCGTCGCCTACCCAACATTGGCTTTTACCTCACTTTTCGGTGGAACTACCTCTTTATTGCCCTCGGAGCTTGGCTTGCTTTCTTACTGTTGGTGGTCGTACTTGGTTATTTTGGTAAATTCTTAAACCTGACGGGGCACGATATTCTTTCTTCCACTTTTATGTATGAATATCTCAAGGATTTTGTACGAATCTTTTGCGGAACGGCGCTTTTTGAAGAATTATTCTTACGCGGTCTTTTGCAAAATTTAATCACTCGCAAAATCACCGACAGCCCCCACTGGAATGGCTATTTGAAATGGGGCTTTATCTTATTTTTTGTGCTATCGTTTGTCACAGGCTATTTGGTCGAGCCCAAACTTACTTGGTTCCCCATGCTCACCACCGCTTTGCTGTTTGGCGCGGCTTATTTGATAGAAAGACATAAATTTGAAAAATTAGGCACCTACACTGCCCTCGCTATCACCAGTGTATTTTTTGGACTTGTGCATTTTCATGCGGGTTCTATGCTTTTTGTGGGCCTTGCCAGTGTGGCGGGTTGGGCGTATGGCTATACCTACCTTAAAACCCAAAATGTATTTTACGCGGCCCTTGTCCATACGCTTGTCAATTCGTCAGAGCTTTTGTTTCACATTTAGAAGATGGTTTTTTGTCAAAAAATGATAGAAAACCCACCCTACCGAAAGTTTTGAACTTGCGGTAGGGTGAAACTTCTAAATTCCTTTCGCGATTTTATCCAAACGAACAATCGACTGAATCATCGAACGAACATCGTGGTAGTTAATTTTCCAAGAGTGGCTCATGTGTTTCCAAATTGGCACACCTTGGCGTGTCATCAGCGGCCACCACTCTCCTAGTTCGTGATTAATCATTTTGTCAAACACAAAGCGGTGAATGTTTTCGTAGGCGTCCAAATACTTTTCGTTTTTAAGGTAACGATAGGCGTCCAACATCCCAATCAACATTTCGGCTTGCTGCCAAAACTCTTTCTCACGGTCATATACCTCTCCCGCGTGCGAACCTTCTACATACACTCCGCCAAATTCCCAATCGACTCCATACTCCACCGAATGGCTGTATGATTTTGTAATCTGCTCTCCGTACGTATCATAAGGCAAGCCTAAAACATCCAGTGCGTGCATTAACAACCACGCGAACTCCGAATTGTGACCGTAGCTAGTATTGTCTTCTGCGGCGGCTTTCATTCCGTCTTCGCTGAAACGATCCCAACCCCATACAATATCAAATTTGATTTGTGGTGCTACCGACCAATCTGCCCAAAACTGCGGGATACCCGTACCATATTCAGGATGCATGATTTTTTTTACCAACAACTCGATGATTTCTAACAACTTACGTCGGTGTACCTCTAACCCTGTACATTCGTATAGGGTTGTGAAGGCTTCCATTAAGTGCATGTGCGCATCAAGCGTTTTACGATCACCACCAGCAGCACCTGGCCCTTTGAGGGTCCAATCGCGGTGAAACATTTCAAAATATCCCCCAAAATGTGTATCTGCGCCATATTTTTGGAGGAGGTCAAAACATTTTTCGGCATACTCGCGGCCGCGTAGGTCGCCCGTAGCGAGGGTATATTCACTCAGTGAATAAATACAAAAACTGAGGCCATAGATAATTTTTTGGTCGTTAGTGACTTCTCCTTTTCGGTTGGTCATCCAGTAAAATCCCCCATACTCTTCGTCCCACATGTTGTTGATGAGATAATCAACTCCGTGGCGAGCCATTTCGGCCAACACTCCATTTCCGTAACCTGCACGGTGAGCTGACGAATACGTAAATACCGACCGCGATTGAGCGATGAGTGATTTTTCATCTTCGCCCGAATCGTTTCCAAACTGATCAAAATGCGTTAAAAAACCGCCATTTTCTTTATCGACAGTACGCTTTATCCAAAAAGGCAATAATCCATTGTTAAGGTACGTCTCAATTTCCTGACGCAAGGAGGCTATTTTTTCAGAAGTCATAGTGAAGCGTTTTTTTCATAAAAACACAAACGTGTGTAATAACTACTGACAGAGTACCGATTTAGGCTATTTGGGTCTAAAAACCTTTATTATGGCTTCGTTAGTTTCTAAAAATGGCCCACCAATTAAGTCGATACAATAGGGGATGGCGGGAAACACCGCATCCAAGCACTGACGAATAGCTGAAGGTTTTCCAGGCAAATTGACAATCAGCGTTTTGCCTCTAATCCCTGCCGTTTGTCGGGATAATATAGCTGTGGGCACGTACTGCAAACTCACTTGCCGCATCAATTCTCCAAACCCAGGCATCATTTTATGACAGACAGCCTCGGTAGCTTCGGGAGTAACATCGCGGGGCGCGGGGCCCGTTCCTCCACAAGTAACCACTAAACAGCAGTTTTCTTTGTCGGCCATTTCAACAAGGGCTTGACTAATCAAATGTTGCTCGTCTGGAATTACCCGATACACGGGTTCCCAGGAATTGGTCAGGTATTCGTTGAGGGTCGAGACAATCGCCTTCCCAGGAATGTCTTCATATACACCCGCACTAGCACGGTCGGAGACGTTAATAATGCCTATTTTAATCATTATGGAACAGTTTGTTTATAGCAACCGTTAAAAAAGAAAGCCCGTACATTTCGGCAAATCCGATGGTAACTTGATAAATTTGGGCAAAAATAATAAGGTCATGAATACTTTCGCCAAAGATACCCTTCGATTACATGAGTTACGCCATACGAGTTGCCGCGAAGATATTTTAGATATTTTACAAAACCGCGCTTCTGCACTTTCGCACGGAGATTTAGAAAATGGCTTAAAAGAACGCTACGACCGCGTTACCATTTACCGAACCCTAAAAACATTTGTTGATAAAGGCATCATTCATAAAGTGTTGGACGAAGATGGCCTTCGTTATGCCTTGTGCAAAGATGCTTGCCAAGAGCATAATCACCACCACGACCACGTTCATTTTAAATGCCAAACGTGCGGTAAAACAACCTGTTTGGAAGATATTCACGTTCCGTCCCTAACTTTGCCCACAGGTTTCAAGCCTAAAGAAGTAAATTTATTGATTCAGGGCACTTGCTCGATTTGTAATAAGTAACTTTTACCGTTAAGTCCCCCCCCCAATACAAGCGGTAATTCGCAAGAAGGGTGACCCAATCACCTACTTCAAAACGTACGATACGGCATCTAAATTATTCCATTACCCGCACTCCAACGTACGAGGAGGCATTTCCTGAACAAAATACTTTGTGTACTGCTTTCTGAAAATCGCTCGCTTCGGCTTTATAAATATTCAAAAATTTTTGAGGATTGCGGTCAACCAATGGAAACCAGCTACTTTGAACCTGAACCATGATTTTATGGCCTTTTTTGAAACGGTGCGCCGCATCTTGCATATCGAACTTCACATGTTCAATTTTACCAGGTTTCATCGGTTCTGGGCTTGTAAAGCTGTTTCTAAACTTAGCACGCATCACCTCACCACGCACTAACAATTGAAATCCACCCATCGCTTTACGGGGATTTTCGGGACTGTCGTTGGGCGCATCACCAGGGTACACGTCGATTAATTTTACAATAAAATCGGCATCCGTTCCAGTCGTTGACACAAAAAGGTCAGCAAAAACATTCCCCGAAATCGTCACATCATCGATTAACACATCTGACTCATACACCAATACATCGGGGCGTTGCGACGCAAAACGCTGGTCTTCGTACATAAAATCACTGCCTCTAATAACCCGAATTTCAGACGTATAAGGAACAGGCCGTGCGGGGTCGCTAGTGTATTCGTTGTACGCAGGTTCTTTTCCTTTTTGGATACTTTCTGGGGTTGGGTTAAAGGAAAGTTTCCCATCGGGGTGAAAGTACAATTTCTTTTCTACTGAATTTTTAGGAGGCCACTGATCGTAGGTACGCCATTGGTTAGCACCTGTTTCAAAGATATACGCCTCAGGTAATTTAGGATCAGGCGCGTCTTTCAAATGATGATTAAAGAAAGGAAATTCAATATTTTTTTGGTAAAACTCACTCGTCGCTGAGCCGAAGCGAATATGTCCTAACGACTCCCCTTTTCCGCGCGCCCAGCCCCCGTGAATCCACGGCCCCATTACCAAACGATTCGACGACGAAGGGCTATTTTTTTCGATTCCTTCATAGGCTTTCAACGGGCCATACAAATCCTCTTGGTCGAACCAGCCTCCAACAACCATTACGGCAGGTTTTACATTTTTAAAATGAGGAACAGGCGTACGTGACTGCCAAAACTCATTGTAGGTTTCATTTTCCATCAACTGGTTCCAGATGCGGTTTTCGCCTTTAAAAATCCGCTCATTGACGTTTTTAAGTGGACCCAATTTCATGTAAAACTCATAACCATCGGGCGTACCATAAGCCGAAAAACCTGGACGTGCTTTAGCCGCAGGAACGGGGCGTGGAGCACCAAAGCCTGAGATAAAGGCAAATGTTCCCATCAAAAAGAAAGCACCATTGTGATGACGATCGTCGCCCATAAACCAGTCGGTAACAGGGGCTTGAGGTGAGGCTGCTTTGAGGGCAGGATGAGACTCAATGGTCGTCATGGTTGAATAATATCCAGGTGACGAAATCCCCCACGTACCTACTTTACCGTTGTTTCCTTCGATATTTTTCACCAACCACTCAATCGCATCGTAGGCATCGGAGCTTTCGTCGTTATCAGTTGCATTTTTCTTGTTTGGAATAAACGGACGGTATGCTTCAAAACTACCTTCCGACATGTATTTTCCACGAACGTCTTGGTAAGCAAAAATGTATCCATCGCGCGCAAAGAGCATCGAGGGTCCCAACGAAGTTTTATACAACGTATCTCCGTAGGGAGCAACGCTGTAAGGAGTCCGATTGAGCATAATCGGGTACTTTTTCCCACTTGCAATGTCTTTGGGGACATAAATCGACGTAAAAAGTTTAACACCGTCTCGCATCGGGACCATGCGTTCTATTTTGGTATAATGCTGACGAATATAGACCGAATCTTCGTTGAGTTTGGGGGTTTGCGCCATCGAAAGCTGCACCCAACCAACCATTAACAGGGTAAACAAAAACTTCATTTGGGTTATCGATTATAGTGAAGCACAAAACAGACAAATTGTTACTTTCCGATACAAAAAATAATTAGCATTGAATATCAGTCACTTATGTTGTTTAAGGTACAAATAAGGTACAGAGGCATT
>JALQYJ010000081.1 GCA_023254175.1 Runella sp. | reverse complement strand
GCAACGCCAGCGATTTATTGTTTTTGGGAGAAAATTTATTCACAATTTTTGCCCACAACAATCGTCCAGCGCGCATTTTGGCAATTTCCATAAAATGGTTCATGCCAATTCCCCAAAAGAACGACAAACGCGGCGCAAAATCATCAATGTCCATTCCCGCCTCCAAGCCCGTCCGTATATACTCCAAGCCATCGGCCAATGTATAAGCAAGTTCAATGTGCGCAGGCGCGCCCGCCTCGTGCATGTGGTAACCACTGATACTTATGCTGTTGAACTTAGGCATAAAGCGGCTCGTGTACGCAAAAATATCCCCAATGATTCGCATACTTGGCGCTGGAGGATAAATGTAGGTGTTGCGCACCATGAACTCTTTTAAAATATCGTTCTGAATCGTCCCCGCCAACTGATCAGGAGAAACACCTTGTTCTTCGGCAGCCAAAATATAAAAGGCCATAATCGGAACCACGGCCCCGTTCATGGTCATCGAAACCGACATTTGGTCAAGAGGAATTTGGTCGAAAAGAATTTTCATGTCTTCGACACTGTCAATGGCTACTCCTGCTTTGCCTACGTCCCCCACTACCCTCGGGTGGTCGGAATCGTACCCACGGTGAGTTGCTAAATCAAACGCCACCGAAAGTCCTTTTTGCCCTGCGGCCAGGTTTCGGCGGTAGAAAGCATTCGACTCCTCCGCCGTTGAAAAACCTGCATATTGGCGCACAGTCCAAGGTTGCATCACGTACATGGTGCTGTACGGGCCGCGCAAAAAGGGAGGAATACCCGCCGCGAACCCCAAATGTTCGGCATCAGCGACATCTGCTTTGGTGAAAATCGTTTTAACTTTAATCCCTTCGGCAGTGACGAAGGGTTTTGCCCCCTCTTGCAATTTGTCATGTTGAAGCAAAGAAGTTGCTAGTTCTTTTTCTATGTTGAGGAAGTTGGGTTTCATATAATTACTTTATCAAAATATTAATTCTAAGTTTTTTTCTCGCAGATGTGCACAGGTTGGATCTCATTTATCAGGCCCCAAAAACGTCGCCAAAGGTTCCCATTCATCCACATTATCGGCGATGAGCTTTAAAATAGCTACAAAAGGCAAAAACAAAACCATGCCCGATACCCCCCAAATAACCCCTCCCAAAAACAACGCTACTACCGACGCCAACGTATTTACCTTTAATTGCACGCCTACCACCCAAGGAAAAATGACATTGGCCTCTAAGTACTGAACGATACCAAAAACCGCCACCACGCCCAACGGATACCAAATAGAATCGTGCATCATCCAAGCAACCGAAATGGGCAGCAATGCCCCAATCGCAATGCCTACGTAGGGAATAATGGTCAAAATGGACGCAATAAAGCCAAATAGAATTGCTTGATTCAGGCCCACAATAGCCAAACCCACGCTGTTTAAAACCCCCACTGTCAAGTACACCAATAATAACCCTTTGATGTAATTGTAATACGTATCAACAGTTTGAACGGATACTTGGCGTACTCGCTCGTGATTAGTCTCTCCAAATAATTGGTACAACCCCCGCATCAACAATTCTCGGTAGCTTAAAAACAGCGCCGTAAAAAGGGGAATAATAACTAGATTGAAAAGCAAACTTGCGGTTGCATTCACTGTTCCTACCAATACTGCTCCCAATCGACTACTTAGGTTATTGGCGCTTTGACGCAACCAATTGATTTGCATATCAAGAGTAATGCCCCAACGAGTCACCAACCATTGCTGTAATTCCACAAGTACTTTGTCACTTTTTACCGTTAATCGCGGTAATTCTTGCCGTAATTCAACCACTTGCCACACCATAACTCCAATCAAGCCCGCACCAATCACAAAAACAATCGCGAGACATGCCGCAATGGCAGCACTTCGGGGCCAACGACGTTGTTCAAGCCACCGACAAAGTGGGTATAGCACCATCGCAATCAACAATCCAAATGCCATCGGAATCGTAATCACTTTGGTAAAATACAGAATCACTGCTCCCATAAGCAGAATTTGCAAATAACGGTTCACTTTATCAGGTGTGGTCATGCGAGTTTGATAGTTTTAGGCCCCGTACACGTTTTGAAACGTACTTTGGAGCAGCAAATCGGGTATTATCTGACGCAGCGGCTCCTCTACCTTTTCAATACAATGCGCCAAATGCAATTTATAGGCTTTCCCAAAAGTCAATAACTCTAACCAATCTTCTATTTGATAGTCCTGTGCAGTTACCCAATGGTTTTGAGCATAGCCAACAAAATCAAAATGAGTTTGCGCCGTCGTTCTTACAAATTTTTGCTGGTTGTTACAGACCGAATCAATCAGATGTCCCAAAATTTCCTTCTTCGACCACTTTTTAGGGTCTGATTTCTCAGCAACTTCAGTTTCGCTAAGCCCCTGTAAAACTAAAACTGGGTATGCTTCTGCTATGACATTCCGTAAATGCTGTGCGGTGTCTTTCATCGTTCAAACGATTGGGCAATTCGACGATTAGTAAGTAATTTAAACGCTGATTGAATAGAATTTTTATCAATAGCGGGAGGCGTCACAACGGTACCATCATCAAATCTAAATTTATTGACGCCCACCATTACGCGTTTTCCCTCTTCCAAAGTTTTAAGCGTTTGTTGGAAATTCTCTTCAATGGCATCTTGGATAAAATTTTGAGCAATTGCCCTCATAAAACCCCCTTTTTCTTCAATAGCCAAAAACAATTCCCAAGCGGCATCGGCCAATTGAAGAGTCAGATTTTCAAGGTAATAACTTCCCGCCGCTGGGTCAATGGTTTTATCCAAGTAACTTTCACCCTTCAACAAAACGGAAATATTTCTAGCAATTCGCTCAGAAAACTCGTCTGTTTTTTGAAAAACTGCATCATACGCGTGAACCGTCAATGCATCACATCCACCCATGACTGCACTCATCGCCTCGGTAGTAGCACGTAACATATTAGTATCGGGCGTTGTTGCCGCATCGTAGAATGTTGATGTATGCGCATGGATGTAGCCATTCGCTCTTTCATACCGACGTTCTGTAGCTGATTTGCCGTTTTGGGTTAACTCGAAACCTAAAAACTGTAAACGGATTTTCTCCCACAAGTACCTCAGTGCGCGCAGCTTCGCAATTTCAAGGAAATAATTTATACCAATAGACAAAGAGAAATATACTTTTGGGAAAATTTCCTCGACCGTAAGCCCTTCGTCGGTGAGTTTATCAAGGTAGGTAACTGCTGACGAAAGCGTAAAGGCCAGTTCTTGAGCGATGTTAGCCCCTGCATTATGAAACGCATGACTACTGACGCACACAGTCCGAAACTGCGGCGATGCCTGAGTTTGACGAATACAATCGGCCAATTCTTCAAAATATGTTTCCGACTGCTCTCCTGTTTGTGCCCAATGCGCCAAGCAGTCGTCGGTCAGCCCTCCCTTCATTTGATAAGGGATAAATCGGAGTAATTCCGAAACGGTAGCCGCTTCTCGCCCTCCCGTTTGAAAAAAAACGGGGGTTTCACTCAACTTTATCCCGTCAAGTACTTTTGCCAAATCAATTTTTTCTTTTTTTGACAAGTCCAGTGTCAACGCATCCACTCCTTTTTGAAGTAGTGCTTTGAGCTGCAAGTTGGTTACTTTTTCGTCCCCTACTTCTACTTTTGATTGATTGAACCAACCTGCATTTTTGGTTTGACAGGCTTGCACCTCACTGATACGCTCATCCACAAGGTCTTCCGCCGAATAGTAAGGTTCTACTAGCATCCCTTCCGGCGTATTCCACAAAAGGGTCGCCTCAAAATCCTTCCCCTTTAGGTCTTTAATAGTTTGCTGTTTCCAAATTTTTTTGGAAACGGGGGAAAATTCGGAGAAAAGAGGTAAGTTCATGGAGTCTTGTACTTTTTGAAGAAAAAATAACTTTATAACGATGGGGTAAAAATAGAGGGAATAACCTTCCGTTTCAAGCCTTCTGTTGGATTTGCTGCTATATATATATAGATAAGTCAGAAAGCCATGATTTTTTGCAGGTTTTACCTTATTTTGACAAAAATCAGGTACTCAAACTTGTTGTTTATGCGTAAGTTTTCCCTAATTTTGCAGCCCTTTGTCCAAAAATAGAGTTGAGTGAACTATCAATTACGCCGCGAAGTCGATGAGGTATGGGAGAAAAGCCTGCAAGTCATCAAGGCCAATGTCTCCGAACAAAGTTTTAAAACCTGGTTTGAGCCGATTGTACCTTTTCGGCTTGATGGGAAAACTTTAACCATACAAGTACCAAGTCAGTTTTTTTATGAATGGCTCGAAGAAAACTATATCCACGTTCTTCGGAGAGCCCTCGACTTTGCTATTGGTCGTGACGGACAGCTCGAATACTCTATCATTGTTGACACAGGTACCGACCGTCAACCACCAATTAAGGTACACGTTCCGACGACCAACTCGCCCGTAGCGGCGGAGGCACGTCAAAAAGCCGCGTCTGAGCCCAAAAAGCCTTCGCCACCGCCCGTTAGAGGTATCGACACCTCAGAACTAGACTTATTTCTCAATGCTAATTACAGTTTTGATAACTACATTGAAGGAGATTGCAACCGTTTGGCCCGATCGGCAGGTATGGCCGTTGCCCAACGCCCGGGTGTTACTTCGTTCAACCCACTACTTATCTATGGGGGGGTTGGCTTAGGAAAAACCCACTTGGTTCAAGCCATTGGCAATCACATTAAAAGTCATTTTGGGGATAAATCAGTTTTATACGTTTCTTCCGAGAAATTTACGAACCAATTTATCAATGCCATCAAAAACAACACCTTACAAGATTTTACCGACTTCTACATGCGGGTCGATACGTTGATTGTGGACGATGTACAGTTTTTGTCAGGCAAAGAAAAAACGCAAGATACCTTCTTCCATATTTTTAATCACTTGCACCAATCGGGGCGTCAAATCATTATGACCTCCGACCGCCGTCCAAGTGAATTGCAAGGACTTCAAGACCGTTTGCTCTCTCGCTTTAAGTGGGGACTCACCGCCGACCTCCAACAACCCGACCTCGAAACGCGGATTGCCATCATTCAGCGCAAACTTCAAGCCGAGGGGATTGATATCGAGGCAAGTGTGATTGAATACGTGGCGCATAGTGTCAATACCAACGTTCGCGAACTTGAGGGCGTGATTATCTCCCTTATGGCGCAAGCATCGCTTGTGCGTCGCGATATTGATCTTGAATTGGCCAAAAGTGTTCTAAAAAATATTGTTTCTGCCGAAGAAAAGGAAGTCAACATCGATACGATTCAAGACATTGTGTCGGACTTTTACGACGTGACGATCGCCGATTTGAAAAGCAAAAGCCGTAAAAAAGAGTTGGTATTTCCACGTCAGGTGGCCATGTATTTTGCCAAAGAACTTACCGATTTGTCCTTGAAATCCATTGGGTATCACTTTGGCGGCCGCGACCACAGCACGGTCATTCACGCCGTTCAAAACATCAGCGATTTGATGGAACAAGACGAAGCCGTCAAAGAAGCACTCCAAAAAATTCGGAGTAATTTTAGATAGGGATTTGGCTCGCCTTTTTTGGGTTGAAAATTTATAAATACAAAGTTCCACCCTTGCTCCACCTCCTCCCGCATACTGCTTTTTCGCTTAGCCGTTGGGATACTTTTATTGCAGCCTCCCCACAGCGGGTGGTGTATGCCTATTCGTGGTACTTGGAGGTGGTTTCGCCGCAATGGCAGGCGTTGGTACTGGAAGAAGAAGGAATTTGGAAGGCCGTCATGCCGCTGCCCATCCAGCCAAAATGGGGTTTAAACGTAGTCAAACAGCCATTTTACTGTCAATTTTTAGAAATTTTTACGGCTCCTTCGGTCGAGCCTACCTCGGTACAAAACGCTTTTTTGGAAACTATTTCTACCCATTTTCGGTACGTTTCTAGCTATTCTGGGCGGTTTTTGGGAGAACAATTTCCACCACAATTTGAACATCAACACTACTACACGCACCTTTTTCCGCTGGATGCACCCTACCCTACCCTCCGCCAACGCTACTCCCCCGACCGTCGTATGAACCTGCGGAGAGCGTTGAACATTGGATGGGAACTACAAAAAAGCCAAGACCTTATGCCCCTTATTACGCTGTTTCGAGCGCACCACGCGGACCACATCCCCGGGGGCGTTGCCGAGACAGCCTACGAGTTGCTTCAAAACATAACGGCAGCCTTGCAAAACCACCAAGCCGCGCGGCTTGTCTATGCGCTCAAAGATGGAAACATAGAAACAGGAGCGCTGTTTGCCATCCACGACCAGCGGATTATTTATTTGTTCAACGCCGCCTCTCCCATCGGGCGTAAGGGTAATGCCCGCACGTTGTTGATTGACGACCTCATTCAAACCTACGCTAACTCAGGCTACATTTTCGACTTTGAAAGTCCCGAAAAAGCATCCATTGCCTCGTTTTATGCTTCCTTCGGTGCCAAGGCCGAACGGTATTCGGTACTGCATTACAATAATCTACCTTTTCCGCTGAAACAATTACAAGCGTATCGGAGGAAAAAAGTCAACGTTGACAAATAAATTTAGAGTCATGTTTACCTTCCCAAAAGTTATGAGCTTTGGGGAAGATGACTATTAATCCACAGACGTGGCATTTCGGTGGAAACGCGTAATGATATTGGGGTTGGGGTAGAGTGAAACACCGCTTTGGTCTTTTCCTTCGTAAGGAATAATGGACAATACGTACCGAATACTTTCTAAACGCGCTTTTTGTTTGTTGTTGGCCTTCACAATAATCCACGGACTAAATGAGGTGTGCGTTTTACTAAACATCTGTTCTTTGAACTTCGTGTAGATCGTCCATTTTTCTTGCGCTTGCATATCTACGGGACTCAATTTCCACTGTTTCAACGGATTAGCTTTACGAGATTTGAACCGATTTAACTGTTCTTCTTTCGAAATCGAAAACCAAAACTTGATGATAATGAGTCCGTCTTCGTACAACATGTGCTCAAACTCAGGTACTTGCTGCATAAAAATGTCGTATTGCCCTTCCGTACAAAAATTATTGACTGGCTCAACCACCGCGCGATTGTACCAACTTCGGTCAAAAAATACGATTTCACCACGGTTGGGAAGTTGCTTAGCGTAGCGTTGAAAATACCATTGACCTTTTTCTTCTTCGGTCGGTTTGGGAAGCGCCACTACCCGCATCGCACGGGGATTGAGATGTTCTGTAAATCGTCGAATCGTTCCTCCCTTGCCTGCCGCATCGCGTCCCTCAAACAAAATCGCAATCCGCTTACCTTTGGCCTGAACCCAACGTTGAAGTTTGACTAATTCAATTTGCAATTTCTCCAATTCCTCTTCGTAACGGATGGCGTCCAACACCTTACGAGGGTCAGAATTGTTACGCTTAAACAAATCGAATAAGTCTTTTTTGGTACGAAGGTTACGCAGTTCGGACAACTGAATGGACGCATCCACTTCGTTTGTATCCACGGTAGAATTAGCAACGATAGGTTCTGGAGCTGAGCTTGGGGCAACAACGGGTGTCGAGGACGAAATACGTTTTGTCATAGTGCGACGATGGTTAAAATGTTTGTTTTCAAAACAATCACTTTCCCACTCCCCTCCTATGACTTTAAATTCACTTCAACGATGATAAAAATCATTTTTACACTTTTGGGGCGTAGACAACATAAAAAAGCCCTTCCGAGAAATAACGCTTAGAAGGGCTAAAGGAAAACTTTCAAAAAGCTCAAAACTTTCAAAAAGTTGGGTTGAAACTCCCAGTAAGTTATCTTATGAAAGCGGCGGAATACGCAACACCTGACCAGGATAAATTTTGTCAGGGTGAGTCAACATTGGCTTATTTGCTTCAAAAATAATTTCGTACTTCATTGGGTCTCCGTAGTACTTGGCAGAAATTTTTGAAAGCCAATCGCCTTCTACAACTGTGTGATACTGAGCTTCTGGAGCAGGTTCTACCACCACCATATTATTATCTACAGCCTCAACGCCTTCTACGTTTCCTACTGCCAACGCAATTTTTTCAGCGTCTTCTTGTTTCGCTACTTCACCTTCAATAATAACAGTATGACCCGCTACTTTTACAATAAGTTTATTATAAGGCAAGCCCAACGTTTTTACGTGTTGAAGCAACGCTCCTGCTTTCAATTCAGCAACTTTTTCAGGTGCCGCATTAGCTTCTTCTTTGCCGAAGATTTTTTCTCCAACACCCTTAAAAAATGACATGAGTCCCATGGTTGAAAAGATTTTGTTTTGTTTATACTATATTTGATTCACTAGACTCAAATCTAAGTGTTTTTTAAGTCCTTGCAAATCTTTAGACCGTTATTTTAGTTTTAAGTCGCACTATAAGTATGAAATTTGCCCTTTTTAGTTCAAAAAATTACGATAAAATCTACTTTGATCGCTATAATACATACCACAAAGTCAAATATTTCGAAACCCCACTAACTACTGAGAGTGTGGATTTAGCCAACGGCTATGACGGGGTATGTGTCTTTGTCAATGACCAGCTCAACGCTGAAGTCATCGAACAACTAGCAGTACGAGGCGTTAAAATTATCGCACTTCGCTGTGCAGGCTTCAACAATGTAGACTTACAAGCAGCTCAAAAACACGGCATTGCCGTTGTGCGCGTTCCAGCATATTCGCCTCATGCCGTGGCCGAACATGCCGTCGCTCTCATTATGACACTTAATCGCAAAACACATAAAGCTTATAACCGCGTCCGAGAAGGAAACTTTACGCTCGAACGCCTCACAGGTTTTGATTTGTACGGAAAAACCGTCGGGGTGGTCGGAACGGGAAAAATCGGTGAGGCATTTGCATTCATTATGAAAGGGTTTGGATGCAAAGTACTGGCTTATGACATTTGTCCCAATCCTGTTCTTATCAATGCAGGAATTCAATTTGTGGAGTTAGATAAGCTATTTGCCCATTCGGACGTAATTTCTCTGCATTGCCCGCTTACTCCCCAAACCAACCGCCTCATTAACAGCGTTTCACTCGAAAAAATGAAGCCAAATGCCATGCTCATCAATACCAGTCGCGGTGGACTTATCGACACCAAAGCAGTGATTAATGCCCTCAAAAACGAAAAATTAGGGTATTTGGGTATTGACGTCTATGAACAAGAAGCCGATTTATTTTTTAACGATTTTTCGGAAAGTATCATACAAGACGATATGTTGATGCGACTGATGAGTTTCCCGAATGTACTTATTACGGCACACCAAGGTTTTTTTACCGAAGAAGCCCTCACGCAAATCGCCCAAGTGACGTTGCAGAATCTTACCGATTTTGAGAATAATCAGCTTTCCGAAACCACCACGTTAATCCGCTGACATAGCAGGGACACGCGCTAACGGTCGGGTTATAAGTAACCCGAATCACTAATTAAACCCCCGTTTCGATTGTGAGCAACCGAAAGCACACTTTAATTTTTAATTCCCAATGCCTCAACCCATGTTTTCATCAACTCGTCTTTGCGTTCTTATCATCCTTTGCCTTTGCGGTATTTTTGCAGCATCGGCTCAGCCCTCGGCCGTTCGTAACCCCAAAACCGACAAAAAGCTCACAGTACTGCTTCAAGAACTCATCAAAGGCCACGAGGGGGACGTGGGAGTTTATGTTCGGAATTTGAAAACAAACAAAATCGTCGAAATCAACGCCGATACACTTTTTCCTACTGCCAGCATGATAAAGGTACCGATTCAGTGCGGGTTGTTTGACAAAATCAGTAAGGGTGAATTAAAATACAATGCCATTCTTACCTACAAAGATTCGCTCCACTACGATGATGGGATTGTAGGCTCGCTCAAAGACGGCGCAAAAATTCCGTTGAGCGAAGTAGTAATGCTCATGGAAACCGTTAGCGATAATACTGGTAGCCTTTGGTGTCAAGCCTTAGCGGGAGGCGGAAAAAGTATCAACGAATGGTTGGATAAAAGCGGATTTACCGCAACACGGGTCAATTCGCGTACCCCTGGCCGCGAAGCCAATCGCACGCGTTATGGCTGGGGACAAACCAGCCCCCGCGAAATGGCCGAGCTCATTGCAATGATTCGTGCAGGTAAAGCCATAAGTCCCGACGCCTCCGACCGAATGTATCGTAATTTAACCCGCCAGTATTGGGACGGCGAAGGGCTTTCACAACTTCCCCCAGAAATCAAAACCGCATGTAAAAATGGAGCTGTCAATCGCTCTCGTTCGGAAGCCGTCTTGGTTCATGCTCCCCACGGAGAATATGTATATTGTGTCATTACCAAAAACAACAAAGACGAAAGTTGGACGTCCAATAATGCTGGTTATGTTTTACTTAGAAAAGTAGCAAAAGTGCTCTGGAATTATTACGAACCCAAATACCCCTGGCAGGCTCCAGCCAATTTTGAAAAATGGTACCAAGAAGCAGTAGAATAAACGAATCATAAGCAAAAAAATACCCCAAAAAAGCACATATACTTTTTCGGGGTACACTTTACACTTACACTTGTTTTAATCAGTCACCACCTGTGACTAGTACAATTTTGCTACGGCTTCTTTGATTCGACGGCACGCTTCGGTCAAATTTTCGTCAGACGCGGCCGTAGAGATACGCATACAGTTGGGCGCTCCAAAACCAGAACCTGCTACTGTAGCTACAAACGCTTCGTTGAGCAACCACATGCAAAAATCATCTGAGTCATTGATGGCCGTTTTACCATCCGTTTTGCCGAAATAATAGCTAATGTCTGGGAACGCATAAAATGCTCCTTGTGGCATATTTACTTTAAACCCTGGGATTTCTTTCAACAAACCAACTACCAAATGACGGCGACGGTCGTAGGCTTCGCACATTTCTTTTGCGGCATCTTTAGGGCCTGTGATGGCAGCCAACGCAGCACGCTGTGAAATTGAACCCGTTCCCGAAGTTACTTGGCCTTGCAATTTTTCTACCCCATCAGCAATCCACTTAGCCGCACCGATGTACCCAATGCGCCATCCTGTCATGGCATAGCCTTTGGCTACCCCATTTACGGTGATAACACGGTCGTGAATTTCGGCTACTGAACCAATGCTAAAGTGGCCTTGTGGCGTAAAGTTGATGTATTCGTAGATTTCGTCGGCCAAAACATATACGTTTTCGTATTTTGCAATCACCGCTGCCAACGCACGAAGTTCTTCCTCGCTATATACCGAACCCGTTGGGTTGTTAGGAGAAGCAAACATGACTACTTTGGTACGGCTCGTAATGGCCGCTTCCAATTGCTCAGGGGTTACTTTGAAATCATTCTCAAAGCTACCATCCACAATCACCGATTTACCTTCCGCCAACTTCACCATTTCGGAGTAGCTCACCCAGTAAGGTGACAAAATCACCACTTCGTCGCCTGGGTTTACCAATACCTGAATTACATTAGCCAACGAATGTTTAGCGCCCGTTGAAACCACAATGTTTTCAGGTTTCCAATTTATATTATTCTCGTTTTTAAATTTATCAGCAATGGCTTTGCGCAAATCGACATAACCTGCCACTGGCGAATAGCCGTGATAGCCTTCGTCGATGGCTTGCTTTGCAGCTTCGCAAATATGCTTGGGGGTCTTGAAGTCGGGCTCACCAACGCTCAAGCTAATCACTTTATGACCTTGTGCGGCGAGTTCACGCGCTTTTTTGGTCATTCCCAACGTAGAAGACTCTTCTAACGCGTTAATGCGGTCGGCCAAAACACTGGCCGTTTCTACAACAGCAGACATAGTAAGTTGTTTTAAAAAATTTGCGCGCAAAATTACGATTGTACGCAAAAAAATCCTATTTTTATTTCAATTATATCAACTATAACCCATGTCTATTGCGTATTTGCAAACGCCCCTTGGAATAGCTCACATTGAAGGTGATGACGACGGAATCCAAAAAGTGACCATTACAAGCGATGCCTTTCCTGCCGTCGGCGCCCCAAATTGTGAGACAGTTCAAACCTGCGTAACCCAGTTAAAAGAATATTTTGAGGGAAAACGTCAGAAGTTTGACCTAAAGCTAAATCCCAAAGGTACTGATTTTCAACAACGCGTTTGGCAGGAACTCCTTTTTGTGCCTTTTGGACGCACGACTTCCTATTTGGAGCTTTCAAGGCGATTAGGCGACGAAAAAGCCATTCGTGCCGTGGCAGCCGCTAATGGCAAAAATCCCATTTGGCTCATTGTACCGTGTCACCGCATCATCGGTTCTGACGGTAGCCTTACGGGCTACGCGGGTGGACTTTGGCGTAAAAAATGGCTCATAGAATTTGAAAAGGGAGGTTTGCAGGGAAGCTTATTTTAGTTGACATAAAATAAAAAAAGGACTTGAATCACGCCGTTGCTTTAATAGCTACTACATGGTAGGTCAAAACTGTTATGAGCGTACCTTTATTTTCAGGCTTCACGAGTGTTTCTAGTGTTCCAGCAGGCAAGTTGTCAAAAGCAACGTTTGTTAGGGCAAAAACCGTAAACGGGCCTGCACTTTGCAAAGTTTCTACTAAACCTGCCGCCTTTACTGCTGCTAGTAGTGTCGTGTGGTCTTTAGAATTAACCGCATTTTGCACGATGTTTTTCGATGGATACATTGGTACGCCACCTATATAAAAAACAAAAGCCTTCCAAATTGGAAGGCTTTTTCTGTCGGGATGGCAAGATTCGAACTTGCGACCTCCTGGTCCCAAACCAGGCGCGATGACCGGACTACGCTACATCCCGATTCCTGCTATTTCAAGCAAGCGGAGGGAGAGGGATTCGAACCCTCGGTACCCTTGCGAGTACGGCAGTTTAGCAAACTGCTGGTTTCAGCCACTCACCCATCTCTCC
>JALQYJ010000047.1 GCA_023254175.1 Runella sp. | reverse complement strand
ATTTTGGAGGCTTGCCAGTACCGCCGTAGCTCCTGCCGCTTGCCCCATTCCCATGCAAGATGCCTGTACCCGCAATGCCGAATTGGCCAAACGGTCGCTGCTGACACAACGACCCGCCACCAAAAAGTTACGGCTGTTTTTAGGCACCAACGCTCGTAACGGAACTGTCGGGACAATGCCCTCATTCAAGTGATCAGGCACGACGCCATTCTCATCGTGAACGTCAATCGGATAATATGAATACGAAACCGAATCATCGAACATTTTACCAGTTACGTAGTCGGCATGGGTAATTTTGTAATGACCATCAATCCTAAACGTTTCGCGAACGGCCGTTTCGTTTTGCATGTCAATCAGTTTTGTTCTTTCTAACCCAGGTAAGCTACGCAAAAACCGTAGCGTATCTAATAAAGCTTTCCGTCCTTTCAGATTAGCTACTGTGTGCATTTCGGAGGTAGTAGAATCAGCCCCCATGACGTGCGAAATGTTGTCACCTGCCGAGCGTAACACCCCTGCGATATTGTTACGAAAGTCGGTTTTTACCAACTCTCCTTTCTGGATAGCTTCTTGATAACGGGCTTGAATCAGCTTTAAATCCAACGATTTAAAATCATATCCTCCAATTTGAAACATTAATGAACCTGGTTGCGTCTCGGCTTCACGTAGTACAGGAAAACCTGCCATTGAGGTCACAAACGCGTTTCCTGTACAGTCAATAAGTTGATTACAAGAGATTTCGGCAATCACTCCTTTTCCCATCGTTTGCACCAGCCAGCCGTTTTTTTGCGGCGTTACTTTTGTGGGGGTTTCATAAAAACGCAATTGTACTCCTGCTTCCACACACTTTTCTTCGATAAGCATGGCGTATAACTGACCATTAAGGCGCACTTGATGCCGTGGGTGATTTTTACCGTGGGGAATAGAAAAATTCGGCAATTGATCATCGTTCATGGCGACGGCGGCCTGTACCAATTCCCAGCCAATCCCACTAATGACCTGTTTACCCCAAGCAAAAAAAATACCAGGAAAAGCCACACCTCCAGTAGTAGTGGTGCCACCCAATTGACTACCGTTTTCAACCAAAATGGTTTTACGGCCAGCACGTCCTGCCTGAATGGCAGCAATCACACCTGCTGTCCCACCACCAACCACCAATATGTCTGTTTTTAAGCTCGTTTTTTTTACGGAATAAGGCATTTGGAGAACCTCCCCTTTTTCCAATATGGGAGCCGATACTCCCAACGAAAGGCTTCCTAATGAGGCTAATGCTGCTCTTCGTTTCATTTTTTCCATAAAGTAGTTTTTTTAAGTCCCAAGTGCTAATAGCCTGGGTTTTGGTCTTTGACAGGATCCATTGCTTTGTTAAAGTTAAGCTCTGACGTTGGCACAGGCCATAGCAAATGCTTATCGGCAACGTTGACATTTTTGGCCGCTTTTATCGCCTCTTTCACTTTTCCAATTCGTTTAAGGTCAAGCCAACGTTTGCCCAAATACAAAAATTCGTACGCCCGTTCTTGGATGACTGCATCCACAAACGTCGAGGCGTTGTAATCAGCTAATACAAAATCGACCAAAGACACTGCTGTAGGAGTTTTACCATAACCACGGCGACGAACTTGGTTCAGCGCCTCCAATGCTTGGGCTGTTGGGGCATTATTGACACGGGTGGCCGCTTCGGCGTATATCAACAATATATCGGCGTAGGCATACACGGGGTCATCGTTTCCTGCTCCTGTTTGGCTAATAGCCTTTTGGTCAGCAAATTTGGAGCTAATCACCGTATTACCCCCTAACCCAATGTTCACTTTTTCCCACAGCGACTTGCGAATGTCAGTATCATTCCAGCCTTTATACAGCGGCTCGGTGGTTTGACCATAAACCACATACGCCCCCCCGAAATTGAACAGGTTCGTACTCGGATGGTTGGTAATCCAGAGCATATAATTTCCTTGATCCACTTGACGAGTGTATTTCAAATAGAAAATCTCTTCAGTCGTCGATACTAATTCTGGGCCATAGACTTTTGTTTGGAAATCAGCTTTTGAGGCAATGGGTACTAGCGAAAACTTACCACTTTTTATCACTTCATCGGCTTTGTCTCGTGCTTCGGTGTATTTACCTAAAGTCAAATACACATCAGCCAAGAGCGTCTTAGCAGCCCATTTTGAAGGACGGCCTACGTTTGCAGGCTTATCGGGAAGATTTGTTTCTGCTTCTTTCAAATCGGCTTGGATAAGTGTGTATACCTCTTCTACGCTACTACGACGTAAATCAATCTGAGTCATATTTCCCTCCGTACGAAGCGGTACTCCTGCCCAGTTACGCACCAGTTGAAAGTAGTTAAATGCACGTAAAAACTTGGCTTCACCTACGTACTTATTGATGTCGGCAGGGCTAATCGCCTTCCCTTTGGGAGCATTCTGAATCACCAAGTTGGCATTACGAATACTTAGATAAAACGCATTCCATAGACCAGCTACCCGACTGATATTGGCATCATTGAGTCCTTGATGTTCGTGAAGAGGAGCCCAGCTTCCCCGCCCGTAGGCGTAGTCTGCTTGGCATTCCAACGACGTTTCATAAACGGCGTAATTAGTACTGCGTAAAGGGCTATAAATGGCATTGGTGGCAGCCTCTACTTCTGCCGCAGTATTAAAGAAATTTTCGGCAACGATAAACTTGGGTTCTTCCTTCAATAACTGTTCGCACGAAGACAGGCCAAGTACCAATACGACTCCTAGCCATTTTTTATTCCACAGGGTTGAAGGTATTTTTATAAAAGAAGATAATGACTTTTTCATATTGCTACGGAATTAAGCAGTGAACTGAAAAAATTAAAAACTAACACGAAGCCCAGCCGTCACCGACTTAGCCGTTGGGTAACTGTTGTGGTCTATCCCCTGAATGGTTGAGTTAGAG
>JALQYJ010000115.1 GCA_023254175.1 Runella sp. | reverse complement strand
GCGAGGCAGCGTTGTACTATACAGTACCTACCAATTCGTTGAACAAATGGTTCAACAACAAAATCTCACGGGTAAAAGTTGGCTTTTCATGCCAAAACCCCTTGACATTTACCAAGTACCGTGGCTACGACCCCGAAACTTCTACGTTTGGGTTACAGGCGGTGGCGTCGGGTGTTGACATCGCTCCTTACCCTACACAACGTCGCTTTTTTGGTCACTTAGTTGTTGAATTTTAAAACATAACAAAGACAATGAAAACTATAAATACTGAACAGCAAACTTTGCTTCCATCGGGGGCAAAGGGGCTAAAAGCACTCTTTTCTAAGTCAGTTTTCGCAGGGCTGTTGTTAATGATGAGTTCATGTAACTTTTTTACTCTCGATACACCCAACGA
The DNA here is from genome assembly GCA_023254175.1 of Runella sp. Lineage (GTDB taxonomy): Bacteria > Bacteroidota > Bacteroidia > Cytophagales > Spirosomataceae > Runella. Next base: position 51,727 of record JALQYJ010000115.1, on the reverse strand, counting down.
CCCTAACAACCCTTCATTGGGAAGTGTGAGCCAAAATGCCTCACGGACACAAGTGCAAAACTTAGTAACGGGTCTGGAATCACGTCATCGTGATTATCTTTTTACTGTCACAATGTTGTTCGGAACGTTAGGACGGGAGCTTTGGTACTTGAACGCCTCTGACCCTCGTTGGCAAACCGACTGGCTCGGAATGAATGGCCGACAAGCTACCGCCAACATGTTTGGGTACTTAAACACGTATCAGCAGCCCTATTTTGCAATTCGTCAGGCACAAACTGTCATTGATGCAGTTAGCAATACTAATACGTTTACGGCTGAAGAAAAAAATGCTATTTCGGGTTTTGCCAAAACACTCATGGCATATCAATACCTAATTGTAGCAATGGGACAATATGAAAATGGTATCAGGATTGATGTCAAAGATATCCAAAACCCAGGTCCATTTTTACCGCTTGCTGAGGCATTTACTCAAATCAAACGGATTGTAGATGAAGGAAATACCGAACTTGGTAACGGCGGAACTGGCAATTTTCCGTTGCGTTTGACAACAGGTTTTACGGGCAACGGTTTCGGAACGATTGCAGCGCTCCGTCAGATGAACCGCGCAATTGCAGCTCGTTTGGCTGTTTACCGACAAGACTGGCAAGGAGCATTAGATGCAGTAAATACATCTTTTTATAGTGTAACGGGTAGCCTAGATGCAGGGCCAGCCCATACGTATGGCGCACCACCAGATGCCTTCAACCCCTTATTTTTTGTCAGAAATGCCAATGTCAACACTCTGATGGTAGTGCATCCCTCTGTACTACGTGATACCCTCACGGGAGATGCACGCGTACGTGCAAAGTTTTTTCGTCGTAACTCGCCAGTATCGGTTACTTCCGATGGTACACCATTGGCAGGGCAATACCAAGACAACCGTTTTGCACTTAATACCAGCGAAATTAAGTTTTTCCGCAATGAAGAACTGGTACTTATCGCTGCGGAAGCTAACGCACAACTTAATAGAACGACCGAAGCAGTGGCAGCCATCAACCGAATCCGAACGGCTGCTGGAATTGGGAATTACGCGGGAGCAACCACGAAAGAGGCCCTTATCAATGAAATTTTGTTCCAACGCCGCTACTCACTTTGGGGAGAGCCTTGGGGACATCGTTGGGTAGATTTACGCCGTTATGACCGCCTCAACACAACGAATGTTGACGTGAGTCTCGACCGTGGAACCATCTTCAAACAATTGGCGCGTCCACAAGCCGAAATCAACTGGGATGAATACGTGAAAACGCGCTAGTCTTTGTAATACTTTGCTTACGAAAATCCCTGCTACTTCAAGTAGTAGGGATTTTTTGTGTTGTTTGGACGGGTATATATTAATTTTTGAAGATTTTTTAAAATCATTCTAGGGATTTTGGTGACTTAATTGACTATACACTAACCGAACACCATGCTATGAAGTACCAAACCTTTTCCGATGACCAATTAGTCGATTTTCTGAAGAGCGATAGCCAAGGCGCTTTTGAGGAGATCTATAACCGCTATTGGTATAAATTATTGGGAGTGGCCTATCACGAAACAGGCACTCGCGAAGAAGCAGAAGAATTGGTACAAGACCTGTTTGAAAGCCTTTGGCAAAAACGCCACGTGAGTGTGATACATCATTTGAGTGCGTATTTGGTGGTTTCTATCAAACACCTGAGCACCAATTACATCAAGTCACAAATCACCCAGCGAAAATTTCAAGAATACTTGATTTTTAACGAAATCCGCCAGTCTTACGCGACCGACGAAAGCGTCCAATTTGCCGACTTGTCGAAAGCCGTGGAAGAAGCAATGAAAAAATTGCCCGAAAAAAGTGTGGAAGTCTTCAAGTTAAGTCGCTTCGAGAACCAATCGGTCAAAGAAATCGCCCGGCAATTAAACCTATCCGAAAAGGCGGTTGAGTATCATATTACCAAATCGCTAAAAGTGCTCAAAGAGCATTTGAAAGCTTTTCATTCTAACAATTAATCCACCCAGTTCTTCATAACAAACCAAACACATGAACCAACACGAATTTAATCAGTTGCTCGAAAAGTACCTCGCGGGGGATTGTACGCCCGACGAGGAAAAACTGATTCATAATTGGCAGGCTCATTTACTCCAGAATACATCGCTCACGTTGGAAGAATCAGAAAAAAACGGTGTTAAAAAACGGCTTTGGCAAAATATTCAGCAAACAGTTTGGACACCCGAAGCGGAGATTGTTCGCCCACAGTGGCGTTGGATGAGCTGGGCAGCGGCAGCATCGGTGATTGTCGTGGCAGGCGTTTTTTGGTGGAATACCCATCGCATAGACGTAAGGGATGTGGCGATTAGCCCACGAATAGAAACGCCCAACGGCATTGAAGTAAAAAACACCGCGGCCAATCCTAGAGAAATAAAACTGGAAGATGGTAGTATTGTATTGTTGAAAACCAACAGCAGCGTTACCTACCCTGAGCATTTTGGGCAAAAAAATCGCAGTGTTTTTCTGAAAGGAGAGGCATTTTTTAAGGTAAAGCATGACCCAACCAAGCCCTTTGTGGTACACGCTGGCGAGCTAGTGACGGAAGTACTTGGGACAAGTTTTACGGTAAAATCGTACGAAGAAGCGCAGGCGATTGAGGTAGTAGTAACGACGGGGCGCGTATCGGTTTATGAAAATTCCCCTAAAAAATCATTGCAACGAAACGGAGTAATTTTGACGCCTAACCAGAAAATTACGTTCGATAAAACCTCGCGTAAACTTACTCCCAGTCTTATTGAGCGCCCTGTGGTGATTCATGTGCCCTCCACCCCGTCTTTGTTTATATTTGATGAAACGCCCTTACCCAAAGTTCTCAAAAAACTAGAAAATGCGTACGGGGTACAAATAATCGTTGAAAACCAAACCCTTAATCAGTGTGTGTTCACGGCCGATTTGAACGAACTCCCACTACATACCCAACTCGATTTGATTTGTAAATCTATCAATGCCACCTACGAACAGCGCGGTACCAGTTTGTTCATCAATGGCGAAGGTTGTAAGTAAGTGTTTTAGACTTTATAGGTTTTCAAAACCTATAAAGCCTATTAAAAAAAGCCGACAATGCTCGCAACACTGTCGGCCTAAAGTGACCCGCAACCGAATTGGCGTTCGGTTGGTGCAAGATTCATTGGCGTGAAGCACCGATGCGGGTAGTTTTTGTCTTTCTAAACCAAAAACATGTTAAAACTATGCAAAAAAATGGACGAACCAAAGCGTTCTTGCTCAAAGCAATGAGAATGACGGTTACTCAACTTGCCATGCTAATCCTGTTTTGTGGGTTGGCCAGCGCGCGCGACACCAAAGCGCAAGAAGTATTGAATATAACCGTTTCGATTAAGATCGAGGCGGTCGAAATCAAGCGCGTATTTAGTACCATCGAAAAACAAGCTGGGGTAAAGTTTGTGTATAGCCCCAACGCCATTCGAGCCGACCAAAAAGTCTCATTGGCTACGACTAACAAACTATCGGAGGTACTCAAAGAACTGTTGCAACCTCTTCAAATTTCGTATGAGGTCGTTGGGGCACGGATTTTATTGCGCAAAAAAATGCCAGAAAAAGCCGCTCTTTCTGACGAAATAGCCATACCCGTCCTAAACGTGCCCGTTCCTCCCGACCAGGTTGTGAAAGGGACGGTCGTGGACAGCGACAAAGGTGAAGCCCTGCCAGGAGTAAGTATTTTGTTGAAAGGAACGCAGCGAGGTGCCACTACCAACCCCAACGGAGAGTTTTCGCTCAGTGTACCTAATGGCGATGTGGTGTTAATATTTAGTTTTGTTGGATACGAGCCCCAAGAGCAAGTGGTGGGCAACCGTACCCAAATCAACATCAAACTCAAAGTAGATACCAAAGCACTCGAAGAAGTCGTAGTGGTGGGGTATGGTACTCAACGAGCAAAAGACTTAACAGGTTCTGTGGCAACAATCAATTCTACTACGATAAAAGATGTACCTGTATCTACGATAGATCAAAAGATGATCGGGCAGGTAGCGGGGGTACAAATACAGCAAGTGTCAGGAGCTCCAGGAGCTGGTACATCTGTTCGAATTCGTGGAAGTGGTTCGTTAGGCGCTGGTAATGAACCGCTTTATGTCGTAGATGGAATGCCCTATAATGCAGGATTAAACCAAGACTTCAATCCTCTTTTATTAATAAATCCTAACGATATTGAATCCGTTTCTATTCTGAAAGATGCTTCTTCAACGGCAATTTACGGCTCGCGAGGAGCCAATGGAGTGATAATGATTACAACTAAAAAAGGCCAATACAACAAACTCCAAATTAATATGTCCTCGATGAGAGGAGTTCAGGAGGTACCTCAAAAAGGAAGACCAGAATTAATGTCTCAGCAAGAGTTTGTGAACTTACAAAGAAACAAGATTGACATTGCGGTGAGGCGAGCCGAAAATCGTGAAGCGACCATTAATGATTATCCCGTCGAATACCGAAATCCAACACAGCTAGTTGGAAAAGGAACCGATTGGTATGACCTCTTACTCCAAGCTGCCCCCGTACAAGATCACACAATAAGCATTCAGAAAGGAACGCAGGAGTCGAGAATGAACGTAAGTTTGGGCTATTTTAAACAAGATGGGGTGCTTAAATATACGGGGTTAGAGAGGTATAGTGCTAACTTAGGCTTTGAATCCAATCTCAGTAAGGTGTTGTCGATAGGAGTGTCTTTACAGCCGACATTTATAAATCAAAATCGAACAAATACGAATAGTAGCCGAGAGGATGTGATAGGAGTAGCTAATTGGGCCAATCCAGTAAGGAGTCCTTACGATGCCAATGGGCAATTAATCCCCTACATTATTTCTCCTCAAAGTAAGTATCATTCTGCGTGGAGTTTTGCCAATCCACTTTTTGTACTGCGCGAGACAACTCAAAAACAGCAACAATTCCAAAATTTAGGCTCGGCTTATGTAGAATGGGATATTACCCCTGACTTAAAGGCAAAGTCCTCCCTTAGTACCATTTGGTCTAGCTCTAAATATACCCAATATATTCCTAGTACTATTGGAGCTTCTAATGTCCCGCCGACACTGGGCACTGGTAGGTCGAGCAACTCCCGAGGCGATAGTTTTAACTGGTTATTCGAAAATACACTGAATTATAACAAAACCTTTCAAAAACATCGTATTAATGCCTTGTTTGGGTACACGACTCAGAAAAATAGTACTAATTCAATTAACCTTAATGGGAGTCCTTACGCCAACGATTTAATTCAAACCCTTAATGCAGCTCAAGCTATCAATACATGGGGAGAAAATCGGCAAGAGTGGAGTATTATTTCATACTTGGGGCGCCTCAATTATACCTTCAATAATAAATACTTGTTTACGGCTACTTTCCGTTCGGATGGTTCTTCTCGTTTTGGAGAGAAAAATCGCTACGCTACTTTTCCTTCGTTGGCGGCTGCATGGCGGATATCCGATGAAGATTTTCTAAAAAATAGTAAAATCATAAATAGCCTTAAAGTACGGGCAAGCTACGGACGCAGCGGAAATAACAATATTGGGAATTATTCTCATTTGGCCTCTATCAACCCAGGCTCCTATGTTTTTGGTAATACTCAAGTGTCAGCCTCGTTTGTAGGTTTATCCAATCCTTACTTGACATGGGAGGAATCTCAGCAAATAGACTTGGGGGCGGATGCTGAATTTTTTAATAATCGCGTTTCTCTAATCGTTGATTTTTACAATAGAAAAAGTAAAAATATGCTACTGAATGATGTGATTCCAGCCATTACAGGATTTAACTCTCAGATAGTCAACAAAGGAAACGTACGGAATCAAGGTGTCGAAATTTCACTGGGAACTACGCCTTTAAATGGCCCTTTGCAATGGGATTTGAACCTGAATGTTGCTTTTAATCGCAACAAAGTGCTCTCTCTGAATGAAAATAGCGACCGTATTTTATCGGGGAATAATGACAACAACCCTACGCATATTACTGTTGTGGGCAAGCCAATAGGGCAATTTTTTGGATTTGTGTTAGAAGGACTTTACACGGCTGAAGATATGGCAAATTCTAATGTCATAAAAACTACCCAAGTGTATGAAGGAAACCCGAAGTATAAAGATATCAATGGCGATGGAATCATTAATGACTTCTTGGACTATACCATTATCGGTAATCCTCACTCTAACTTTACCTTTGGTATTTCTAATAACCTCTCGTACAAGCGATTTACGTTAGGGGTGATTATAAACGGTCAACATGGCGGCCAAGTTATGAATGGTTTACGTCAAACGACAGATAACTTGCAAGGTTTTTTTAACGTCAGTAAGGTGTGGGTCGACCGTTGGCGGAGCGCCGATGAGCCAGGTACTGGTATGCTTTATGGGGTACCTAAGCTTACTCCGAGTTGGGGGCACCGAGTCAATACGCTATGGGTAGAGGACGCCTCATTTTGCCGCATTGCCAATGTTTCGCTGGGTTATTCGTTACCTGAAGCGTTGGTTCGAAAAACAGGTATGATAAATAGTTGCCGTTTTTACCTCACCGTGAGAAACTTGGCAATGTTTACCCGTTATAAAGGTGCCAATCCTGAAGGGCAATCCCGTAATATTGACAACACACTTTCGCCAGGTTTTGATATGTCATCTTATCCTTTGGCACGAACAACTTCAGTGGGTCTTAATCTTTCTTTCTAACTCAATCTGACTATTCTTATGAAAAAGGTACTATATTTACTGATGCTGGTTCTATCTAGCAGCTGTGCAAATAAATTTCTTGAGCTGTACCCTCCTACAACACTCAATGAGGGGAATTTCTACCGATCAGAAGTAGAATATATACTCCTAGCTAATGGTTGTTATGTCCCAATACGCGACAATGAAAAAAACAACCATTGGATATTGGCAGAGTTAATCTCTGATAATGCAGGTTTCCAAAATAATGTTCGTACTGGTGAAGCATCAAGAGGCGTAATTGATCAGTTCATCCTTGTAGGCGATAACGTTGCTTATGCTGCCTTCTGGAATTTATCTTACAATGGAGTGACACGTTGCAACAAACTTCTGAATGAACTTAACCGTGAGGGGGTGAGTTGGTCGAAATTGTCATATAAAGAACGATGTACAGGAGAAGCACTGTTTCTACGCGCTTTGTATTATTTCAATTTAGTAAGACAATTTGGAGGCGTACCATTGGTTCTTCAGCCAATAACCTCTCAGGAAGCAGTAGGTATCAAACGAGCAACGGAAGCGGTAGTCTATGAAAGTATTGTTAGTGATTTGAAATCAGCAATTGAAAGCTTTGCCAAAGCACGTGATGTAGAAGAAAATGGCCGAGCTAATGAGACAGCAGCTTTAGCTTTACTAGGGAAAGTGTATTTAACTCTAGGTAAATTTTCGGAGGCGGAACAAACACTTAAGCAGGTAATTGCTTCGGGAAAGTACGCATTACTCCCTACTTATGCAGATTTATTTAACCCTGCAAAGAAAGATTTTAAAGAAACAATTTTTGCAGTGCAGTATTCGGAAAATAGTGCGGAATTGTCAAACCAATTTATTTTCCTTTTTGCTCCTCACACGTCAGGGGGAGCAGTAACCAATCGGCCTAATATCAATATTGTAGGAGCGGGGTGGAACCAACCCACAGACGACTTGATTAATGCTTTTGAAGCAGGGGATACGCGTAAAAATGTTTCTATTGGTTTTTGGATTGGAGTCGATTGGGACAACATCGTGCGCCCTATTCCGTACTGCGCTAAATATAAACCCCCTGTATCGGCTCCTGACAATCGGTGTGGTGATAACTTCCCAATTTTGAGGTATTCAGACGTTCTTTTGATGTATGCTGAAGTGCTTAATGAACTCAATCGTACTAGCGAAGCCCTTCCCTACGTCCAACAGGTGCGTACTCGCGCGGGGCTTACTACACCAGCAACACTAACTAAAACCGTTTTGACTAACTTGATAGCCAAAGAACGCCAAGTAGAGTTTTGCTTTGAAAATCAGCGTTGGTACGACCTCAAACGAACAGGGAAAGCAGTAGAAGTAATGACAGCTCATGGGATTCGAGAGAAAGCCAAAAAGATGTTCTTATACCCAGAGTCGTATGTAATTACTCCCAACAAACTGCTGTCTCCCATTCCAGTAAATGAAATTTCTATCAATCAATTGACGCAAAACCCAGGCTACTGACATGAAATATTTATTGAGACAATTATGTGTATGGCTATTGATGGGAAGTTTAGTGCCAACAGTACTTATTGCCCAAAATCGTTCGCCCAAACCTAACATTCTTTACATTTTGGTCGATCAGTGGCGGGCACAGGCAACGGGGTATGCTGGCGACAAAAACGTTGTTTGCCCTAACCTAAACTGCTTGGCTTCTGAAAGTATAAATGTTCGAAATGCGGTTTCGGGAATGCCCGTTTGTACTCCTCATCGAGCTTCGCTTATGACGGGACAATATCCATTAACTCATGGGCTTTTTATGAATGATGTTTTGCTAGATACAAATAAAGTAACGTTTGCTAAAGTCTGTAAAAGCAACGGATATAGTACTGGCTACGTTGGTAAATGGCATCTTGATGGACATGGGCGTAATACCTATATTCCTCCAACAAGGCAACAGGGCTTTGGGTACTGGAAAGCATTAGAATGTACACATGATTATAACAATTCAGCTTATTACGCGGGAGATTCTAACAAAAAACTTTTTTGGAAAGGGTATGACGTAATTGCCCAAACGGAAGATGTATGTACATATATGACTGCTAAAGCTAAAGAGTCAAACCCATTCTTGATGTTTATTTCAATTGGGAGTCCACATGACCCTTATCAAACGGCTCCTGAGAAATACCGAAAAATGTTTGAGGATAAAGAGATTCATATCAACGACAATGTTCCAGTTGATAAAAGAGAAAAAGTGGCCAAAGATTTAAAAGGGTACTATGCGCACATTGCGGCGATAGATGATTGCATCGGGAAAATATGGCAAACACTCAAAGAGTTAGGCATCGAAGAAAATACCATAGTCGTATTTTCTTCGGACCACGGCGACTTATTGGGTGCACACGGGTCATGGAATAAGCAACAGCCTTACGAAGAGAGTATAAGGGTGCCTTTTTTACTTCACTTTCCTCAACTGTTTGGGAAAAATGGGCGAACTTCGGATGTTCTGCTAAACACACCTGATATTATGCCAACCCTCCTATCACTGTGTGGGTTACCTATTCCTGCTTCGGTAGAGGGTAGAGACTTGTCGGGTATTTTAAAAGGTTCAAAAAAAGATAATACTAAACACACCCTTATCTCATGCGTGCAGCCTTTTGGACAATGGGCTCGGCGTGTAGGAGGAAAAGAGTTTCGAGGAATTGTAACGCATCAATATACCTATACTCGTGACCTTGGCGGCCCTTGGTTGCTTTTTGATAACCTCAACGACCCACTTCAGTTAAACAATCTCGTTGGTAAGCCACAAGCAGAGCGTATTCAGCGTCGGCTAGATAACGACCTGAAAAAGGAGCTCAAACGGCGTAAAGATGAATTTTTGCCTGGTATGGAGTATGTTAAACGGTGGAATTACGTGGTTGATGCTACTGAAACAGTTCCATATATCAAAATAAACTATGAAGGCAAACCCATCGTGGAGTAATTCGCTTCTTCCAACGTCTTTTTGTTATACCATTTTATATTGCTGGAGCATGAATCGTCATACACCCTTCACGGTAATAATTGCCGTTTTACTTACAAGTGCGTTAGGGGCGTTTATCCAAAGCCCTCATAGTATTACCCAAAAGCCCAATATCATATTTCTCCTCACCGACGACCACCGATGGAACTCCTTGGGGGCGATGGGAAATCCAATTATTAAAACACCACATTTAGACCAGCTTGCCGCGCGCGGCGTTCTTTTCAAAAAGGCGTATGTTACGACAGCGATTTGCTGCGTGAGTCGAGCGAGTATTTTGAGCGGGCAATATATGTCACGGCACAAAATCGAGGATTTTAATACCAGTTTTAAGCCCGCTGCTTTGGCCAAGACTTATCCGCTGTTGTTGAAAAAGGCAGGGTATCAAATCGGTTTTATTGGCAAATACGGCGTTGGGGAACCCAAAGCACAGCCCAGCAATGTCTTCGATTTTTGGGCGGGTTCGGAAAAACCACAGCCTGATTACGAAATGAAGGACGCACAAGGCAATTTTATTCATCATACTGATAAAGTCAACAACGATATTCAACAGTTTTTGTCACAAACCCAAACCGATGCCCCGTTTTGCCTGTCGGTAAGTTTCAAAGCACCGCACATTCAGGACGGCGACCCGCGCCCGTTCATCGTTCAAGAGCGCTATAAGCCAATGTACGCCAACGATTCAATTCCTGAACCCGAAAAAGCTAACCCAAAGTACTGGCAATCGTTCCCCGATTTTTTCCGAACCGATAAAAACATCGCCCGCGAGCGCTGGTACTTTCAGTTTGACGGAAACCGAATGTACCAAGAAAGCGTACGACAGTATTATCGTTTGATTAGCGGCGTGGACGAAGTCGTTGGAAACATGATGAAAACCTTGCAAGACAAAGGCTTGGCTTCTAATACCGTGATTATCTTTATGGGCGATAATGGCTATTATTTGGGGGAATATGGCTTGTCGGGAAAATGGTTTGGCCACGAAGAGTCGATTCGGGTACCGCTCATTATGTACGACCCGCGTACTCCTCAGCTTCGCAAAAAAGTCTCCAACCAATTAGCGCTTAATATCGACATTGCCCCAACGATTTTGCAATTGGCTGGAGTTCAGGTGCCTGCGGAAATGCAAGGTGTCAACTTAGCGAAACTTGTGACAAAGCCAAAACAACTCGCCCGAAACGCCTTTTTCTACGAGCATACATTTCTGGGTTCGCCTCGTTTGCCCAAGGTGGAAGGGGTAGTACGTAACGACCTGAAATACATGAAGTACATTGAGCACAATTACGAAGAACTGTACGACCTTCGCAACGACCCCGACGAGAAAATTAATCGGGCTAAGGACGTAAACTACCTTTCTCAACTCGAAACCATGCGCACTCAGTACCAAACTTGGAAACAAAAAGTGCGTTGATAACCGATGGGTAGGGTAGTGAAGGGTAGTATTTCTTTCAACTTTGCCTGTAGTATTAGTGACAAACCTTGATTGATATGTTTCAACGATTTTTTTTCTTGGTAGCTGCCCTGCTGTTGGGTATCAGCGTGTACGCACAAAGCGACCTCAAGGCCGTTTATTTACGGTGCGAATACAAAAACAATCCCGTGACAGACGTGCCCCAGCCGCGTTTGAGCTGGGAGTTGGCTTCAGCGGTCAATAGTCAATACCAAACAGGGTATCAAATCTTGGTGGCGACTTCGGTGGCGCTGTTGGAAGAAGGGAAAGCAGACTTGTGGGATAGTAAAAAAGTGACAAGTGACGCTACTTCCCAAATTGAATACGCGGGTAAACCGCTGGAATCGCGCCAAATCTGCTATTGGAAAGTAAGGAGTTGGGATAAAAAAAATGTACCTGGTTCATGGAGCGACCCTGCTAGGTGGGAAATGGGTTTGTTACAAAAAAGCGATTGGAAAGCCAGTTTTATCGGGCTTAATCTGAACCATTTAGGAAAGGGAAAAGAATACCACCTGCCGCCCGCTCCGTTTCTTCGCAAAGAAATTGACGTAAAAGGCCCCATCAAAAAAGCACGATTGTACGTGACGGCGCTTGGGTTATACGAATTTCAAATTAACGGTCGAAAAATCGGGAATGATTACCTGACTCCAGGCTGGACCGATTACAACAAACGCCTTTATTACCAAACATTTGACGTAAGTAAAGACCTAAAACTTGGCAAAAATGCACTAGGTTCTATCCTTTCGTATGGCTGGTATGCGGGCTATTTGGGGTATGCGTTGTTGGTGGGAAATCCCGTTGTCAAAAACTTTTACGGGGAGGTGCCCGCTCTGAAAGCACAGTTGGAAATTGAATACACCAATGGCCAACAAGAAACGATTGCGACTGATAATACGTGGAAGGCCAACTATGGCCCCATCATAGAGTCAGATATTCTGAACGGTGAAGTGTATGATGCCAACAAAGAACTAACGGGCTGGAATCAAACGGGTTACAATGAGACTGCTTGGAAAAAAGTCATTATAGTTTCGGAGAAAGCCGAACGCCTAATTCAAGCCTACCCAGGTGACCCTGTACGAGAAGTAGCCCGACTTACCCCCAAAAATATCAAACAGATTGGCACAAAAGCGTATTTGATTGACATGGGGCAAAACTTTGCGGGCATCATCAAGGTGCGTTTCAAGGCCGCCAAAGGTGATTCGATTCTTTTTCGGTTTGGAGAAATGCTGTATCCCGACGGCAAACTCATGACCGAAAATCTCCGAAAGGCACGCGGGACGGATTTGTACATTGCCAAAGGCGACCCCAACGGCGAAATCTACGAACCCCGTTTTACGTACCATGGTTTTCAGTATGTACAAATCGAAGGGCTACAAAATGGCCTCGGAATGCAGGATATTTTGGGCCTTGTACTGTCGTCGGCTACCCCAAAAGCAGGGACTTTTAAAACGGACAATGCTTTTGTTAATCAATTATATCACAATATTATTTGGACACAACAATCTAATTATCTGGAAGTTCCGACCGACTGTCCCCAGCGCGATGAGCGTTTGGGTTGGACGGGCGATGCTCAAGCGTACGTAAAAAGTGCCACGCTCAACAACGACATTGCGGCTTTTGGGACCAAATGGGTATTAGATCTCAACGATGCCCAACTTCCCAACGGAGCCTATCCGCTGTACGCACCTGCGCCGTCGGTTCGTAAAACCGATACCTATTCACCCGGATGGATGGAGGCGGGGATTGTCTATCCGTACCAAATTTTTCGTTCCTATGGCGATATCCGAATCATCAAAGCGCACTGGTTAGAAATGAAGAAATTCATGCAGTTTCTAGAAACAAAAAGCAAAGGTGAGTACGTGTTCAAGGAAACAGCCTTTGCCGAAGTTGATCCTAAAGGTGGTTTTGGAGACTGGTTGAGTGTAGGCAAAAAAACGCCGCCCGATATGCTGGCCACGATGTATTACGCGTACTCCGCCCAATTAATGCAAGAAATGGCCATGGCCATTGGCAACGAAAAAGAAGCAAGCTATTTTAAAGACATAAATGCCAAGGTGAAAGCGGCTTTTCTCAAACATTACACCAATGCCGAAGGAAGGTTTATTTGTAATGCCGCTGCTTACGGCGATGGTCGTGGCTATATTGACGGGGAGCAAGGGTTTGAGGGACATACCCAAACGGCCTATGCCAACGCGATTTTCATGAGCCTTCTGGACAGTACCCACACCCTCAAAGCGGCCAGATGGCTGAATGAATTGGTGGTCAAAAACGGTAATAAACTCACTACGGGCTTTTTGGGCGTTCGGCCTATGTTGCCCGTACTTTCAAACACGGGTTATAGCGAAACGGCCTATAAATTGTTGTTCCAAAAAGAATATCCGTCTTGGGGTTTTGAGATTCAAAACGGTGCCAATACGATTTGGGAACGTTGGAACAGTTTCACCAAAGAAGGCGGTTTTCCCGCAGGAATGAACTCATTTAACCACTATGCGTTTGGCTCTATTTGCGAATGGATGTTTGAAAACATGGCGGGGATTAAAGAGACGTCGCCCGGGTTTAAAACGTTCCTCATTCAGCCCGAACCGATGAACGTCACTATCAATTCGCTGAAAGCTTCGTACCGTTCGGTTTTTGGTACAATCACTTCTGCTTGGCAGAAAAAGGGTGACCTGATTACGATGACTATTGAAGTGCCTGTCAACACCACGGCAACGGTTTGTTTACCACCAACGCCAACCAACAACATTACTTTCAACGGAAAAGCGCTCGTAGCCTCTACTGTGAAGCCCAAGTGGATTAATCGCCGTGAGCAAAATACGGTGACGGTAGGTTCAGGAAAATACGTGTTGAGTTACAAAAAATCAGCTTTGTCAGGGTTTTAAACGCTTCTTTCTATGAAAATATTTGCCTGTGTTCTACTTGGTGTTTTATCGGTAGGTAGTGTTTTTGCCCAGCGTCCCGCCCAGCCACCGATGTCGCAAGAGCAGTTTACGCCCGAAAAACTGGGATATTCCTTGTTTTGGGAAGATAATTTTGACGGTAATCAACTGGATGCTAAAAAATGGGCGGTAAGGGGAGTGGGGCCACGCGCCTTAGGTTATGTGTCGCCCGAAGCAGTAGAAGTCAAAGACGGATTTCTGAAATTGCACGCTATCCAAAAAGGAGATAGCATTCTGATTGGTGCGGTGGGTACTCAGGGGAAACTGATGACCAAATACGGATATTTTGAATGCCGGGCGCAGTTGCAAAAATCGCCAGGCGTGTGGGCAGCGTTCTGGATTCAGTCGCCTGATATATCTAAGGGCGAAGACCCAGCTGTTTATGGAGCTGAAATAGATATTTTTGAGTTTTTCAAAAAACTGGGTTTGGATATTGTCTCCCACAACGTGCATTGGGCGTATGGACCCAACCAAAAAAGCACGCGCGGAATGCAAAGTTACCTCAAAGGAGTGAGTGAAGGATTTCATACTTTTGCGTTGGAATGGACGCCCGACAAATACACCTTTTTTATTGATGGATACAAGTTTTATGAAGTCACGATCGGCATTTCACGCATCGAAGAATACCTTATTTTAAGCATGGAACTGCCTTCTGAAAAGAAAGATTTACAATATACCGTTTACCCCGACATATTCTTGGTGGATTACGTGAGGGTGTACAAAAAGTAGGTATTCGGTTGGTTATTTGTCTTTCGAATCAACGTGTAAAACGTGTAAAAAACGATGAATAAAAGGTGCGAATAGAACTGACGTTGCAGATAAAAAAGTAATTCCGCTAAAAAGTGCGTAGAAAGAAGCAAAAATTTTAGCTACGTCCGAATGAAGAGTATCAACGGGTCCCATGCCTCCCAAAATCATAGCCGCATTGTAAAACGAATCCACCCAACCCATGTACGGCTTGGTAAGGTAACGATAGCCTAATGCCCCAATCAACCACGAAATTCCAATCATCCCTACGGCTACGGCAGCATATTTAACAACTCGCCGTTGAAAACGAGGTTGAGAAATGACTTTTTGACTTTGGTGTTCAAACATAGTTTCTATAAGGTTCTGCCGAAAAATAGTATTTTTATTCCCCAAAGCAAAGCACTAACTTTGTGTATTATCTCGTTGATTAATTTTTTTCAGTATGCTTTCTCGCCGCCAAGAACGCGAACAAATCAAAAACTCTTTAGGCTTTCGTATTTGGAGCGTTGCATTTACCATTTTTTACCCTGTCATTTCGATTTTTACGTGGATATTTACGGGTATTCTTCTCCTCTTTTCAGGGCTTTCGCAAGGGCTCGTATGGGTACTGAAAGGAGGTCGTAGCGTCTAATGACCAACTATGTGGTAGAGCTGCTAGAAGCAAAAGTAGCTCAGTACAATCAGCCCCATTTCATCCCCAACGACCCCATTAGCATTCCGCATCAGTTTTCGAAATTGCAAGACATCGAAATCATGGGTTTTTGGGCGGCAGTTTTGGCGTGGGGACAGCGCAAAACGATTATCAACAAATGCCAAGAGTTGATTCAACTCATGGACGGCACTCCTTATGATTTTGTGCGTAATCACACCGAGGCAGACCTAAAACGCTTTCTCCACTTCAAACATCGGACGTTTAATGCGACTGATACTCTCTATTTCCTTCATTTTTTTAAGCATTTTTACCAAAATCATCACTCGTTAGAAGAAGCCTTTATACACGCCCTTCCCTCAGAGGCACCTCACGTAGAAAAGAGCCTTGCAGGCTTCCACGAGTTATTTTTTAGCTTCGAAGATTTTCCAGAACGTACCCGTAAACACATTGCTACTCCCGTACGAAAATCATCGTGTAAGCGACTGAATATGTTTTTGCGCTGGATGGTACGTAAAGACGATAACGGAGTAGATTTTGGCCTTTGGAATGCCCTGAAGCCCTCGCAATTGATATGCCCGTGCGATGTACACGTAGATCGGGTAGCGCGCAAGCTAGGGCTTATTCAGCGCCCTAACACCGACTGGCAAACGGCCCTAGAACTCACCGAGAACCTCAAACAACTCGACCCCAACGACCCCGTCAAGTACGATTTTGCGCTGTTTGGGCTGGGTGTAGAGGGAGAAATGTAAAAAGCTAGGCTATAAACTCAAACACAACTGCCTCTTCATGCCCTGCAAAGACAGTTGTTACTTGCTTCATGCCTGCTTTTTCTAATACCTGCCGTGAACTATGGTGATTAGGGTGGATAAAGGCGATGATGGTGCATCCAACAAAATTTGTTTGAAGGTGTTCGATGGCTGCACGCGTCACTTTGGTGGCTTAACCTTTACCCAAGCTTCCAGCACAAACCCGTATACTTCGATGGCATTGGTGTTTTCTACGTGTTTTATTTTGACAAGACCTACATACGAATGAATCACATGACATCGGCATCTCCTTCGATTCGGAATAAGTCGGCAGCGTCTTCAGGTTGAAAAATACAGACATGAAGTTGCTAGATAAAGCGTAAATGTTAACGTTTTACAAATTTATCGCCAAACGCTCAATCACGTCCAACAACGCCATCAAATCGTTTTCACTGGTCAAAGGGTTCATCAACGAAACTCGTAGATAAAATTTATCTCGAAGCGTCGTCTGAACAATATAAAAAGTTCCTTCTTCCAATAGCTTTTGTCGAATAGTCGCATTTATTACTTGAAGTTGTTCTGCCGTACGCCCCTCCCCTACAAACCGAAAACACACAATATTACTTTCGGGCACCAATGCCAACTCAAAACCTTGCCGTTCGCCTACAATATGTGCAAAACGAAGGGCAAGGTCGTGTAACGTCTCCACATTTTCGGTAAAAATCGCTTCCCCGTACGTTTTAAGAATGGCATATATTTTTACGCTCATCATCAGTTTTGTACACTCAAACGTCCGTTTCCCTGAATTGTACCATTCTTGTGAGCCTTGATTTGCCCACAAATACTGCGCTTTTTGGTGAAATGTTTGAAACGAATCTTGGTTTCTTTTAAAAAGCAACGCCGTTGCCAAGGCGGGTGTCAAGAGCATTTTGTGCCAGTCAATCACCACCGAGTCGGCCCGTTCGATACCCTTTACCAAGGATTTATAGCGTTCCGAAAAGACTACCGCCCCGCCGTGTGCCCCATCTACATGAAACCAAAGCTGGTGTTTTTCACAAAAATCAGCAATCGCTGCTAAGTCGTCGTATGCACCCGTAGAGGTCGAACATGCACTACCAACCACTGCAATCACTTTTCGACCACTTTGAACTGCTCTTTGGTAATAATCTTCCAGCAATTCGGTGCGCATCTGAAAACGTTCATTAGTCGGGATTTTTATGATACCTTCGCGTCCCATCCCCATGGTTCTCGCTGCACGGTCAATGCAATAATGTGCTTCATCTGACACCAAGACCGCCAAAGATTGTTCGTGACCATTTTCCCACACTTCTGTCTGGGTAGCACGAGCAGTAAGTAGCGCGGTAAGGTTCGCCAACGTCCCGCCCGAAGTCAAAAGCCCGCTGGCCTCCGCTCCAAACCCAATTTTTTGAGTCAACAATTCGCTCAAAATGCGCTCAATAGGGTTGGATACCAACCCCATTTCGTAAACCGCCATTCCGTTATTCAACAAGCTCGTTAGCATTCCCGCCATGGCCGCCATCGGAAGCGGTGGCGACACTTGGTGACCCATGTATCGAGGGTGGTGCAAATGATTGGAACGCTTGATAACTTCTGCAAAAAAGTTGGAAGAAGCCCCTATTCCCTCTTGGGCATTCTGTTGCCAAAAAAGCAGATTTTCGTCGGGCGACTGATAAGGAATCACCGTTTCAAGTTGCTGACTTTGCGCAGCGGCTAAATAATCTGCAAGCTGGTCAACGAGCCGATGGGCTTCTTCCCGAAAATGCTCCGCAGAATACGCTTGTTGTAAACGCATAAAATTAAGTTAAAACTTATAAATCTTCAATTCGGAATAAGTGGAAAGGCAACAAGTATGGGTCAAGTTCGATGTAATTGTACTCGCCTTTCCAAACGTACTTTGAGCCCGTCAACAAATCATGCACAATGAAATCTTCCCAACCTGCTTTTCTGATTTTATGCAATGGAATCCGTACCATATTACCTCGGCGATTGTATCCATCCAGATTTACCACGCACAAAATACGGTTGCCGTCGGAGTGTGTTTTGAGATACGCCAAAAGTTGGTCGTCATTGATATCACAAAACGTAATATTATTGGTTTGTTGTAAAGCCGCATTCTCTTTTCGGGCACGGTTTACTTGCGTTATTACATATGTAAGTTTATTGGTATGGTTCCAATCCCAGTGTTTGATTTCGTATTTTTCTGAGTTCCAATATTCTTCTTTTCCTGGAAAAGCCTCATGTACCATAAATTCATAAGTAGGCCCAAAAATTCCATAATTTGATGACAATGTAGCAGCCATAAAATAACGAATCAAGAAATTAGGCTCGTGTCCCGACTGTAGCAGAGGTGGGTTGATGTCGTGCGTATTTGGCCAAAAATTCGGACGAAAATAGTATTTCATATCCGTTTGAGTCAACTCAGTCATATACTCTATCAACTCATGCTTGGAAGTACGCCAAGTATAATACGTATACGACTGATTATAACCACCTTTGGCCAATCGTTGCATTACTTTCGGGCGTGTAAAGGCTTCTGCTAAAAATATCATATCAGGATATTTTTTCTTGGTTTCGGCAATTACCCAGTCCCAAAATGCAAACGCTTTGGTATGTGGATTATCTACCCGAATAATGCGTACACCCCACTCAGCCCACACAAAAATAATGCGACGAAGCTCTAACCATAAGCTCTCCCAAGCTTCAGTTTCGAAATTGATTGGATAAATATCTTGGTATTTTTTAGGCGGATTTTCAGCATATTGAATCGTTCCATCAGGGCGAATTTTGAACCATTCAGGGTGGTTTTTGGCCCAAGGGTGATCAGGCGAACACTGAATCGCTAAGTCCATCGCAATTTCCATACCGTACCCTTTACAAGCCGCAACCAAGGCTTTAAAATCATCAAGCATTCCTAAATCAGGATGAATCGCATCGTGGCCACCTAGTTCAGAACCAATACCATAGGGAACACCTGGCTCGCCTGGCTGACACAAAACATTGTTATTTTTTCCCTTCCGAAACTGCGTTCCAATCGGGTGAATGGGCGGCAAATAAAGTACATCAAAGCCCATACGTTCGATACGAGGAAGTAAATCTATCACATCGCGGAAGGTTCCATGCTGAACTGGTTCTTTAGCTGCCGAGCGCGGAAACATCGAATACCAAGTTGAGAAACCCGCTCTTGGACGGTCAACCCAAACGCTCAGTTCTTTATAACGAGTTACATTCTCACGATGTGGGTATTTTTCTATCCATTCGGCCATTTGTTCACCAATAGCTAAAACCACCGCTTCGTTATAGCGCTTTTCATCTCTAAACGCCTTTATCACTTCCTGAATCGCTTTTTTATCTTCTTTAGAAGCATTTTTTACCGTTTTTTCCAGCAAACTAGCCCCCACCAACAATTCACTATTGACATGCTGAGCATCTCGAATTTTAAGGGTAATTTCATGTTCCCACGAAGCAAGGTGGTCTACCCACGCTTCGATAGTGTAGAGGTAATCTCCTTCTTTTTCGACAACAAACTGTCCTGCCCAGCGGTCGTTATTCACAAACCGCATGGGCACTTCCGTCCATTTTTTATCGGATTGATGTTTAAAACAAAGGCGTGCAGCCGTTTTATCGTGGCCATCACAAAAAATATCGGCCTCTACCTGAATGCTTTCATTGGGCACAGCTTTAATATAAAACTGTCCTCCGTCTAATTCAGGGACTACGTTTTCAACAATGACGCGATTTTTTCCAGAAATTTCATTGAGATTCATCATAGGTCTATTTTGTTTTATGCCCTAAACCTAAAAAAATACCCCGACGTGACCAAGCGTCGGGGTAGGGATTTATTATTTCTTGATTTAAAAACCAATTCGTTGTCGTTCGGCAGGTACTTGTACACGTTCACGCAATAAATCTACGATAATTCTTCTCGCCAATTTTTCTTTTAGTAGTTGATTTTCAAGGCGTAGTTTTTCATTTTCATTTTTTCAAGCTCTAGCTGCTGAATTTGAGACATAATAGCATCATTTTCACCCATCAAGTGCGCCAATGACGTCGAAAGTACGTGAACAATACTTTGAAGTCGTGAAAGGGTCAGGTCAGTTTTACCTCGTTCGATATCTCCGTAGGCTGTAGTAGAGATACCGAGCATATCGGCTACATTTTCTTACGAAAAGCCTTTTCCAGCCGTTGGAATCGGATTTTATCAACAATCGTTTTCATCATGCTATAAAAACGACGAAAGCTTCGCGAAGGTTCGCAAAGCTTTCATTTGTTGTACTCGTTTGTTGTGACGAAAATTATTTCGCAGCAGCAGTATCAGCAGCAGCAGCAGTATCAGCAGCAGCAGCAGTGTCAACTGCAGCAGCAGTGTCAACTGCGGCAGCAGCAGTAGTGTCAGTAGTAGCAGCTTCTTCAGTTTTACCGCCACATGCTGCTAGGGTCATCATACCAGCAACAAATAAGAATGCAAACGCTTTTTTCATTTTTTGTTATGTTTTTAAGGTTTCCATTACAAAGGTAAATACATTTTTAATATTTGCAATGGTTTCCTTAAAAAAAAATTAAAAAATCATTAAAATTTAAATTAGTTCTTGATAAAGTACAATTTATAAACATTTTAAAGCCAGTATGAAACCTTAGGTCTTATTTTTTTTAAGTGAACCAGCTAGCATTTTGATTGTGTATAGGTCTAGCAGCTAAGAGATTCATGGCTCAATAGCCCTCAACACCCAATATCTAGCCTTCTGTATCTCTTTCTATTTCAACAGTCTATTACTTGGAATTTTTTTATTTTTCTATCCCGTTGCTCATCACCACTAGACTACTTCTTTTTCATTAGTTTGTACAGTAAAGACCCCCAATCATTGTTTCAAAAAAGGCTTTTGAGTATACTTGCTCTTATTCATTACTCATTTTTTAAGCCTTAGTAACTTCTATGAAAAATTTTATCTACCTTTTCGTCTTTGTTAGTTTTTGTTTTTCTTGTCAAAAGAAGGCCTACGTAAGTTCCATCCCTACTCCTACTTTTGATTATTATACAAGTACCC
The DNA here is from genome assembly GCA_023254175.1 of Runella sp. Lineage (GTDB taxonomy): Bacteria > Bacteroidota > Bacteroidia > Cytophagales > Spirosomataceae > Runella. The sequence goes on along the minus strand of JALQYJ010000115.1, from coordinate 30,442 downwards.
AAGAAGTTAAAAAACAACATTTCAAACCCGCAGTAGAGGAGAATGTTCCCATTACAAACGTAGAAGAGTTGGTAGCCGTTACCCCCGAAAATATAACCACAATCTCTCCTATTGAAACTACCACTGTTCCTGCCTCTCAACCCAAAAAAGTAAAAACTACACTTACACTTAAGCAGCGCATTACTCAGCGGATGATTGAGCGTAAACTCACCAAAATGGGTGTTTTAAAAAATACACAACCCAATGCTACTAAAACAGATGGTGTATCAGTAGCCTCTTTCTTAGCTGCCATTCTTGGTATTGTTGGTTTGTTTGCGACAGGTTGGCTGTTTTTAATTGGAATGATAGCCGCCATTGTGCTTGGTTTTATCGGTCTTAGCCGAGTTCGTCACAGCAATGGACAACTCAAAGGCAGAGGATGGGCTATTGCTGGAGTTGTTCTTGGTTTTCTCGAATTGGTTTTACTGATTCTTGGCGTTTTGTTTGTTGCTGCTTTAATTAGTGGCTTTGGCGCTTAATCTCACTTTTATTCTCATTTATGAAACGAACCTTAGTCGTAGGCGACATACACGGCGGCTTGCGTGCATTGCAACAAGTAATGGCGCGGGCTGCCGTCACGGCTGAGGATACACTCATTTTTTTGGGCGATTATGTAGATGGCTGGAGTGAATCGGCGCAAGTCATTGATTTTCTTATCAAACTTTCGTCCAAACAACCGTGTATTTTTATTAAAGGAAATCATGATTTATGGTGCGAGGGTTGGCTCGAAATGGGACTAGCCCCACATCATTGGTTGCTTCACGGAGGAAGTAGCACCGCCAAAAGTTACAAAAATTACCCCATTGAGGCCAAATTAGCACATTTAGCGTTCTTTAGTCAGATGAAATATTATTACATTGATGTTCGTCACCGTTTGTTTGTCCATGGTGGGTTTACGTCGGTGTATGGCCCCGAACAAGAAGTAGACGAAACCATTTGCTGCTGGGACCGTACTTTGTGGGAGATGGCCATAAGCATGGACAAAAACCTTTCTTCTACGCTTTACCCAAAGCGTTTTAAGTTGTTTAAAGAGATTTTTATTGGCCACACGCCTACTCTCAACTACCACACTGGCTTGCCCATGAATCGAGCTACTATTTGGAACGTGGATACGGGAGCGGCTTTTCACGGAAAACTCACCCTCATGGACGCCACTACCAAAGAATACTGGCAGAGTGACATCGTCCAAACACTCTACCCTGGAGAAGAAGGAAGAAGCAAAAAGTAGTTTGTCGGTTTTTAAGTTTGGAGGTTTAGGGTTTGTACGTTCTCAATAAACCCTAAAACTAACGCATCAGCTCCCGAAGAACCTCCAGGGATTTGATTTCCCCTAAGCCATCGAGGTGGACTTTGTAGAAGAAAATAAGGGCGTCCAATAATTTACTACGTTGCAGGCGCTCCAAGCGGACTCTTGCTTCGTAAGGCAAATGAAGAAACACTTGCATAGCTTCTTTCATTTCGGGTTCGAGCGAATAAGGATATAAATTTTCAGCCAATTGTTCCTCTACTTCTCTGACGGTTTCGGCACCAAAACCCAGAAAAAACGCAAATTTTACCAAAAATTGAAGGTGAAAACTTTCGTAATCTGCATTGGTTTGCTCCAAATACGTGATGGATTCGTAAAGAAATTCAAATAAAGGAGGATTAGTTTCTTCTTCTCTAAGTGTTTTAACCAATAGTTCGGTCATAAAAAGGGCAATACTCGATTTGACAAAATCAAAGGGTAAGCTCTTAAAAGGCAAACTACATTTGATTTCGGATAAACGATGGATAGTCTGTTCTTTACTTTTGTGATAAACAACCAAATCGAGCAGCGTCAGAGGCTGAAACAGGGCAATCCGATTGGTTTTTGACTTGACCGAACGTACCCCATTGACGATATAACTCTGAATACCAAACTCTTCGGTGTATATTTTGGCGATAATCGACGTTTCGCGATAACGAAGATAACTAAGGGCTATACCGCGAGTTTTGTGAATCATAGATGGGATAATGGCTAAAAATCGACTGCGAGTCGTAGGAATTTGAGTAATTTGCCAACCAATTTAGATGTCAAGTTTATGGAAAAATTGCTAGTAATTAAAATAGGCGGCAACGTCATTGATAATCCTAAGGCCCTCGACCGCTTTTTGTCGTCGTTTTCGAGCTTACCTCAACATAAAATTTTGATTCATGGAGGCGGTAAAATTGCTACCCAAGTAGCCGAAAAATTAGGCATCGAAACCTTGATGGTCGATGGGCGTCGAATTACGGACGAAGCCATGCTAAACGTCGTTACGATGGTCTACGGAGGGTTGGTCAACAAAACCATTGTTGGGAAACTTCAGCAAAAAGGCAGCAATTCGATTGGGCTTACTGGAGCCGATGCCGCCGTTATCAAAGCTCGTAAACGCCCCATCAAAGAAATAGACTACGGCTTTGTAGGCGACGTTGAAGCCGTAAATAGTGCCCAACTTTCGTCCTTTCTACGGGGAGGATTGGTTCCTATTATTGCCCCTCTGACCTTCGATGCTGGCTCGGGAAATATGCTTAATACCAATGCCGATACCATGGCCTCGGCAGTAGCAGTAGCCTTAGCCGCCCAATTTGAAGTAAACCTAGTGTATTGTTTTGAGAAAAAAGGCGTCTTGTCTGACCCTACCAACGACGATGCCGTCATCACTCAAATCAATCCAAGCGCTTACCAAGCTTATAAAGCCGAAGGGGTCATCAACAAAGGGATGATTCCAAAACTTGATAATGCTTTCGCATCGCTCCAAAATGGCGTAGCAAGAGTGACCATTTGCCATGCAGACCAACTCGCCACTGCTGTTAACGAGGGTACCGCAGGAACACAACTCATCAATGAATAAAAACAAACATTTTCAACAACCATACTTTTTATGACTGCCGAACAGAACCTTGCAAAACTCGGAATCACTTTACCCCCTCCTCCAGCCAAGGGTGGCGTTTATACACCTGTCGTTATTACGGGCAATTTAGCCTACATATCAGGCCATATTTCGCTTGACCTAGATGGAAGCCTAATTGCGGGAAAAGTAGGCCGAGACTTAACCGCCGATGAGGCAAAAGAAGCCGCTCGTAAAACAGGTTATTTGCTTCTTTCAACGCTTCGTTCGCAGTTTGGCAGCCTCGACAAAATCAATAAAGTAGTAAAAATCTTGGGCATGATTAATGCCATCCCTGAATTTGAGCAACACGCATACGTCATGAACGGTTGCAGTGAATTGTTTGCCGAAATTTGGGGAGACGAACGTGGCGTAGGAGCCCGTAGTGCAGTAGGAATGGGTTCATTGCCTCGCATGGCTGCCATCGAAATTGAGGTTATTTTTGAGTTAGCAGATTAATAGCAGGTAGCGGTGTTCGAGGTTGCTCACAACCGAGACGCGCTGGATTGCTGAAATAGAGAGTTGTACCCCTCCTTCGTCGGGGTGATAAACGTAGAGGAGACAAAAACGAGGGACTGGACTCCGCAAAAACAAAACCCTCCGAAAGTTTTGATACTTTCGGAGGGTTTTGTTTTTACGTCAAACGGTAGATTAGGAACAATATACCTCACATGTATTCACTAAAGTTCGGCAACGTTGAATCGTACTTGAATCCCCCCTGAGGTCGTCGAACGGCGGTATGAGTTGAGCACGTACGGATTGTTGAATGTCCGATCGAAATAGAACTGCAAACTCCACAATTTACTCACGGTATAGCTTAACTGCGGACGCAACTGGAAGTTATAATTTCCAGCAATGGCCGTAGGAGGCTCATCAAAACGACGCTGAATTGCTCGCGTATCTCGAATAGTAAAACTACAACGGAACTGCAAATCATTTTTCAACTTCTTAAACTCACCATTAATACGGAACGGAATTCGTACGTTGTTGCGCGTGAAACCAATCGTAGCCGTAACATCTCGATTAAACAACTCTGCCACTTGCGAGTTCGACAGATTGAGGGTTACGTTGCGGTCTTGGTTATAGCTGAACTGCATGTCGATTTTGTTTTGCGTACGGGCACGAATCCCAATCAATGGCGCAAACTTCTCTGACATCGAAATGGTACTCATCACAAACACAGGTATTGCTTGTCCGTTATCTCCCGCAAAAATGGCTAACGGGTAGTTTTGTACCATTAGGTTGACAAATATATCTTTATAATCAAGCGATGACGCAAAGTTTCCTACACTATAGGTCGACTGATAGCTGTGGTCTAACGTGAAAGAGCTAAAAATCTTCTTAAACCCTTCTAGCTGAGACAAGCCATTGTAATCCAGTCGCCAGTTTGGCATTGGAAAGCCCAAAAATGGATTCGTACGTACTTTTGTTGGGTCTTTCTTGGGGTCTTTTCCGTTGTAAGCAGCAAAAAACGCCGCAATCAAAACATCCTGCGAATTTTTATCGTACTTTCCATATTCGTCTGCGTTTATGGTTACATTGGGGTTACCGCGGTATTCAGCCAATCGCTTTTCGTTCAAAATTTCGACAAATGTTTCTCGATATGCTTTAAAGCGGTCAAAAATTGGCGACGAGTTATCGTCATTTATTTTGGCAAAAGCTGTTCTAAACGACATAAACGACATCTGGAAATTACCATTGCGCATCGAACTCAAGGCATTGTAAGTCCCTCCTTTCCCACTAGAAGCAGGAGTCACATTATAAATTTCACGGTATTCATCTCCCCTTGTTAATTGAGCTTGAATCTGTACTCGGAAATCTTTAAACGGTTCCAAACGCGTATTCATTCGAAAAGTCGTCCCCCGAGTTTGCATGAATGGCAGGTTGAGCATTTGACTTCGGGTAAGCCACCCTCCCTCAGCCGCTTTTCTTCTGATTCCAGGATCTTGATTACCAAACACAAATGGCAAACCAGGCGCATCCATAGACGCGTCTAAGCCAAATCGACCAGGATTATCGGGTGTAAATCCTGGCAACGTTGTAGTTTCTTGGCGCGACAAATCGACGTCAATTCCTCGTACGGTCATCAGCAAGCGAGTGATGTTTTTCAACAGCTTACTTGGTTCGCGGCTGATATCTTCATCATCTCCTGGGCTACGGGCAAAATTCTTGCGTTTCGGAGAAGGCGTGTTGGCAAAGCGCAAGTAGCGAAGTTTGTTGTACAAAATCACTAAATCGACTTTTCCTCGAATGCTTCTATCACGGCTATTTCTAATCGTGTTTCCGAAAAAGACCCCCGACGTATCCGAAATACCAAGTGAACTGGCTTGGTATTGGTACCCAATGTTGTGGCTGTAGTCGGCCGTCATCCAGTCGAGCAACGGGATTTTATCCAATGGTAAGCGATAAGTTAAGCGTACCTTTTGATCAAAGTTTCTGGTCCGACCCAACCGACGCAAATTGTTCCAAATCGAGTCTTGCTTTGCTCGCGTGTCGATATCGCCTTGAGGTTCATCCACCACCGCATTGGCCATTGCACTGTAAGACAACATAATGCTCTTAGTCAAATTCCATGACACATCGTAGGAACGATTGAACAAGAAGAATTTTTCGTACAAAGGCGCTTGTCCCAATGGGGTCAAATCACTCGTTCGGTAAAGGGTGCGAATAAAACTACGGTCGGCATCAAAACGAACGGCCACTTGAGTAGGCAATAAGGACACGTTAAATTCTTTCAGTAGCTCCAAATAAGGGCGGTCAAAGCTCTTAACGGTCTTGAACGGAGTCCACGGCTTTTGAGGGAAGCTGTATTGGTACACAATTCCTCCACGGTATTGGCGTTGAGTATAGTCAGCCAGCAAACTAGTACGGCGCGTTTGTTCATTGAACGCATACGTAAACGAGAGGTTTTCTACGTCCCAGAAGTGTCGCTTGGCGTTCGGCCCTACCTTCGTTTTTCGAACGTTAGAGAAGTTAATCCCTCGTCGTTCTATTTTCTCTACAGCCGAATTTTCTAGCTGAGCCCTCTGCGGGTCATTTTCAGCATAATTCGACAGCGACGTTGCCAGTGGCATATCGGGGTCGTAGGGGTTAAAATGCGGACGAACTTCTCTCAAATCGTAATTGATATAGACAGGAATTTTAAAACCCCATTGTTGAGGCAAAAACTTATCCAACGCCAGCGCCGACGATAAGCTAAACTCCGCCGTATTGTCTCGAGAACGGTCGGCAAGTTTTTGTTGTACTCCTCCAAATCCAAACGTTGTCCATTTTCCTGCCAGCTGTACAGTACCGATGTCGGCAAGCTTAATATCAGCCCGTGCAATGGCTGCCGTTCCTGACTGGTTTTCGAAGCCCTGCACGTGCAATTCGTTCACCCAAATACAGAAGCTTTTCGCCGCTTGGTCGTCGGAACGCGGGTTTCTTAACCCTATCATCGTCACCATGATATTACTCAAGTCGGGGCGTCCCATTACGGTAATTCGGAACACGCGCCCTAAGGCATCGGTTTTAGTAATCGCGTACGGAATCGTCAAAGAAGGGGTAAGTTGCCTATCTCGTTCTTGTTTGGCTTCAATGAGCCACTTCATTTCGATATCGATTTCGTTTTGCTCAGGCCAAACTTGCTCAGGGATATCGGTATTAGGACGCGTGGCTTGTAGTTTTGTAATTTCCACTTCATAATAATGCTCGGTCACATCTGTCCCCAAACGCAAGAAAGCCGATACTTGCCCATCTTCGTTTAGGTCGTTGTGCATGTGTACAAACATTTTCAAGCGCTCACGGAAAAGCATGTTCTGGCTTGTCACGTTTTTGAAGGCCGCCCGTGAGTCTCCGTCGCGGAGGTTAGTCACGCACAAACTCATAGCTTGTTCGTTCAATGGGCGCTGGTTAGGCGTGGTGTAATCGACGTCGCGCTGCCAGCCTGGGGGCACAGCATAGATTTGTTTTTTTGTATCCGAACCAGCTACTACTTTCGAACTGTTTTCTTCGGCACTTACGGTTGCAATTTTAAATTGCGCATCGTAGGGTTCGGGCACTTCTTGCAGCCCTTTTGCATTGAGGTCACCTGTATATTTGCGGTACTGCGTCGCCACCATTTGAAGCTGGGCAAAACGAAGTACCACTGGGCTGTCCCAATCGGTCATGTATAAACGAATGAATCGAATGGATTTGAATCCGTTGATGTTACCCACTTTACGTGTAAACTCTCGCACAGGAATACGAAACAAATACCAGTTGACGTTATCGCCTGCTCCGTTGGAAGCCGTCACTTTATCCACAATATACGGTTTCCCTACGTCTAGTTGACCAGGTTTAAGGTCTACTTCGTACTCATAGTAGGCTTCTTGGTCGTTGATGGTATTATCGGTGTTGAGATCTTCACCGTCAGGCAAGTTAGTAGCAGCTTCCGTAATTGCATTGGTACGCTCAAACTCAGGGGTATTGTTTTCGGTTCCCATGTAGTTTTTATACCGCTCTACAATTTTTTCGTTCGCGCTATCTGCTTTGGCACTAAAATAAAACTCAAAGTCATCTCCCGATGGGTCAGCAACTATTTTTTGCTTGGCCTCAGTTTTCAAGTTAGAAGGCAAGCGCTGAATATAGTTATTAAAAAACGTACGTTCTTCCGCATTATTCAAACCATCCAAACCGACGTCCTGCTTCTCACGCGCACCTTCCTGATTGGTAAAGGCATTAATGATAAATTGTTGTTTAGTACTGTAGCCCCAAGCGGTTTTGGCAACGTTGGCACTGTCCGAAGGGCCAGTTTTTTTCGTAGTGATAGGCAAGCCATTTTCGTAATCATAGCGCCCGTTTTTCATCACATCCTCTGAAATTTCTCCCAAGTTAAAGAACAGTTTCCCTCCCGTTACATTGTTTCTGTTTGTGAACCCATCTTTTACAACCCCATTCGCTCCTTCCTTGAACGGGTCCATCATCCAAAATTCCAATATTTCAACGTTGGCATTGTCAAAGTCTACGTCAGAACCAATCGCACGGGTAATGGCTCCAAAATTTTTACGTGGGTTACGTAAACGCCCGTCGGGGTCAAGGTCGGGATTATAATTGTATTGCCCACGTTCGCTCGGGAAGTAGGCAACATCAAGAATATTTTCTGGCAAATTCACCAAATACAAGCCTCGTCCTGTAAAGATTTCTTGAGGTGTAAAAAGGCGCTCGTAGACGTTATTAAAATCTTCCTGAACAATATTAGGGCGTTGCGGAAGGCCAATTTGGGCATTGGGAGAAAACGAAATATCAATCGAATATGCCGATATTTTTGCCCGATTGTAGCCGTATTCTAGTGGGTTAGCAAGTGTTCCTTGCGGAAAATTCTGCGGTGTTCCTCCCATTCGCCAGCGCGTAGGTTGGCGAGTTAGGTCGTACTGAGTCCGTGCCGATTCGAAGTCGTCGACCACAATTCGGTTACGTACTTGCGGGTGCAGTCCTGCAAACGACTGCGCTACCTCCCCCTGAAATTGGATGCTTGACATCTCTTTGGTCTGAATAAACGGCAGCTTATCCAATAGCTTTGTTAAGAAAGGAGCGTCTTTGCGATACGTGAAATCAAAACCAACGATACTATTACTCACAGGGTCATTGCCCAATGCAGCACGGGTCAAAAACCCTGCGGGAGTTTCGCGTAAGCGCATGGCCGTCATTCCCACCTGCACGTGACGGTTGATCGTATAATTGAGACGCGTCCCTAGCAAGGTACGAATCTGATTTTGGAACAAATCAGGCTGTTCGTAACAGACCTCAATGTCACGACCCGAATTAATCACGCTTTCGTTCATAATTCTTACTGCCGACTGCCCCTCTACCATATAATCAATCCCTTGTGAAAGCTGAACACCACCTGCCCGAACAATCACCGATTTTTCGGATACCCCAAATGGTAACGGAACCATTGCGCCCCCCATAGACCCTTGGTACGAGCCTTTCAAGAAGTACTTATTTTTCTCCGTAATTTGCTGGGCATCAATTTGGGTAGCGCGGTACAATTCATTGAATACGTACTTATTAGCTAAAATTTCATCGCTCGTAAATTGTTTAGCGAGGTTGGAACCAAATGGCTCTAACACTGGAAAAATAATTCGACCATAACGACTGTCTACCGTGACTCCATCAATAAAGTCAAAGTTTCCGTCTCCAATTGGCTTCCGATTATTATCTAAAACGGGATCATTGAGCGGGTTCAATTTGTCAAGTCCCATTACCCGAAGCAAAGGAATGTTGGCAATTGGCCCCTCTTGCAAGTTGGGATTATCAATCCCCGTTAAGTCATCTTTATAAATAACCCGAAGCTGAAAATTCTGTTTCCCCAGTTGCGTAGTGTTGAGCGAATAGATGTTTTTCATCATCAAATTCCACATGGGGTGGTTGGTATTGTTACGAATGGTCGACGATTTCAATAGCTTCAGAATCAACACTTGGTCTTCTGCTTGCGTTTGGTAGTCTTCAGTCAACTCCCCTACTTTATATTTTTGCCCATTTAGGGTGTATTCGTATGCAACCGCCAAAATTTCATCGTTCCGTAGAGGAGTTAAGAGCGACAGATAACCCAATTCAGGATGAAACTTAAATTCACGTTCGTTCAAACGCCGCGCACCTCTCAACAAATCATAATCGTCGCCGCGACGAAGGTTGTACGTTTGTTCCATAGCCGTACTTGTTTGGTCGGCTTGGCGTACGTTAGCATCGTTTCTAATTTTATCAAACAAACCGTTCGATTTGTTATCCAAGGGTCGATTGGCTGTGATAGGTTGAACATTAGGGTTGGCGGTATTATACGGCTTAGGTTCTCCCAAATCAGTAAGCCCTAAGAGATTTCGGAGGGTTTCGGTATTGTTGGTACGGTTGGTCACGTATACTTCCAAACGCGTGATAGTCACCCCCGACATAATCATCGGCAAATTACCTAACCAACGCTCGTAGTTATCACGAAAATAGTGTCCTAAGAAAAAGTGGCGATTTTCGTCATACGCATCAGCTCGAAGTTCAAACTGACGATTTTGAGCGCCTCCGCGTAGTGTAATACACTGTTGTTTGGAACGTTGCTGCGAAGCCACTAAGGTAGCGGTCAATCTACCAAAGCGTAAATCGACTTTTGCTCCAAACAAGTTTTGCACCCCAGGAATAAGCTGCGAAGGTATCTGCCAATTGACATTCCCAGCCTGAATCCCCTGAATGATGCTTTCGTTTTCGGGAATATAGTCCAAAGGTCCAGTCCCCATTTGACCGACGCCCATCCCTTGTTGATTCAAGCCATTTTGCAGGCCCTGCCCTAAACCCGACCCATTAGGCATGTTAGGAACGTTTGGCAAATTCTGGTTTATCTTGCCTGGACGGTAATCTAACTTTAACTGATTTTCAAAGTTAAAACTCGATTTTGTATCAAAGTTGGTCAATAACCCCAGTTTATCGCCAATCTTCCCATTGAAGTTGACGTTAATTTGTTCATTAAAAATAAAATTAGTGTTACGACGCTGCCGAATCGGAATCAGCGGATTATCAGTTTCTTGGTGTATGACCCCAAAATCTAACAACACAAAGCCGTTAGGTTTAAAATCAATGCCATTGCTCCCAAAGATTCGGTCGAATCCTGGTGGCAAATCCAATTTAGGCAATAACCCTTTGGCCCCTAAAACTCCTTTCCCGTCTTGCTTAGAGGAGTAATCGCGCCAGAGATAATTGAATACCCGACGGTCTTGCAACTTTTGGAAGTCCTCGTAAGTCATACTCAGAGGATTACGGTAGTTGAGAGACACCGATTGAGGGTCGCCAATACGCTCATAAACCGACATTCGTCGGTTCGTGTCTAATCGAAACTCATTGGTGAGGCTTTTAGGCTCACGTAAAAAAAGTGAGGAACGAGGAGGAACGTAGTTGAAACGATTACTTGGTCGGTCGTCCCAACGAGAATACAACAATCGCCGACTTTGACGGTTCTCACGGCTAGTGTCTTGAACCGCCATTCTCCGACTTTGGTTAGAAGTCTGAGCATCAACAGATTCGGCACCCAACCATAAGGCAGTTGACAAACTTGCGATAGCGTACGATTTAACAGAACTAAAATAGATTTTTTTTGTAATAATGCCCACGATGCTTCAACGGTCTTACATACTCAAAAACTTAACGGCCAAAACCTTGCCAATCGTCTTTGAGTAAACGGATATTTTTAAGAAAGCGGGCTAAAGATAGATATAACTGTCGAAAAAAGTAAATCCCTACCTAAAAGCCACTGTTTTAACCTCTGTTTATTCCTCATTTTTTGCAATTTATTGAGTCAACAAAGAAGCATATTCTTACTTAACTATTAAAAAAATGTTTAATGATTTTTTTAAATTAAAATAGTATATATTTTAAAATATTTTTTTATATTTCATTTATTTTTACGAATTTTACACACGCTTTTCGGCGTTTCGCACTATTTTTATGCCATTGATCTGTTCCTATCACACATGAAATCATTGAATCGCAGACTTTTTCTTAAAACTACTTCAATGGCAGGAGCGGGAGTCATCATGACTCCCGCTGTTTTTGCAAACTCTTTCCCAACCGTTCGGGTGCCCGCCGCTCAACGTAAATTTAGCAGCGAAGCCATCGAAGCGACCATCGTTCGTATGAAGAGCGCCATTAAAGACCCCGAATTGGCGTGGCTCTTTGAAAACTGCTTCCCTAATACGCTCGACACTACTATTCACCATAAAATAAAAGATGGCCGCCCCGACACTTTTGTGATTACGGGAGATATTCATGCCATGTGGCTGCGCGACAGCACTGCTCAAGTATGGCCTTATTTGCCATTAATTAAGCAAGACGAATCGTTAAAAAAACTCATTGCGGGGGTAGTTAATCGGCAAACAGAGTGCATTTTAATTGACCCTTACGCCAACGCCTTCAACGACGGCCCTGGGCACAGCGAATGGCTCAAAGACCATACCGACATGAAGCCTGAGCTGCACGAGCGCAAGTGGGAATTAGACTCACTCTGCTACACCGTTCGACTGGCCTATCATTATTGGAAAACGGCCCAAGACGCGAATATTTTTGATGAAAAATGGATCGAAGCCGCTCAACTCATCATTGCTACCTGCCGTGAGCAACAGCGTCTCAAAGGACGTGGAAGCTATCGTTTTGGGAGAACGACTTCTTGGTCGACAGATACTGTCCCAGGCAATGGATATGGCAACAATACAAAACCCAACGGACTCATTCACAGCACCTTCAGGCCTTCTGATGATGCCACGCAATACCCTTTTTTGATTTCTTCAAATTTGTTTGCCGTCGTTTCGTTCCGGCAAATGGCGGAAATAGCAGAGACTGTTTACAAAAACGCTGCCTTTGCACAAGGGTGCCGTACACTTGCCAATGAGATAGAACAAGCCATCAAAAAATACGCTATTATCAACCACCCAACTTTTGGGCTAATATACGCCATGGAAGTAGATGGGTTTGGCAATTGCCTTTTCCAAGACGATGCCAACGTTCCGAACTTGCTTGGCTTACCTTATTTGGGCGCAGTAAGTACCAACGATAAGATATACCAAAATACTCGTCGGTTTGTATTGAGTGATTCAAATCCTTATTTCTTCCGTGGTAAAGCTGCTGAAGGCATCGGTAGCCCGCACACGCTGGTAAACCAAATTTGGCCAATGAGTATTATTATGCGCGCCATGACATCGAACAATGACCAAGAAATTCTTGCCCAGCTTCGTTTCTTAAAAGCAACCCATGCAGGAACAGGCTTCATGCACGAATCCTTCGACAAGGACGACGCCTCTAAGTTCACCCGTAAGTGGTTTGCATGGGCGAATACACTCTTTGGAGAACTTTTACTAAAAATTGAGCGCGAACGCCCGCACTTACTCAAGTCATAGGACCTATCAGTCCCAACTCGTACCCAATACCTAACTTATAAACACCCATCTCTCAAGCCTCCTTTGGGGGCTTGGGGCTTTTAATTTCTATGAAAAAGTCACTTATATCGGTTGGAATCGCGTTGTTAAGCCTTAGTGCAGTAGCTCAGCAGCACTCAGAGCAAAACCACAGCAAGTACATTATTCCCTCTGACCCTCAAGTAAAAACCAAACTAGCACAGTGGCAAAATGTAAAATTTGGCTTGCTCATGCACTGGGGCACATACAGCCAATGGGGCATTGTTGAAAGCTGGAGTTTATGCCCCGAAGACGAAGGCTGGTGCGAGCGCCGTGGACCTTACAAAGACAATTGGTACGAATACAAAAAAGCATACGAACGACTACAATATACCTTTAACCCTACTCAGTTTTCCCCCGAAAAGTGGGCAACGGCCGCCAAAAACGCGGGGATGAAATATGTGGTTTTTACTACTAAACACCACGATGGTTTTTGTATGTTTGACTCCAAATACACAGATTATAAAATCACTAAATCACCCTTTGGCACCAACCCTCGTAGCAATGTAGCGAAGGAAGTCTTTGGAGCGTTCCGCAACGAGGGCTTTATGGTAGGGGCTTATTTTTCAAAACCCGATTGGCATACCGATGACTATTGGTGGTCGTATTTCCCGCCCAAAGACCGTAATCCATCTTACCATCCTAAAAAATATCCTCAGAAGTGGGAAAGCTTCAAAAAGTTTACCTACAACCAGATTGAGGAATTGATGAGCGACTACGGGAAGGTGGATATTCTTTGGCTTGATGGTGGCTGGGTACGCCCCTTCAACACCATTGACACAACCATTTCTTGGCAAAAAACCATCCCTTTTGACCAAGACATAGAGATGGCTAAAATCGCTAAACGCGGACGTGAACTACAACCTGGGCTATTGGTTGTGGATAGAACCGTATCGGGAGAGTTTGAAAACTACGTGACGCCTGAGCATCAGATTCCTGATAGTTATATGCCTATTCCGTGGGAAACTTGTATGACTATGGGCGACTCTTGGAGCTATGCACCAAAAGAAAATTACAAATCAGCGCGAAAGTTAATTCACATTTTGGTGGATATTGTTTCAAAAAATGGCAATTTGCTACTCAATATCGCTCCTAGCCCAGAAGGCGATTTTGATGCCGAAGCCTACCAGCGTTTAGAAGAAATTGGCAAATGGATAAAGATAAACGGGGAAGCGATTTACGAAACACATGGCGACAACGTCGTAGGTAAACAAGGTAAATTCGTATTTACTCACAAAGGCAACAATTCGACCTACGCCATTTATTGCGCCGAGGAAAAAGAAAGTTTTCCATTATCATTTGACCTTGAAAAAATAAACTTGAGCAAAACCTCAAAAATCAATCTTTTGGGTTTTTCCGATAATTTGAAGTGGATTCAGAATGGAGGTAAGATTACGGTTCAAGTTCCTCAAAAATTGGCTAAAAAAGTGCCTAGCAGCTATGCTTGGGTACTAAAAATAACGAAATAAGAAGACAAAAAACCTGTAAGGTTTAAAACCTAAACCAAACTAAAACCATGAGTTCAAGAAGAAGTTTTCTCCGTTGGTCTGCATTAAGTATACCTCTTTTATCGGCGGGGAGGTTATTTGCTAAATCAACACCTTCGACCGTTACCAAGCCCATTGTTGTTTCGACTTGGGACAGCGGTTTACCCGTTAACGCGGTGGCGTGGAAGGTCTTAAAACAACCCAATAGCCGAGCTCTTGACGCGGTTGAAGCGGGCGCTCGTTCGATTGAAGATACCATCAATTGCTGCGTGGGCCTGGGAGGTAACCCCGACCGCGAAGGCAAAGTAACGCTCGACGCCAGTATCATGGACGACAAGTTCAACTGCGGCTCGGTGATGGCATTGGAGCAAATAAAACACCCTATTTCGGTAGCTCGTAAAGTGATGGAAACCACGCCTCACGTTCAGCTTGTAGGCGACGGAGCGCTTCAGTTTGCGCTTGAAAGTGGTTTTCAGAAAGAATCGGGAAAACTCTCGGCTGACGCCGAAAAATCCTATAAACAATGGCTTAAAAAATCAGAATATAAGCCTGTTATTAACATCGAGCAGCAACAGGGCAAAGGCCAAAAAGTAAAGGCAGGCCACGGCCCTTTTGCGCCTAACTTCTTTGAAGATGGCAGTTTTAACCACGATACCATGGGCACCATTGCCATGGACACCACAGGCAACCTCTCGGGCGCTTGTACGACCAGCGGAATGGGCTTCAAAATGCGCGGTCGTGTGGGGGACTCGCCCATCATTGGCGCAGGATTGTACGTCGACAATGAGGTAGGCGCCGCGACAGGTTCTGGTCAAGGAGAAGAGGTACTTCGAGTGGCAGGCGCTTTTTTGATTGTTGAAATGATGCGCCAAGGCAAAAGCCCCGAAGAAGCATGTAAAATTGCAGTGGAACGCATTGTGCGTATCAATCCGATCAAAGCCAAAGATTTTCAGGTAGGTTTTATCGCTATCAATAAGCAGGGCGAATACGGTGCTTATTCTCTCCATCACGGCTTCAGCTATGCCGTTACTCACGCAGACGATGGTGGCAAGGTATTTATGGCCAAGAGTCACTTTTCAAAAGCTTAATCAAACCCCAAAAGCCGTCGCTCGTCTCGCATGAGTGGCGGCTTATTTTTAACTCCATCTGTGCCCCCTCCTAACCCTATGCACATTTGTGAGGAATAGCACCGATTTTTTCTTTAGATTCGATGAAAAAATTGCTCATTTTCTCTCTCTTTCTTTCTCAATTTACGTTCGCCCAATATCAACCTAACTGACAAAGCCTCGACCAACGCCCTACGCCTGCCTGGTTTGAAGATGCCAAATTTGGAATCTTTATTCATTGGGGTGTATACTCCGTTCCTCCATGGGCGACCAAGTCCAATGCCGATGGCTTTGGGAGTGGCTACTCGGAATGGTATCACCTCCAAATACCACGAAGGTTTTACGATGTGGCCTAGCCCTCAATCATGGAACTGGAACGCCGTCGATGTAGGCCCTCATCGTGATTTGGCGGTCGACTTGGCCAAGTCCGTCAAAGCTCGTAATCTCCGAAGAATCCTTTGGGTACAACCATAACGAAAACCTCGACAGCTACCAAACAGGTGAGCAGCTTGTTCACCAACTCATTGATATAGTAGCGCGTGATGGAAATTTATTACTCAACATCTTACGGAACACGTAAATGGGAAAAAGCCCCGCCGTACACCAAAGAATCCACTACCTATTTTACCCAAAAAGAGGGTGAAATATATGCCATCGTACGAAAATGGCAAGAAGAAATTGCGATTCAGAATGTCGCCAAACCATCTATCATTCGATTACTAGGATTTAAAGGGGAGGTAAAATTCAGTTACAAAAACAATGTTTTACGAGTTATCGCCCCTACACTCAATCCAAGTGCCATTCTGTGCCAATACGCTTGGGCGTTTGAAATAACGCCTTAGCTCCCTACCCTAACCCCTTCAAAAGTAAACGGCCTTCTCTCTTTTAAAGCGTAGAAGGCCGTTTACTTTTTCTAGTATCTAATTTTTAGAAGGGATTACTGAATTTTAGATCAGAAGCAATGCCCGTATCCGTAAGGGTTTTCATAAACGCAACTAGCGCGTTTTTTTGGGCTTGCGTCAGGTTCAAACGACGTGGCTGACCATTTGGCCCGCGCAACTGAGGTGCCAAATTAGCATGTGGTTTTACTTGACTATTGTAATGCTCCACTACTTGTTCAAGGGTTGCAAAACGTCCGTCGTGCATATACGGTGCCGACTTTTCTACTCCACGCAACGAAGGAACTTTAAACAATCCATTTTGTGCCGCATTTCTAGTAATCGCCCCTACACCATTATCGGCTGAGACAACATCTAGGCCATTATTTCGAGCACCAGGTGCCGTAAATGTCTCCGTACCGTGACACGCGCCACAGTTGCCTGGCCCAAAAAACAATTGCTTCCCCTGATTCTCTTCCGCTGTAAAATTAGCAAAATTGACCGTTGCGGGGTTTTGATTGGGAGCCAATGCAGCTCTGCCCGTATCGTACTTTGTGCGATACGAAACCATCGAGCGAATAAACTGTGCCAATGCCCTAACGACACGGGCCGAGTCGATATTGGGTGTTCCGTACGCATTTTGGAACAGGCTTGAATAATAATTCAAGGTTCGGAGCTTTGCTACAGCATTAGGCATAGTCATCCCCATTTCCACGGGGTGAATAATCGGCTGCGAAGCTTGGGCTTCGGCCGAAGCCGCGCGCTCGTCCCAAAAAAAGCGACCGTTGGGGTAGTAACGTGCATTGATCAACGACATGGAGTTTCGGGTAGTAAGCCCTCCCGCAAACCCTCGGCTAAAGCGAGCGGGGTCCGAAAACGAATTAGCCTGCTGATGACACGATGCACAAGAAGTGGTGTTGTTCAAACTCAGGCTTTTATCGTAAAAAAGCACTCGCCCGAGTGTGGCACCCTGATTCGTAATCGGGTTGTTGGGCGGGGTATTGTTTTGACCAGCGACTTGAGGGGTCGTAAGGTAAGCAGGCAGCACTTGAGCCGCGTAGTTGAAAGGGATAGCTGGCAAGACAGGAACGGCTTCAACCCGAGCGTTACGGTCGGTCATACCAGTAGTCGCTTCGGTCATGACTTTTTCTTGCTGGCAAGCTATGGTTACTCCAAAGACCGCAGCCGCAACGAGGGCTCCAAGTGCATTGTTTTTCATGGATAGAAGTTGGTTTGAGGTAAACACTTATTGTTTAGATGCAAGTCGTTATAAAAACTTGCGGCCACAGATAGAATTTTTTACAAAAACCAACTTTCTACCCTATCAATTTGAAAAATAGTAACCTAAACGGTTATTATTTTTAATCCACAAAATCATGCACTTTGGGACGTAAGAAAAGAAGTTGAACCACAACAATGGCTAACACTACCCCTGCCAAAAGTGCAAAATCTCTAGCCAATCCCCCCGAATCGGTCGATTTACCTAACCACTCGGTAATAAGTGCTCCCGCCATGATTCCCATCATGTTCATAAAACCATAGCCCGTAGCACGGTATTTTGGCGAAACAAATTGGCACAAAATCGGCATGTTATTTCCGTCAAACATCCCAAACCCTAACCCAAAACACATACCTGCCGCAATAGCATGGCTTATTGTAGTGCCATACGCAATAAGCAATAACGCAGGGATAGTCAGTACCAAACCAATAACGCTCGTGTAAATACGCCCTCGTAGGTGCTTCACTACCCAACGGTCTGACAAATATCCACCGATAATCACCCCAATCAACGACGATAGGGAAGTAGTAATCGTTGAAAGCGGGCCTGCTTGAGCCATTTCTATCCCTAATTTATCGGCAAAGAGCGTCGGCAACCAGTTTTTTACTGCCCATCCTGGCAAACTTGGCACCGAGAAAAGAAGCAAAATCAGCCAAAAAGCAGGGTTTCCGAGCAGCACTCCAAGCCCTTTGAGCAACGGTACTTTTTCTTGGTTTTTGAGGCTTCCCGTTTCTTCAATTAGTTCACTTCTATTTTTTTCTCGTAAAAAAACAATCAACACCACCGCATACGCCATCCCAAGCATCCCAAACGACTGGAAAGCCGTATTCCACGAAAATTTATCGGCAATCGTTGCGCCAAAGCCTCCTAAAGCTTGACCCATGTAGTTTCCCGAAAGATGTACCCCAATGGCCATCGAACGAGTACGTGACGAGTGAAAATCGGCAATCATGGCCAAGCCAGTCGGCATGTAAAGCGCTTCACTAATCCCCATCAAGGCCCGCAAAACGTATAATTGCGAAAAAGAAGTAGCATAACCCATTGCAAATGTCACACCCGACCATACAAATAAACTCCCAACAATCAACCACTTACGATTCAACCGATCGCCAATTATTCCCGCTACGGGACTCATAAACGCGTACACCCACAAAAACACCGCCATCAATCGGCCAAAATTAGTTGCTTGTTGAAGTTCGTCAATGTCTACCTGCATTGATGGGCGCATGGTGGACAGCATTTGGCGATCCATGTAATTGAGTAACGCAACGACCCACAGTAGGCCGACCAAAATCCAAGGGTAACTGGAAGACTTCGTCATTAGGTATTGAATAGAAAGGTTGAAGGTTAAAGATGTTCGTTAAAAATATACGCATCATCCCCTAGTAAATACTATTGAGTGCATATTTTACTTTAAATTGCTACCGAAATTAAACCCTTACCTCATCCATGCGTCTGTTTATCACCTTTCTAATCAGCTTATTTACATTTTTTGCCTCTGCCCAGTCCAAATTGGTTTGGTGGCAACCTTCTGACAGCCGTTTTCCAGTCATCGACGGCCAAGCGTGGTCAAATGAAATGCGCGATACTATTCAACGTTTTCCACCACGCGCCGAAGCCAATGTCCGTAAGGCTGTTTGGAACCTCTCACGCAACAGCGCAGGGCTTTCGATTCGTTTTATAAGTAATGCTGACCAAATCGTTGTTCGATACAAAGTAACTGGCGCTGTCAATATGCCCCACATGCCCTCAACGGGTGTGAGTGGCGTAGATTTATACGGAATCGACAGCGACGGCCATTGGCAGTGGGCCAATGGCAAATACAGCTTCAAAGATACGGTTCAGTACGTTTTTGCCCAGCTTCGCCCCAACGACAATTACCACAAGCTAGGCCGCGAATACCGACTTTTTTTACCTCTTTATAACAGCGTCCGCAATTTAGAAATTGGTGTCCCCGAAGGCAGTTTATTTAAAGTACTTCCCCAACGCCTCGAAAAACCGATTGTAGTTTACGGAACCTCCATCGCCCAGGGCGCCTGCGCTACCCGCCCAGGCATGGCATGGACTAATATCTTGTCTCGAAAACTCGACCGAACAGTCATCAATCTAGGATTTTCGGGGAACGGCCGTTTGGAAAAAGAAGTAGTCGCGCTTATCAATGAAATTGATGCCAAAGTTTTTATTTTGGATTGTTTGCCCAACCTAATTATCCCAATCGTAGACCACCAAGAACTTCAAAGAAGAATAGTCGAATCGGTCAAAACCCTTCGCGCAAAACACCCAAACACCCCGATTTTACTCACCGATCACGATGGCTACACCGAAGGTTATTTGATGCCCCACCGCCAACCCTTGTTTGAAGGCGCCAACAAAGACCTGCGCGAAGCAATAGCCCAACTCGACAGCGAAAAAATTACAGGCGTGTATTCGTTGCCTATTTCCGACATCCACATCGACCACGAAGGAATGGTGGACGGGACACACCCCAACGACATCGGGATGATGCGCTACGCCGAGGCTTATGAGAAAAAACTTCGGGAAATTATGCAAGAACCCGCGGGAACGCTAAAAACGCAAATTCCCACGCGCCAAAACCGCGAACCAGGCAGCTACGTGTGGGAAGATCGCCATTATGATATGCTACGTTTGAATCAAACTGACGCCCCTAAAGTGGTTTTGATTGGCAACTCGATTACCCACAATTGGGGTGGTAAACCACTTAACAACCGCATCAAAGGAGCCGATTCTTGGCAGAAGTACGTAGAACCTTACCAAGTTCGCAACTTCGGTTTTGGTTGGGATAGGGTTGAAAACGTGCTATGGCGCGTATATCACGATGAATTCGACGAAATTACGCCCGAAAAAATCATCATTAACATTGGCACTAACAACCTCCAACTCAATACCGACGACGAGATTACGCAGGGACTTCGTTTTTTGGTACAAGCCATTCAGAAACGGCAACCTCAAGCCAAGATTACCCTCTTGGGTATTTATCCTCGTCGCGAACAAGAGGCACGCGTAGCCTCGCTTAACAAAGCCATCAAGGCCATGACCCAAACCGAAAAAGTAGGCTTTTCGGACATTGGTAGAGTATTTTTACAAAAAGACGAAAAAATCAATGAGGGCTTATTTTCAGACGGACTTCATCCTAATGCGGCGGGCTATGAAGAAGCTGGTAAACGCTTAGAACAAGAGTTATTGAAAAAATAGGTCGACTATGAAGCAGGGCAAGTATTTTTAATAGAAAATGTATCAATTTTAAATAGCAGTTACTAATAAACCCTTCGTCAATCACCATTTCAACAATGAAAAAGGCTATACTCATCTCTTTTTTGTGGATTTTTATCTGTCAAGCTTATGCTCAGGACTTTCCTATTCTAAAGCATTATGACCAACAACACCTTTATCGAATTGCACTGCCATTGGGAGGTATAGGAACAGGAACAGTGTCTATTTCGGGCAAAGGAGAGTTACGCGATTGGGAAATTATGAACCGACCCGCCAAAGGCTTTAGTGGTGGACAAATGGGTAATGGAGTTCCTTTCTTTTCTATTTTTATCAAAGAAGCCAACGGCAAAACCCATACCAAAGGGTTAATGGGCCCCTTAGACCCCGTCGACTACCAAGATAAAGAAGGACGGCCCGTTGATAACCACGGAATTCCTCGCTTTCGCCAAGTATCATTTGATGCTACTTACCCATTCGGCCAGGTAAACTTATCTGATCCTGCCTTACCTGTTAGCGTTCGACTTAAAGCTTTTAATCCATTCGTTCCTACCGACTCTGAAGCGAGTGGTATGCCATTGGCCGTATTACGATATGAAGTCAAAAATACGACGAATCAGCCTATTACCGTATCAGTTTGTGGATTAATGCGTAATTTTATTGGCAATGATGGTTCAAAAACGCGCATGGATTGGAAAGGAGACTTGATTCCGATTGGAGCCAAGAATAACCAAAATATTTTTCGGAAGTCGGCCAAAGTACAAGGCATCTTCATGTACTCAGACAGTGTAAAAAAGGATACAGAACAATGGGGGACAATGGCACTTACTACTCCAGCCCAAACGGGTGTGAGTTACCGTCGTTCATCGCGAAGCAACGACTGGGAAAACGCACTTCTTGACTTTTGGGATGATTTTAGCCAAGATGGTCGCCTTACCGATAAGGATAAGCTAACCGATAACGACCCACAGGCTTCGTTGGCGGTCAGCATGGAAATACCCGCGAACCAAACTCGAACGTTTACGTTTTACATTACTTGGCATTTTCCTAATCGTTTTGCTTGGTCATCCGAAAATGTGGGTAACTACTACGCTACCCAATACAGTGACGCTTGGGAAGTGGCCGAAAATACAGCCGAACGATTGCCTGAATTGGAACGCCAAACCGTAACCTTTGTCAAAGCGTTTATGAAAAGTAAACTGCCCGACGTCATCAAAGAGGCTGCTCTATTCAATCTTAGCACGTTACGTTCTCAAACCGTTTTTCGTATAAAAGATGGCACCATGATGGGCTGGGAAGGCTGCATGGACAACTACGGGTCTTGCCAGGGGTCTTGCACCCACGTGTGGAACTATGAGCAGGCAACTGGCTTTTTATTTGGTCAACTAGCCCAAACGATGCGTAAAGTCGAGTTTGGGCCTGCACTCGATGAAACAGGCTTTATGAGTTTTCGGGTTGGTTTGCCGATTAAAACCAACGCCCAACAGTACAAGGCCGCAGCAGCCGATGGCCAAATGGGCACGATTATGCGTTTTTACCGTGATTGGCAGCTATCTGGTGACCTTCAACTTCTCCAGCAGTTTTATCCTGCGGTCAAACGCAGTCTACAATTCGCTTGGCTTCAAGGAGGATGGGATGGTAATAAAGATGGAATAATGGAGGGATGCCAACACAATACCATGGATGTAGAGTACTATGGCCCGAACCCTCAAATGCAAATTTGGTACTTAGGCGCTTTACGTGCTATGGAAGAAATGGCCACTGCCATGAATGAGCCAATTTTTGCAGCCGAATGTCGCCAGCTTTTTGAACAAGGGAGAAAATTTGCCGACGAACATCTTTTTAACGGTGAATACTACGAACAAATCGTCCAAACTGCGTCAAGTAAAGATCTGATTTTAAAAGCAACCGTCGCCAGTGGACGAGCATATACTGAAAACCCTCCCTATCAGTTAGGAAAGGGATGCTTGGTCGACCAGCTTATCGGGCAGTATATGGCTCACGTCTATGGATTAGGGTATCTGGTTAAGCCTGAACACGTTCAAAAGACACTCCAAAGTATTTTCAAATACAACCATCGTGCGAGTATGTTCAATCATTTCAATAACATGCGCTCGTATGCTCTTGGTGATGAAGCAGCGCTACTGATGGCCAGTTATCCTCGTGGTGGTCGCCCCACAGTTCCATTTCCTTATTTTTCAGAGGTTATGACTGGTTTTGAATATACTGCCGCCATAGGAATGCTTTATGAAGGCCAACGAGACGCAGGACTTCAGTGCATTAAAAATATACGGAATCGATACGACGGTGCTAAACGCAGTCCCTTCGACGAAGCAGAATGTGGGCACCACTACGCCCGTGCCATGACAAGCTGGGGAGCCGTAATAGCTCTCACTGGCTTTCAGTATTCGGGAGTACAAAAAACCATGTCATTTTCCTCACAAGAAGGGACTTTCTTTTGGTCAAACGGCTACGCATACGGCACAGTTGACATCAAGAAACTTGGTCAGGGATTCAGTGTAAAACTGACCAGCTTAAAGGGAAACGTACCTCTTGAGCGATTTACTTTAGGCAAAATAACCAAAAGCTTCGAAGCAAATACGGTTCTTAAAGAAAGAGAGCCATTCTCGATACTCTTACGGTAACGATTCCAACATCCCGAAAAGAACCAGCCAAGTTGAATCCATTTTTTCTAAATGAACTCACTCACTGGAGACTAAAAATCAAAACCTATAAACCTGTTTTTCACTTTTACCTATCGTTTCACAACAATCGTTTCTATGAAACTCAAACCCCTCATTTCAAGCCCTTTTAACTCCAAAGCACAAATAAATCATTATTGTTCAACGGCTATTCGTGCAATACCAGCGAACTACACCAGAACAAACCCTCTGCAACTCTTGCTTTGCTGCTTAGTGACATTAAGTTTCAGCGTTTTTGCCCAAAAAAAGGCCAACGATTTTAAGGTTATTGGCTATTACGTCCCCAACATCCCTGCTGAACAAATCCCCGTAGACGTCTTGACCCATGTCAATTTTTCGTTTGCTATCCCTGCCAAAACAGGCGATTCGCTCGAACCTCTCCGCAACCCCGAAGCCCTTCATAGCCTAGTGCGGTACCTGCACCAGCACAAAATTCAAGTGTTTATTTCAATCGGTGGCTGGGGTATTGGCGACGGCGGTGGCGACGATACCCGTTTTCACAAAATGGCCGAACGCGCCCAGGGCCGTCATACGTTTGTTCAACATGTAATGAAGTTTGTTCGTACTTATAAAGTGGATGGCGTGGATTTGGATTGGGAATACCCCGACGAAGACTCCCCCTCAGCCGACCACTACGTGGCACTTATGAGCGAGCTTGGAGATTCGCTCCACAACCAAGGCAAAAAACTGACGGCGGCGGTGATTTCGTACGGAAAAAAAGGCTACGGGATGAAAAAAGAAGCCCTTGACAAAATGGACTGGGTCAACGTAATGGCTTATGACGACGACTACGGCCCCAATTACATTCGTGCCCACTCTCCTTATTCTTTAGCCGTAAAAAGTTTAGACTATTGGATGAACGAACGGGGACTAACTGCAAAAAAAACCATTTTAGGACTACCTTTTTACTCTAAAAAAGGAATGGGAAACTATGGCCCCGATTACAAAGGTTTGTTAAAAGACGGCGCAAGCCCCTACGATGATTATTGGAAAGGTGCTTTTTATAACGGTATCCATACCATTGAACTTAAAACCAAATTTGCCAAAGACCGAGGCTGCGGAGGCGTCATGATTTGGGAAATTTCGTGCGATACCAACGATGAGTTTTCTCTCCTTCAAGCCATTAAACGAGGCTCTCAAAAATAGCCATCTTTTTTTAACAATAGTTGGCTACTATTTTGACAGGTTACAAAAATAAAGGGTAAAGAAGCAGATTTGTTTTACGAACCAAAAACTACTTTTTACCCATGAGTATAGAAATCCCGTGCGGGTAGGGAGCTTTAAATCACTTGAAACCCGTGTGCGTACGGGTCATCGTCGTCGTCGATGGTGATGGTATTGAGACCATATATTTTGGCCCAGCCTTGAATACCAGGTACAATAGCCTCAAAGTCACCCACTTTGGCCGTGTCTTCTACCGTGCCAATGAACTTGCTTCCAATAATGCTTTCGTGGATGAATGTATCACCTTTTTTAAGTTTTCCTTTCGCTGCCCACTGTGCCATACGGGCCGAAGTGCCTGTGCCACAAGGAGAACGGTCAATGGCTTTATCGCCGTAGAAAACTGCGTTTCGTGCCGAAGAGGTAGGGTCAATGACCGCACCTGTCCACTCAATATGGCTTAATCCATTGATAGTAGGGTCGTTGGGGTGTACAAAGCTATACTTTTCGTTGATACGCTGGCGTAAAACTCTTGCCCAACCGACGAGCTGTTCGGCTTTGAAATGCTCTAATCCAGGGAAATTTTCTTGTACATCCACGATGGCGTAGAAATTTCCACCGTAGGCAACATCCATCTTTAACATTCCTAAATCAGGACATTCTACTTCAATGCCTTCGGCAGCTAAGTACGAAGGGACATTCACCAATTTCACCCATTTTACTTTATTACCTACTTGTTCGTAGCTAATAAGTACCAAGCCCGCAGGTGCTTCCATCCGAACGATACCAGGTGTTTTGGGTCGGATAAGCCCATGTTCGATGGCAATGGTGATGGTGCCAATCGTGCCATGCCCACACATAGGGAGGCAGCCGCTGGTTTCGATAAAAAGCACCGCAACGTCGTTTTCGGGGTCGTGAGGCGGGTATAAAATACTGCCCGACATCATATCGTGGCCGCGCGGCTCAAACATGAGTCCTTTTCGAATCCAGTCGAATTGACGAAGAAAGTGTTGGCGTTTTTCACTCATATTACGTCCTTCCAATAAAGGACCGCCTCCTGCCACTAAGCGTACAGGATTGCCGCAGGTGTGGGCATCAATGCAGAAAAAGGTTTTTGAAGACACAGAAAGTACGGAGTTGATAGTCTGTGCGATAATAACTAGCCTATCTCAACTAAGCAAATTCTGTTTAAGAATTTTAAATATATGCTTTAATTAACGCAGCCTATTCTACGCCTAGGGGAGTTGATGTTGAACGAAACTGATGTAAAGCTGGGAGAAATTCATGGCTGCGATTTTTACATGTCGCGTAACCAGTTTGAGTACTGGAAACACACGCACTTAACCCTCGATGTAGTAAGTATCAGGACGAGGTGCTAGTTTTTCGTTAGAAATACCGATGGGTGTACGTTTTATTATTAGGTCAAGGTTATTGTAACCTCACGAGGTTGTTTCTTGAAATCTATGAAATTGTAGTTCAGTAATTTTATCGTATATTCTATAGAAAAAATAAATTATTTATTGACGAACCTTGAAGGTTGTCTAAAATCACGGCTTTCTAAACCTTAAAAAATCCCCCGAGTTGTGTAATTTCGGGGGATTTTTGTAATTATCTCAACTTCATCTGTTTTTATGAGCCTCGCATCTGACAAACACAAGTCCAAAAACGCAGATTTTCCTACATTTGATAATATATTGCAAGCTGCCGAACGCATTCGTAAAGTCGCCAAACACACTGATTTAGAACTTAATCTCAATTTTTCGGAGCGCTACGAAGCCAATATTTATTTTAAACGTGAAGATTTACAAGTAGTACGTTCGTACAAAATCAGGGGAGCGTACAACAAAATGGCCAGTTTGTCGGCCGGAGCCCTCGACAAAGGAGTCGTGTGTGCCAGCGCAGGAAACCACGCACAAGGAGTTGCCTACGCTTGCAAAAAAATGCAGGTACGTGGTACTATTTTTATGCCTAGCACGACACCCGCCCAAAAGGTTAAACAAGTAAAACTCTTTGGGAAAAATCAGATTGAAGTAGTCCTCCACGGCGATACGTACGATGATGCCTACTACGCTGCCAAGCATTTTTGTGAATCCCATGCTGCTACGTTCATTCACCCGTTTGACGATGTGCAAGTCATGGAAGGACAAGGAACTGTGGGTTTGGAAATTTTTCGCGATGCTGATTTTAAAATTGATTACCTGCTTTTTGCCATCGGCGGCGGTGGCCTAGCCTCGGGCGTGACCACCGTTTTTAAACAACTCAGCCCAGCTACCAAGCTTATTGGGGTAGAACCCGTAGGCTCTCCTACGATGCACACAGCCATAAAAGAAGGGCACGTCGTCACGCTCGAAAACATTGATAAGTTTGTGGACGGCGCCGCCGTGAAGCGTGCAGGAGAACACACCTTTGAAGTGTGTCGGAAAAATTTGGACGATATTCTACTCATTCCCGAAGGGAAAGTCTGTTCCACGATTTTGCAACTTTATAACGAAGAAGCTATCGTGGTTGAACCCGCAGGGGCGCTTACCGTGGCGGCGCTTGACCAAATCAAAGACGAAATAAAAGGCAAAGATGTAGTATTATTGATTGGAGGCGGCAACAACGACATCACCCGTACGGAAGAAATCAAGGAACGTTCTCTCCTGTACGAAGGACTAAAACACTACTTTATCATTCGCTTTCCGCAGCGTTCGGGCGCATTTAAGGAGTTTTTAAACCACGTACTTGGTCCCAACGACGACATCGCGCACTTTGAATATTCTAAAAAAACCGCCCGCGAGCGTGGCCCGGCGTTGGTAGGAATCGAACTGAGAAACAAAGAAGATTTTGAGCCGCTTTTGGCCCGCATGAAAGAACACAATATTCAGTTTGAGTACATCAATAATAAACCTGATTTATTTGAGTTTTTGATATGAAAGACTATTACTACATATTAGGCTTGACTTCTAAAGCTTCATCAACTATATCGGAAAAAACGTTTGAAATCTTCTATCAATCAGATTAAGAAAAATGGAAGCTGGCCAACTCCCTTCCAAATCTATTGAAGATTTCCTCAATGAGCTTTGAGATAATAGTAACGCCCGATTTTCAATGGCGAGCCAAAAGGCTTTTGAAAAAATATGCTTTGTTAAAATTGATATTTATGGTAAGTCAGAGCAAAGTACACTTACTGATAGAGAATTAAAAAAATTGATTGAAGAGATAGAAAATGAACTTTGATTTCAGAAAATACCACGTGCGTGCCATTAATGCGCGCGACGAAGCCGAGAAAGCGGCTATCAACCAAGAGTTGAAAGATTTGTACGACTCATTGTCTGATGACGATAAAAAAGTTTTCAATGAAGAATTGCAGAAGTTTTTGGTTTCTCAGTACAAAGCCATCGGCAACGAATACCAAGCACTAAAAGACGGCGGTGCCTTAAACTGAGCCCGACCAACTAATAACGATTAACGCCCCCTCATGCTTCGCGTCCCTTCTTCCATCAGTACCCAACAGTTTCAGTCTCTGAAAATTCAGGACACGACTTTTGTGGCCTACCGAAGCGATGTGTATCCTGAGCGTAACGAGATTTTTTTTGAAGAACATGCCGTCGTTGTAGTACTGGAAGGAGAAAAGAAGTTTATTTCTCCTAACCAAGACCTGCACGTTCGCAAAGGGCAAATTTTATTTTTCCAACGGGGCTGCTATTCCATGAACGAATCCATCGGGAGCGACTACCGCAGCCTTGTTTTTTTCTTTCACGAAAAGCTACTGAAAGAGTTTGTAAGCCAAAACCAAACGTTGTTCGACAAAGCAGACGTCGAAAATCCTCAACCGATTTTAGTGCTGCACTCCTCCTCGGCTTTTGAGAAGTTCATTGATTCCCTTTTTCCCTATTTCAATTCGCAAACGCCCTACTTGAATCAATTTTTACGACTCAAGTTTCAGGAATTGCTGCTTCATTTGTTGGAAATCGACGGCTCCAATCAGCTCAAAACCATCTTGTTTAATATTTATAAAGGGCAAAAAACGGATTTGGAATACTTACTCCACAACTACTATCTAAAACCTTTGACAATAAGCGAATTAGCCCATCTTTCGGGACGAAGTTTGTCCGCGTTTAAACGCGAGTTTGAAGCCCAGTTTCACGCATCTCCCGCCCATTGGATTAAACAAAAACGCCTAGAACAAGCCGCTTTTTTACTCAAAAACGCCAACAAAAACGTGTCGGAAGTCAGTATGGAAATAGGCTACGAGAGTGTCTCTCATTTTATCAAAGCCTATAAGGAAAAATACGGAGAAACTCCTAAAAAAAACAAGTAATCAAACCACGTTTTCAAAGATATCTTCCAAGTCAACTTCCAACTCAGGCAGTGGACGAACTTGCAATGAACCAGGCTGTTGAAGTATTAATTTGGGTCAATTATCAATAAAGAACCAAAATCGCTATTGTTTGAGCGAAGGGCGTCATGTCACTTTGAGAAGATTCCTGCAGTTTTGTAGCGTATTATTCTCCCATTGCATTAATCTCAAATGAATATGTCAAATCAAGCAACAACTCTCTTCGACAAAGTGTGGGATGCGCACGTTGTCCGCAAGATTGAAGACGGCCCCGATGTATTGTTCATCGACCGCCACTTTATTCACGAAGTAACCAGCCCAGTAGCGTTTTTGGGCTTGGAAAGCAGAGGCATTGGCGTGTTGTTTCCTAACCGTACCTTTGCTACGGCCGACCACAACACCCCGACCATCAACCAGCACTTGCCAGTAGCTGATCCACTTTCGGCCAATCAGCTCAAAGCGTTGGAAACCAACACTGCCAAATATGGTATTTCTCACTGGGGCTTGGGCCACCAAAAAAATGGTATCGTACACGTAGTTGGGCCAGAAAATGGCATCACTCTCCCTGGTATGACAATTGTTTGCGGTGATTCTCACACTTCTACCCACGGCGCGTTTGGGGCGATTGCGTTCGGTATCGGAACATCGGAAGTAGAAATGGTATTGGCGTCGCAGTGTATCATGCAGCCAAAACCAAAGAAAATGCGCATTACCATCAATGGTCAATTAGGTAAAGGCGTGCTTCCAAAAGATGCGGTATTGTACATCATTTCTCAAATTTCAGCCAGTGGTGCTACGGGTTATTTCGTAGAGTACGCAGGAGATGTATTTGAAGACATGAGCATGGAAGGCCGTATGACGGTGTGTAACATGTCGATTGAAATGGGTGCGCGTGGTGGTATGATTGCCCCCGACGAAAAAACGTTTGCTTACCTCAATGGCCGTGAGCAGTCGCCGAAAGGCGAAGCTTGGGAAAATGCCGTTGCGTACTGGCAAACCCTCAAAACCGATGAAGGCGCTGCGTTTGACTTAGAATATACCTACGACGCTGCCGACATTGAGCCACAAATCACCTATGGAACAAACCCTGGCTTAGGAACGGGTATTACCAAACACATCCCGAAAGCTGCCGATGTCCTTGACGGAGCTGCTTCGTACGCTAAGTCATTGAACTACATGGGATTTGCTGAAGACGAAAGTATTTTGGGCAAAGCCATTGATTTCGTTTTCTTGGGAAGCTGTACCAACGGGCGCATTGAAGACTTCCGTGCGTTTGCCTCGGTTATAAAAGACTTGTCAGTGAATTTAAAGTAGAAATTAGTGACTACGAAAAGAAAGAACAATCATTTACGCAACTTAAAAAGGATTTTGATGAATATGAGAGAAACAAATTAATTAAGGAGAAGTAT
>JALQYJ010000089.1 GCA_023254175.1 Runella sp. | reverse complement strand
ATTTCTCTAAAGTTAAGAATCTGACCATATTCAGAACATCGATTTGAGTATTCATATGATTCTTGCCATGTGCCTTCACTGTATTCTAAGTCTTCTGTGGTTGGACTCCAATCTTTTGGCTCATTGAAGATGCTATATTGTTTCTCTTCGTAGAAGTCTTCCCATTTTTTAGCAGTTTCGTCTGCGACTTTTCTATCAGTGAAAAGGCCGATAATTTTCCAACTTGAAGATTCGTAATCCTCAAAGTAGGATCTAACCATATAAATTTTATCCATTTAAAATATCATCTAAATTACTATCTCTTAAAATACCTGACTCTTTCATAAGGTCACTCCAGATTTCATTAAAGTTACTAGCGTTTATCTCTTTAAGTCTTTGTACAAGAATTGGTTGAAGTTCATCAAATAACTTTTCATCTTTGTAGTTACTTCTGAGTTTATAACCATAATTAACACTGAAGCCTAAATCTTTATATAAAGACATTTCAACATAGTTATCATCACTATATACCATATTACTTGATGTTTTTCTTGTAGGGTTTTTAACAGTTGTTATATCACTTGTGCTGATACCTACTCTGTTACTATCAATAGATATATGTATGTTGTTTTTATAATTTGCTAGATTGAGAACCATTTTCTTAAACTTCTCACTTACCTCAGGATCATATTCCGACCACTCACCATTTGAAACTTCAGATTTCAAAGTACTCAGTTCTTTTTTATCATAATTTCTAAACTCTTCGTGTATGAGTTTAGCTATTTTTTTAATTTTCTTAGACTTCATATAAAGAATTAATTTTATAATTTCTTAGCTCTATTTTTGACCATTTAATAAATCTATGATCAGATACAAACATTTTACTTAATTCTTTATGTAAAGTTGTAAAGTCCAATTCTTTTAATTTATAACATCCAAATAAATTAACACCAGCTAACATAAAATCAACATATTTTGTACCATCACCATGTTTGTTATAGTAGATTTTTATTTCTACTTTACCCAACATAGTTATAGATGATTTGTAATAAGATGGTACTCTATTGAATATTTTACCATCAATAATCTCAACCATATAAACATTTTCATCTTTGAAAAGACCAGTACTCATTAAATATTTTTCTAACTCAACTCCAGTCATGATAAAACTTTAGATATTTTATAATCTCTAACAGATTGTTTTAATCCATTATTTACTTTAGCGTGATGAGCTTCCGCATCGTGTTCACCACCCATACTTTCAAAATGTAATATTTGCCAATTAGGAATAAAACTTTCCCAAGAGTTATATTCACATCTTAACTTAGGCTTAAGATTCTCAGTCACAATCTCTATCCTTCCACTACCAATATGAGGTTGATTGATTAATATCATTTCATAGATTTTACCATTAACAAATCCAATTGAATTCCTACCAATAAATTTCGCTTTTACCAAGCCAGCACTTCCGAGATGTTCGGTAAGGTTCAGGCCATTCCTCAGATTGAAGATACGCCCTTCTACCCGCGCAGTCCTTATGGCGTGGCCAAACTCTACGCCCATTGCCAAATCGTATCCGTCCGAAATGTGTTGTCAAACCACCAGTGCAGCGGTGCAAATTTTGGGAGGAGCAGGTTATACCACTGATTTTTCGCTCGAACAGTTCTACCGCGAAGCACGCATTCACCCCATCCACGAAGGCACAACGGGTATCCACGGCTTAGACTTGCTAGGTCGTAAAATTTCGTTGAGAGGAGGAAAAGCGGTACAGTACTTTATGGCCGAAATCGCTCATACAATTACACTGGCCAAAGCAATCTGGGAAGACCCAAGACTTGCTGCTTGGGCAGTGCAGTTAGAAAAAGCGTTGCTTAAAGTCCAACAAGTAACGGGGCATTTGTTGGCAATAGCTCCACAAAACGTTGAGGCATTTTTAGCCGATGCTACGCTGTACTTAGAACTATTTGGAATCACGACCATTGCTTGGCAATGGCTTAAACAAGCTATTGAAGCTACAAAAGAACTTGCCCAAACAATGGCAGATTCGGAAACTCATTTTTACCAAGGAAAAGTAGCGACAGCGAGTTATTTCTTTGAGTATGAACTAGTAAAAACTACGGCGCTGGCAAAGAGGCTTTTGAGTCATAATCGGACGACAATAGAGATGCAACCTGAGTGGTTTTAGTTGTTTATTTAGTGATAAAACAAAAAAGCCGTGCAGAATCTCCGCTCGGCTTTTTGACTTTACTCAACGTTATGAAAAACTCTTTATTTTGACTCTTTTTACCAGAAAAAGTAATATCAACACTAAAAATAGTATTTCTATTGAAAGCAAGATACTTACCAAAAATAAGGTATTGAAATTATCTACAAACTTAGTAATATATTCTGGAAGTATAAAATGTATCACTTTGAAAAAGTGATATAAAGAGGTAAAAAAGTGTTAAAAGGCCATGATTTACCTATATTTTAATGTGGTTTTTACTAAAACAATGATTAGTGTCCCTAAACCTGTAAAAAGTAGCCCAAATTTTATAGTAGCAGATAAGGACATTATGGTGGCAAAGATGGAGTAATTTTCTTTAAGCACTTGAAGAAGGCAGATGTTTTCAATTATATCAACAAGGGCAGCCACCATGAATGCTTTATATAGTAATCCAATTTGCGAAGGGTTTTTACCAAGAAGCGTGCGTGTCAATATAAGAAATAGACCTGTATAGCTAAGAATATACAAAAAATCTAGGTAGGTATTGGCGGTAAGACGTTCCTTTTGGGTGGAACCACTCGCGTCGGGATGGTTCCATCTAGATTGAGAAAGAAGGGTTTGGGCGTTGTCTCGTGTCCATAGAAATTCAAAAGCGATAACTTCTTTGCTGGGTACGAGTTTCTTCATTTCTGATCCAATGAAATAGGTACTTATCGAAAAAACTCCCAGAAGTATTAGGTAGATGTGACGTGTTTTCATTGATTTTGGTCGTTATTATTTAACTACATCGTAAATGAGCCTCGAAACATCAGCCAAGGCTTTGACACCGTCCTTAGGATGGGACAATTTTTTAGAAAGTAAGACTAAAACATACTTTCTCCCATCGGGAAGGAATATAATTCCAGTGTCGTGTTGGACACCCGTAATGGAGCCTGTTTTGTGAGCTACTTTTACAATTGCAGGAAGTTGAGCAGGGATAATTTCATTGAATTTTTGGTCAAATAAAATCTGCGTCATTGCCTCACAGGCCTTTTTGCTGACTACTTTTTTTCGAGCAATTTTTTCAAAAATAAGCATTAAGTCGTAAGCCGTAACGGAGTTACTAAGCCCTTTTTGAAATGCTTTGGTATCTTCGACGCCCCGCAGTACCTGAATATTCTGGGCGCCGAGCTGACGCATAGTCGCATTGGCATTTTTTGCATCTACAAGTTCAATCAAAATATTGGTGGCAAGGTTACTACTTACAATAATCATTTGATAGGTAAGGTCATAAATCGTCATTTTTTTGCCAATCTGACGGTACATGTCATCGGCGCTGTCGTCGGAAATATCAAGCTTAAATGGACTACCATCGACAATGCTTTTGAATTCGTTTTTGACTACAATCGAATCCGTAAGTTTAAATTTTTTGGCCTTGGCCTGTTTAAAAACTTCAATCATTACGGGCGTTTTCATCGTGCTGGCCGCGTGGAAGTTTTCGCGTTCGTTGATAAAAAGCGTTTCGTGCGTTTGAAGGTCTTTGAAAGCCACACCGAATTCGCCTTCTACTGTTTTGAGTCGAGCTTGAATCGTTTCTTTAAGGCTAGCAAGGGAGGTTTTTTGGGCAAAAACGTAAAAGGGGAGACTGAAAAAAAGAAGTAGAGAGGGAAGTTTCATGTTGATGACGTTTAAAGACGAAACTTATCGATTTTTTGGGAATTTAGCACCAAAAAGAAAAACGGCGCTGCCTAAAATTAGACAACACCGTTGGAAATTTATTGGGAATGAATGTTATTGTGAACGGTAAATTTTGATGACGCCGTCGTTTTCACTACTCACAATCAGCAAGCTTTTCTTGAGCGGGCTTTGATGAGAAGGGATAAACAACACACCTTCGAGTGCATCGCTGCTTTTAACTACCAAAAGGTGGCTGGGGGCAAAGGCACTGATTTTGGCCGCACCTACATGGCCGATGTCGATGCTTTCAATTTCAGCAAAAGCTGCAAAGTATCTTCGCGCTATTACCTCTATTTGACGCAAAAGTTAAATAGAGGTAAAATTTTAGTTAAATTGAATTGGTGTGATTTTACAATTCGTTCAGTCTGACTATCGTTTGGCGATAGTCAGACTGAACTAGCTAAAAAGTGACTATGTTTTGGTTAAAATAGCCTTAGTGGTTTCTGACCGAAATCACGAGATATAGTTAAACCAATGATACCTTTTTGCCCCCTGCGGCAATGGACTTGTAAATGGCTTCAATCACTTTCATGTCCTTGAGACCTTCTTCCCCTGTCATGTTAGGGTCGGGCTTGCCGTTGAGGATACAATCGGCTAAGCCGTCCATTTGCCACGTTTGGTGCATTTTGGTAGTATCCCAGCTCATTTCACCGCGATTGGTGCGCCCTTTGATGGGGCCGTACCCAAACGCAGGGCTAAGTTCGACGTATCCTTTTTCACCGATAACATAAAGCCTTTCGAGGTTATTAAAGTTGTACGTGGTCACGCACGAGGCAATCGCTCCACTTGGGAAACCCATTTGCCAAGTGATGGTTTCATCCACTTCTTTAAATTTGATGGGGTCAGTTTTGGTTTCTTCGGCTGATACCCAAATCGGTTCTTCTCCTGTAGCGTAGCGAGCGCCGTTAATGCAGTAAATACCCACATCCATCAAGGCACCACCACCTGCAAGGGCTTTTTTGAGACGCCACTGTTTTGGGTCACCAATTTTGAAACCATCGTAGGTATTTACGTGTAAAATTTTCCCAAGTTCTCCCGATTTACGCAGACGAATCAGCTCACGGGTATAAGGTTCAAAGTGTAAGCGATACCCAATGTAGAGTTTGACGTTGGCTTTTTTGCAGGCGGCAATCATCTCTTCAGCCTCTTTGACCGTCACCGACATCGGTTTTTCGCAAATCACATGTTTCCCCATTTTTGCCGCCCGAATCACATATTCGTGGTGCATGGAGTTGGGGAGTGTGATATATACCGCGTCGATGTCAGGATTGCCTTTGAGTTGTTCAAAGTTTTGGTAACTGTAAAAGTTAGCTTTGTCCAACCCAAACTTGGTACTCCAAGTATCTATTTTACTGGGAGTTCCTGTAACCCCTCCAATAAGTTTTGCCAATTTACAATCTTTCATGGCTGTAGCTACGCGATCGGCATAGCTTCCTAAGCCTACTAAGGCTACGCCAAGTTGCTTGCCATCGGCGGTTAGAGCATAGGCGCTTTCGGGGAGAGTGCTGGTGGCTACAGACAATGTAAGGGCAGAACCGCCCACTTGGCGAAGAAAATCGCGACGAGAGTTCATAAAAAATTAGCTGGATTAGTTTTGATTAAAAGCAGCTACATCGCTTTTTCTTTCGAGGTTGTCCAATAATTTTACGGTATCTTTAAAGTTTGCTTATTTTTGGTCATTCATTTTTAATTGTTGTGTCAAACTAAGCATTTGTTACAACTCATCTCAACTAAAAACCTCCATGAGAAAACCCCTATTGTATTTGGCGGGCTTGCTTTTGAGCTTACAGTCTCTGGCCCAGCTCCAATC
This sequence comes from Runella sp., assembly GCA_023254175.1. Classification (GTDB taxonomy): domain Bacteria; phylum Bacteroidota; class Bacteroidia; order Cytophagales; family Spirosomataceae; genus Runella. Next base: position 9,881 of record JALQYJ010000089.1, on the reverse strand, counting down.
TCCTACGCAGTTCTTTGGCTTTGCGCCAGGTGAACAAATGGTACCTACCCATCGCTTGTACCAGTATGCGGTGCATGTGTCGCAGCAAGTGCCTGCCAAAGTGAAATTGATGTCTTACGGACAAACATTTGAAAAACGGCCATTGATGATGGTCGTAGTAAGTTCGGAAGAAAACATTAAAAACTTAGACCAAATTCGCACAGATAACCTCAAAAGTATAGGTTTGATGAGCGGGCAGCCTAGTAGTAAAATACGCCCCGCGATCGTGTGGATGAGTTACAACGTGCACGGAAATGAAGCTACCAACTCAGCGGCTTTTCCTAAGGTATTGCACGAATTACTAGCAGGAGGAGCTGTGGCAGACAAAATTTTGAAAAATACCGTGGTGGTTTTAGCCCCTTGTCTCAACCCCGATGGCCACGATCGCTACGTCAACTGGTATAACCAAAAAATAGGAGCCAGCCCGAATGCCAACACTTCAGCCTGGGAGCATAATGAGCCTTGGCCAGGAGGGCGTTGGAACCACTACCTTTTTGACCCCAACCGCGACTGGGCTTGGCAGACCCAAGAAATTATGCAACAACTCGTGGCCACCTTTCAACAATGGATGCCACAAGTGCACGCCGATTTTCACGAAATGGGTCCCAACAGTCCGTACTATTTTGCACCATCCGCTAAGCCTTATCACGAAGACATTACTCCTTGGCAACGCGAAATGCAAGAAGTGGTAGGGACGTATAATAAGCGGTATTTTGACCGTAATAACTGGTTGTACTACACTCGTGAGCGCTTTGACTTGTTTTACCCAAGTTATGGTGATACATGGCCAACCTACAACGGTGCAATCGCAATGACGTATGAGCAGGGCGGTGGCGGTATCGCTGGGTTGGCTTACGAACGTGCTGATGAAGGCGACACGCTTCGTTTAACACACCGCGTAGCACACGTAGCAGCAGCGAGTATCGCAACGATAGAAGCCATCGCAGACCGTTCGGGGAAAGTGGTGGAAGAGTTTGTTAAATTCTACGACCGTAACCAAAATAACCCTATTGGGGCTTTTAAATCGTACGTTGTAAAAACAGTGGGGGACGAAGGTCGTGTGAAAGCCTTGAAAGAATTGTTGGATAAAAATCAAATCCGCTACGGATATGCCAACGATAGTCGTGCTTTAACAGGCTTCAACTATTTGACGCAAAAAGACGAAGCATTTAAAACCGAAGCGGGCGATTTGGTCATTAGTGCCTACCAGCCTAAGTCGAATTTGTTGAAGATTTTGTTTGAAATCAAACCAATGCTCGAGGACTCGGTCACATACGACATTACATCGTGGTGCGTACCGTTAGCGTATGGTGCTAAAACATACGGTGTCAAAGAACGACTTACGCTTAGTCAGCAAGCACCAAGTAGCCCACAGCCTGCGATTAGTGGAAAGCCTTACGCCTACATGGTGCCTTGGAAATCGGCAGAAGATGCGAAGTTCTTGGCCGCTATTTCAAAACAAAAGGTACGGGTTCGTGCGGCTGAAAAAACGTTTGACATGGGAGGTAAAACCTATGCCGCAGGTACGCTTATCATTACCAGAGCGGGCAACGAAGGGCTAGGAGACGCCTTCGATAAAATCGTAAAAACCGAAGCGACTAATTTTGGCGTAACACTCAACGCAACCGAAAGTGGAGCGGCGTCAAAAGGGTCTGATTTTGGTTCTGACTATGTCTATAACCTCAAAGCTACACCACGGGTGGGAGTAATTGCGGGCGAAGGTACTTCGGCTACTAACGTGGGTGAAGTGTGGCATTTCTTCGACCAAGAATTAAAATACCCAGTTACTCTTATTGACCCTAATAGTCGCTTTAGTGCGGGAATTCCTTTCTCCAAGTTAGATGTGCTGGTCGTGCCAGCAGGGTTTGGTACGCTCATTCGCGAAAACCAATTTTCTGCGTTGCGCGAATGGCTTCGTAATGGTGGTCGTTTGATTTTGTTGGAAAGCGCTACGGGAATTTTGGCCGACAAAGAAGGATTTGGCTTGAAAAATAAGAAAGACGATAGCAAAAAGTCAGATAAAAAAGGCGATGAAGATAGCTTTAAGCTTTTTGCCAACCGTGAGCGTGAGTCGGTATCTGACGAATCGCCAGGAAGTATTTATAAAATTAAATTGGACAATACTCACCCATTAGCTTTTGGATTTCCTGACCACTACTTTGCGCTTGTGAATAACGTGTACAACTACGATTTCTTAAAAGGTGGCTGGAACGTAGGTTACCTAAAAAGCGAAAAAGAGGGCTACGTAGCTGGCTTTACGGGTAAAAACGTGAAAGACAAACTTTCAAACTCACTTTTCCTCGGAGTTGAAGAGGTAGGTCGTGGTAAGATTGTGTACATGGCTAACAACCCGCTTTTCCGTGGTTTTTGGTACAACGGTAAGTTGTTGTTCTCAAATGCGGTATTTATGTTGCCATAGTGGTGATGCATTTGACGTAAAACGAAGCGAGGCTGCCCGTATGGACAGCCTCGCTTCGTTTTTAAAAAATATTTTATCGATTAAAGTAAGCCTTCACGGGTCATAATGGTCGTGAGTTGTATTCCAAGTTCTTCAGAAGCTTTGACTAATGGCAAACGTACTTCGCTGCTACAAACTCCTTTGATTTCGAGGCACTTTTTGATACCTACGGGGTTAGATTCTGCATACAACGGCCCGTCCATATCCAAGAAACGATACTGAATTGCGGCGGCTTCTTCGGGGCGGTTTTCGAGAGCGTGCCAAGTCATTTCGGTAAACTCTTTCGGGAAAGCGTTGGCAATCACCGAAATAACTCCTTTCCAACCAATGCTAATCATGGGTGACACGTGATTGTCGTCGCCCGAAATCAACAAAAAGTCGCTCGGGGATAGTTTCGCCAACTCCATGTATTGGTCAAAATTGGCGCAAGCATCTTTGATACCAATGATATTAGGATGTTTGGCTAACTCTACAATGGTTTCTACTTTCATATTGACTACCGTACGGCCTGGTACGTTGTATAGCAACACGGGTACAGGGCTAGCATCGGCAATGGCTGTGAAGTGGGCTATTAAACCACGTTGCGAAGGCTTGTTGTAGTAAGGGCATACCGACAAAATAACATCTACGCCCGAAAGGTCGGTTTGTTTAAGTGTCTCAAGCACGGCGCGGGTGTTGTTACCGCCCAATCCGTACACAATGGGAAGTTTTTTGGAGTTGTTTTCTTGAACAAATTTCAACAAATCGAGTTTCTCCTGAGCGGTAGTAGTAGAGGTTTCGCCCGTTGTACCTTGAACAACAAGGTAGTTTACACCGCCATCGCTTACAAAATCAATGAGTTTTTTGAGCGCAGTGTAATCAATATCGTGGTTGGTGTCGAAGGGGGTAACTAAAGCCACACCCACTCCAAAAAATCGGGTATCCATTTGATTTGCGTTACAGACGATGTGCCTGTCAATATATACTGGTAGATGAATTGGTAGATTGAGGTCACAAAGGTATTAAAATTTGTCAATCTATTGCTTCCAAAATGATATTACACGCTTCGCTTATTTGGGTATCTGTGATGGTCAGTGGGGGTGCGATTCGCATGGAGTTATCGCAAAACAAAAACCAGTCGGTAATGACTCTAAGGTCGTGTTTACCCCGAAAGATAGCGCGGTCAATGATAGGTTTGAGTACCTCAAACGACTCAAATTCGACGGCGAGCATTAGCCCTTTTCCTCTAATTTCTTTGATGGAAGGATGCCGTAATACATCGCGAATAAGTTGGCCTTTGGCAACGGCGCTTTCGGCCAGTCCTTTTGATTGAATGACTTCTAAAGTAGCCAAAGAGGCCGCACAACTCACAGGATGACCGCCGAAAGTAGTAATATGCCCCAAAATGGGTTTATTTTTAAAAACCGACATAATGCTTTGGGAAGCAATAAATGCTCCGATGGGCATTCCACCTCCCATGCCTTTGGCACAAAGCAATACATCTGGTACGACCCCAAAAGCTTCGAAGGCCCAGAAAGTACCTGTTCGGCCAAATCCTGTTTGAATTTCATCATAGATGAGCAACGTCCCTGTTTCGTTACAGCGCGCCCGTAAAGCCTGGTGGTACGCAATATCAGGAACCCGCACACCCGCTTCGCCCGAAATCACCTCGATGATGATGGCTGCTGTTCGGACTGTGATGAACTCAAGGTCTTCTAGTACTCCAAAACGAATGTGACGAATATCGGGGAGCAGTGGGCGAAAATTTTGTTTGAAAAATTCGGCGCCTGCCAAACTCAACGCTCCTTGTGTACTCCCGTGGTAAGCATTGAAGCACGAAATGATTTCGCTACGTCCCGTAAAACGCTTAGCGAGTTTCATGGCTCCTTCCACGGCTTCGGCACCTGAGTTGCTAAAATAGACGTTGTCTAATGGCTCCAGACCTGTATGGTTTGTGCAAACCATACAGGTCTGGACCAACGCCTCGGCTAATTTGACCTGAGGGGTTTCAATGTACTCCCCGTACACCATGAGATGCAGGTATTTATCAAGTTGTTGATGGATAGCTTCTAATACTTTGGGGTGTCGGTGGCCTACATTGCTGACGCCAATCCCCGAAATCATATCGACGTATTTTTCGCCCTGAGTGCCATATAGGTAAACCCCCTCGGCACGGTCGATGTCAAGTGCCAAAGGAAAATCAGAGGTTTGAGCGAGGTAATTATAGAAAAGTTGGTGACGATTCGTCATACAATTAAAAACAAGATGTCGGCAAGTGATTTTATAAATAAAATAAACACGTCGCACAAATTACTTATGCGACGTGTCGGAATTACTCTTCAAATTGTTGATAAAGAAGGCGGGGAAAGGGTGTTTTCTCAGAACAGGTACTTTCTCCGAAAATGCCCCAAGCGATTAATAACCTGGGTTTTGTACTAATTTCTTGTTAGTATCAATTTCTCGTTGAGGAATCGGAATTACCAAGTTGTTGGCGCTGAAAGCGGTTGTTCCTACCGTTCCTTTGGTACGCTTAATGTCATGTAGTTGTTGACCTTCAAACGCTAATTCTAATTTACGCTCTTTGAGAATAGCCGCCAGAGTAAGTGAGGTAAGTGGTGCCAAACCTGCACGGGCACGAATAAGATTAATATCAGCCAAAGGAGTAGCGCCTACGGTCGTTCCTAAGCGGAAGTTTGCCTCTGCGCGGGTAAGGTACATTTCAGCCAAACGAACTACTGGCACATCGCCAAAGCGGTTGTTAAATTTGCTAGTAAACGTACGTGAGCCGGCGTTGCTTGTATTAAAGAATTTACCACGAACGTCATTTATTTCGTAAAGGGATAGGTGTTTTGTTTGAACACGGATATCCCCACGACCTTGGTTAAGTGACGATGCGTAGTACGTATTCATGGCGTTAGAGCCATCTTGGTCAGTAACAACAATGCTAAAAATGCTTTCGGCGTTATCGTCAACAAAGGCATTGGCAAAGTCAGCTTCCAACTCAAAAGCTTTCGAATTGATAACGCGGTTGGCCGCATCGCGAGCCGAAGCATAATTTCCTTGCATTAAATAAACGCGTGATAACAAAGCTGCGGCAGCAGGAAACTTAGCCAATTGCTCGGCCTTAGTGAGGTCGTCGATGATTTGTGCATACACTTCCGCTACACTACTACGAGCTTTGTAGTCTTCATCGGTCACGGAGCGAGTTGGAGTTAATACCAACGGCACACCAGGGTTCGTAGCGTTGTCGCCGTCTCCCCATGATTTAGCAAATAATTTTACTAGTTCAAAATAGATAGCTCCGCGAATAAAACGAGCTTGTCCTTCCACGCTATTTTTGTTGGCAGCAGTTACTTTGTCGAGTGCGCTCAATACGTTGTTAGCCCGGTTGATAGCAGCATACGAACTTGTCCAAGTTGCTGTCGTTTGGGTATTTCCTGGCGTCATGGTTTTGCGCCAAATTTCGTCTAACGTGGTAAAAGTTCCGCCAAATACTACCTCGCGGTCGTCGCCAAGAAGCTCACCCGAATATTGGAAGGCTCCTCCGTATACGTTCGTGCTACTCATTCCGTCGTAAGCTCCTACGAGGGTTACGTTTACGTCTTGCTCGGTTGCCAACGCAGTTGATTCGTCGATACTTTGAGTTGGCTGTACATCGAGTCGGTCGGCACAGGCAGCGCTCAAAAGCATTACTGAGCCTGCAAGTACAAAAGATTTAATGGATGTATTCATGTTGTGAAAAATCAAAGTGTTGAAAATTAGAAACCAATGTTGATACCTCCTGTGATAGTTTTTGCTTGAGGCGCCGTGTAGAAATCGTATCCTTGGGCAATATTAGTCACGATATCGTCGGCGTTTACTTCAGGATCCCAACCTGTGTACTTCGTAAATGTCAACAAATTTTGACCCGTCAAGAACAAACGCACACTGTTGATTTTTGCTTTGTTCAACAATGATTTTGGTAAGCTGTAAGAAAGGGTAACATTACGCAAACGAACAAACGATCCATCTTGGATAAAACGGCTTGAAGGTTGCGCCCCGTTGTTGAAAAACAAACGTGCTTCTGGGAATTTGGCATCTGGAGTTTCTTTGGTCCAAGAATCCAATTGGTCAACGGTTTGGTTGTCTTCAAAGCGAGCGTTGGCAGATGAGAAACGACCCACCCCGTAGAAGTTGATTTTGTTTCCAAATACTCCGTTGAAAAAGATGCTTAAATCAAAACCTTTGAAACTGAATGTGTTGGTGAGACCACCGATGAGTTTTGGTTGTGGATTTCCTACTACTACGCGTTGGGCTTGGCTGTATACGTTGGTAGTACTACGGTCGATTGAACCATCGGTATTGGTTACATTTTTATACCAAAGGGCATTACCATTTGCACGATCAACCCCCGCATATTCTGCGGTAAAGTAGGTTCCGAGCGGTTGGCCTTCTACGGCACGGCTCATGTTATTAAGACCGGCTTCGATAATTTGGCCTTGTAAGTCGGTGATTTTATTTCGGTTAGCGGCCAAGTTGAGGCTTGTTTTCCACTTGAATGCTCCCACTAAGTTGTCGGTATTTAAGACAAACTCAATCCCTTTGTTTTCCAAACTACCTACGTTTTTCACTTGGGTCGTAAAACCTGTCGTTCCAGGAACGTTTACGTTCAACAAAAGTCCTGAAGTTTGTTTGTTGTAATAGTCAATTTCCCCGCTGATACGGTTGTTGAGAAGGCCGAAGTCAATACCAATATCAACTTGGTCTGAAGTTTCCCAACGTAAGTCTGGGTTGCCCAATTGTGATGGGCGCTGCCCAGGTTGCCCTGCGTATGCAGCATCTCCCGTAAACAAGCCAAGTTGTGGGAAGTTTCCGATTTCGGCATTACCTGTACGTCCGTAGCTAGCACGGAGTTTTAAGAAACTGATGATAGGGTTGTTTTGTAAGAAGCTTTCTTCTGTAATAACCCAACCTGCCGAAACCGCAGGGAAGAAACCGTAGCGGCTGTCGCGTCCGAAACGTGACGAACCGTCGATACGAGCACTAAGACCTAAAAGATAACGGTCGTTGAATTTGTAGTTGGCACGAGCAAAATACGACAAGAAACGGAAGTTGGTTTCAGTAGAAGAACCGTCAGTCTTACGAGCTGCACTGGCAATCATCCGATAAGCATCCGAAGGGAAATCTTGTCCTTGAGTAAGGGCAAATTTCTCTTGTGATTGCTGATACGACATCCCCAATGTTCCATCGATGGTATGCTTTCCAAAAGAGTTATTGTACGTGAAGTAGTTGTTGGTGTTGTAGTTTTCAACGCGAGTAAAGGCGTTTTCACCAAAACCATTCGGTGCACCAAAGTTACGTTGTGTTTTGCTGTTGTAGTACGATTCTTCTTGTTGGTTCAACACGTCTACCCCTAGTTCTGAACGGAAGTTTAAACCTTTCACAATCATCAATTGGCCATACACGCTACTGATACTTCGGTTAACGGTGGTATTGTAGTAGGAGTTACCAATGTTGATGATTGGATTGTAGTAAACTGGAATCGAAATGTCACCTGGAGGTGTTCCTACTGGAAGACCCGTTTCTGGGTCGTTTTGTGGCGTCATTGGAGGCAATGCCACCATCTGAATTGGGTTATCGAATTGGCGGTCGCCTGAAAGACGATTATTCACGGTACGCGCCATGCTCATGTTGATTCCCATACGGAAACGCTCCGATACTTTTTGGTCGAGATTGATACGACCCGACATACGGTTGAGGGCGTTTCCAATCAAAATTCCTTTTTGGTCGAGCAATTGCCCCGATACAAAATAGGAAGTTTTATCATTGCCGCCGCTGATGTTCAAATCATACTGATTCATGGGTGCTTTTTGGTAAGCCAAGCCACCCCAATCGGTACTTGCTTGGTTGGCAGTGCCCAATGTCCCTAAGCTTTGGGTTTTGAAGAAGTCTTCCATGTAAGCTGTGTATGAATCAGGGTCTTTAGGGTCGATTCCGTCAATACGGTCAGAATTAGCCGCTGCTTGGCGGTAAAGTTTTAAGTATTGCTCAGTGTTCAAAAATTTCACTTGTTTGGTAGGCTTGCTTGTACCAAACTGATAGCCGAAGTTGATGTTTGTACGGCCTGATTTACCGCGTTTTGTAGTGATAAGTACTACCCCGTTGGCGGCACGAGAACCGTAGATAGCTGCTGCTGAGGCATCTTTCAATACTTCAATTGACTCGATATCTTGTGGATTGATATCTGCTAATGGATTGGTTGCTCCACCATTGTTACTCAAGTTTTGAGTAGTTACAGGGATTCCGTCCAAAACATACAAAGGTTGGTTTGAAGCCGATACCGATGAGTTACCGCGTACACGCACCTGAATTGCCTGGCCTAGTTTCGACGAACCTGCGTTTACTTGTACCCCCGCAGCTTTTCCCTGAATGGCTTGGTCGAACGTATTGACAGGCATGTCTTGGATGTCAGAAGGTCGAATCTTGGCGATGTTACCTGTCAATTCACGCTTGATTTGTGAACCGTATCCGGTCACAACAACTTCGTTTAAGCTTCTGGTTTCAGGCTTTAACTGAACGCTGATTTCGGAGCGGCCATTTACTTTTTCTTCGAGGATGGCAAAGCCCACAAAACTGAAGACCAACGTAGCGTTCTCAGGAACTGATAAACGATAACTTCCGTCTGCGTCTGAGTTGGTTCCTTTGGTGGTTCCTTTTACAGCAACGGCGACACCAGGAATTCCTACTCCGTCTTCTGCCGAGGTGACCTTTCCTGTCACCACCTTGTCTTGAGCTCTTACCAAGAGAACCGACAAGCATGTAGCTACTAGTAAGCTTACACGTAAAATGTGTCTCATACAGTTTAGTTTGTTAGAATTAAAAATAAAAAAAGTACCAAATTAGAACGATGTTCCAACCGTATTCAAAAAATAAAACTTTGGGCACGAAAAAAAGCGTACAAAGGGAGATTTGTTAGACCAAAATGGGCTAAAAAAAGGTGTGATGGTAAGTTGAACCGCCTGAAAGGATTATATAACTGAGGTGCATTAAGCACATACAATCCTCTCATTTGTGAAGTAAAAACAGTTAACAAATCATCTACTTGCAGGTAAAGAACCTGCTTCATTTTCTTGGCTAAGTTTAGCATACGATGCTCTCTTTGTGTGGAAATCGACTATTTGGTAACACAAACATAATGCACAATTGCCGAAAAGTCAAAGCTTTATCGTCTCAAAAGTGTTTTATGCCTAAGGGATGTACGCATTAGGGTTCGTAAAAACAGGTACTACCCCCTACCCATGTAAAGTCTTTGTTGAAGCGAACGCCAATCATTTCTCCGCGACTTAGACGGCTCAGACTCGTTAGTAATTGCGGGCGTGGCGCATGGTCTTCCCAAATATATAGCATTCGAATCTCGCATTTTACG
>JALQYJ010000069.1 GCA_023254175.1 Runella sp. | reverse complement strand
CAATACTACAAAATGAAGTGTGATTGAACCTAAGAATGTAGCAAACAAAAAATTCCGTCCCCCGTGTAAAAAGATAAAAGCCTAACTATCTGATACTTAGATAATTAGGCTCTTAAAATGTAGCGGGAACAGGACTCGAACCTGTGACCTCCGGGTTATGAGCCCGACGAGCTACCAACTGCTCTATCCCGCGGGATAATGGGACTGCAAAGGTAAGGACTAATTTCAAAAAAACAACTATCTTTGCAAAAAAATATTTTTTTATCAATGCTTAGCCCCTCTGATACATGTAGAGGGGCTAAGCGTATTAAGACGAAAACAATGACTATTGAAGATAAAGAGGTGTATAATAATCCCAATCATAGAGCAGGATTTATTAGTATAGTTGGAAAACCTAACGTTGGAAAATCGACACTAATGAACGTTTTGGTAGGAGAAAAGCTTTCTATTATTACTTCGAAAGCCCAAACGACACGGCATCGTATTATGGGAATTTTGAATGGAGTCCACGAAGAAACGGAGTTTCAACTAGTATATTCAGATACGCCAGGGATAATTAAACCCCAATACAAGCTGCACGAATCCATGATGGAGTTTGTCAAAGGTTCGTTGGAAGATGCCGACATCGTGTTGTTTGTGACCGATATTTTTGAAAAACACGATGAAGGGGAAGTTTTAGAACAACTAGCACGAACCGAAGGGGCGGTAGTATTGGTAATTAATAAAATTGATCTTGCAACCGAAGAACAAGTTCAAGAAAAAATTGCCTATTGGAAGGATAAGCTATTTACGGCGGCAATTGTAACAGTATCAGCTTTGCAACAAGAGGGTATAGACAAGCTTTTCACGGCTATTATGGAGTACTTGCCGATACATCCACCCTATTTTCCAAAAGATGAGCTTACCGACAAGCCAGAGCGTTTTTTCGCCTCGGAAATTATCCGAGAAAAAGTTTTTTTAAACTACAAAAAAGAAGTCCCTTATAGTACAGAGGTGATGATTGAGGAGTTTAAGGAGAAAAAGGATATCATCGTGATTCGGGCGGTGATTTTAGTGGAACGACAAAGCCAAAAAGGAATCATCATCGGCGATAAGGGTACGATGTTGAAAAAGATAGGAACGCAAGCTAGAGAGGATATGGAACAGTTTTTTGGTAAAAAGGTGTTCTTGGAACAATACGTAAAAGTAGAACCCGACTGGCGAAACAAAATTCAACGCTTGAAACAGTTTGGATACGATAACTAAGGGAAAGAGGCTGTAGGCGCATCTCAAGCGAATGTGCGAAAGGGGGGATAGTTTGACCCGAGCTTTGATTACCAACATTTTACACTTTTTTCAATGTCAAATATAGTAGCAATTGTAGGACGCCCTAACGTGGGTAAATCAACGCTGTTTAACAGGTTGATACAACAAAGGCAGGCCATTATGGATGACCAAAGCGGGGTGACTCGCGACCGTCATTATGGTAATGCTTTCTGGACTGAACAGTATTTTACAGTAATCGATACAGGCGGTTACGTAGTGGGATCTGAGGATGTTTTTGAGGGCGCCATTCGTGAGCAAGTAGAAATAGCCATGGATGAAGCCGATGTGATTTTGTTTATGGTTGATAGCATGACAGGGCTAACTGACCTAGATAAAGAGTTTGCCAATGTCGTACGTAAGTCGAAAAAACCAGTGTATTTAGTGGTGAATAAGGCTGAAACACGGGATCGAGAAATGGCTGCTGTCGAATTTTACGAATTGGGTTTGGGAGACCCTTATGCGATTTCTTCTCAAACGGGTTTCGGAACGGGCGATTTGTTAGACCAAGTAGTTAAGCATTTCAAGAATGCAGGCATTGAAGATCCTGACGCAGGGATTCCCAAAATTTCAATTCTTGGCCGACCGAATGTAGGTAAATCGTCATTTTTGAACGTATTGACGGGTAAAGAGCGCAGTATCGTAACTGATATTGCAGGAACAACACGGGATGCGATTAACACGCGTTATAAAGCCTTTGGCAAGGATTTTATCTTGATTGATACAGCAGGGATTCGCCGTAAATCACGGGTCAAAGAGGCTATCGAGTTCTACTCAACACTCCGCTCAGTCAAAGCAATGGAAGACTCGGATGTAGTGATTGTCATGTTGGATGCCTCAAGAGGGTTGGAAGCGCAAGACCTGCACATTATTGGAATGGCCCACAAAGCCAAAAAAGGAATTGTAATCATGGTCAATAAGTGGGACTTAATGGAGAAAGATTCCAAAACCGCAGATAAGCTTCGGAAGGAAATGATTGAAAGATTAGCTCCTATGGACTATATGCCAATTATTTTTGCGTCGGTTCACGAAAAGCAGCGGATTTTTCAAGTGATGGAGAAAGCGATGGAGGTGTTTGAGAATAAGACGAAGAAAATTACAACTTCGAAGTTGAATGAAGTGATGCAAGGGGAAATCGAGCGTTATCCACCGCCTGCGCACCGAGGTAAGCACATCAAAATCAAGTATATGATTCAGCTACCTACGCCTTCTCCCACTTTTGTCTTCTTTACAAATCACCCGAAATACATTAAAGAATCGTATATACGGTACTTGGAAAACAGAATGCGTGAAAACTTTGATTTTGAGGGAGTTCCGATTACTATATTCTTCCGAGAAAAATAAAATTTAGTTGATAGTCAACGGTCAATGGTATTACATTAATAC
>JALQYJ010000046.1 GCA_023254175.1 Runella sp. | reverse complement strand
CCAATAAATAACGGTCGTGGGAAACTACCGTAAAGGTGCCTTCATATTGTTTTAAGGCTTGTATTAAGATGTTTACCGATTGGATATCTAAGTGGTTGGTAGGCTCATCGAGCAGCAAAAAGTTGGCTTCCGACACCAAGACTTTGGCCAGCGCCACTCGCGATTTTTCTCCTCCCGAAAGCACTTTGATTTTTTTGAATACATCGTCACCGACAAATAAGAAACACCCCAAAATCGTCCGACATTCGGTTTCAGTTTTGGTAGGGTTGGCGTATTTGAGTTCGTCCAAAATTGTGTTCTCCACATTGAGCGACTCTAACTGGTGCTGGGCATAAAACGTAAACAGCACATTGTGTCCGAGGCGCCGCACGCCGTCGATAGGCTCAGTTCCTGCAATCACCCGCAATAAGGTCGATTTTCCTTTTCCGTTGGCACCAATCAACGCGATTTTGTCACCGCGTTCCATCGTGATATTGGTATGTTTCAGAATTTCCTTTTCGCTGTATGCTTTCGAAACATCCTCCAATTGAAGCACATGGCGGCCAGGCTGCGTCGTAAACTGAAAGCGAAAATGTACTTTGGCGTTTTCGTCCACCACGGCTTCTACTCGGTCCATTCTTTCAAGCATTTTGGCGCGGCTTTGAGCCTGCTTAGCTTTGGTTGCTTTAGCCTTAAAACGCTCGATGAAACGCTCTGTTTGACGAATTTTCGCCTGTTGGTTTTCGTACGCCCCGCGCTGAATTTCATTACGGAGGGCTTTTTCTTCCAAATAATACGTATAATTTCCTGAGTAATAATTTAGTTTTTGTCCGCTCACTTCCACCATAGTATTGCAAACATTATCCAAAAACTCACGGTCATGCGAAACCACAATCACCGCATTTTCGTAGCTCTGCACGTACTTTTCTACCCACTGAATCGAAGGCAAATCCAAGTGGTTGGTAGGCTCATCGAGCATGAGTAGGGCAGGTTTTTGTAACAATAACTTAGCCAACATCACCCGCATACGCCATCCTCCCGAAAACTGTCGCAGCGGTTTTTGTAGGTCAGTTGTCGAAAATCCAAGTCCTTCCAAAATCTCTTCCGCTTTCGACTGAATAGTATATCCGTCTAATGCCTCAAACTCTTCTTGTAAGCGCGCAAGTCGGTCGACCAACTTATCCTCGTAGTTGGTTTCCATTTGATAAATCACTTCATCAATTTGGCGTTGAAGCACCAATTGCCTTTCAAAAGCTTGTAAGGCTACCATTAAGATAGGCTCATCACTTTGGTAAGAGAGTAAATCTTGGTTCAAAAACCCAATGGTACAGCCCCCTGCTTTGGAGATATTTCCTGTATCGGGCTGGTAGTTACCCGCAATCAAATGCAAAAGCGTGGATTTTCCTGTACCGTTTAATCCAATAAGACCAATTTTATCTTTGGGCTTAATATGAAGCGAGGCGTTTTCGTACAAAGCACGGTCGCCGAGATAATACGAGAGGTTGGTAATCGAAATCATGCTACAAAGTTAGCGGTTTTTGTATCTTTGCCTGATAACACACGAACGAATGACACACCTTCTTCTGAAAAATAAGGTTCAGGCCACGATTCCTCGGACTTTTTCTTCGTTGGTGTTCATCAACGACCCCGCTGCAATCTCCCGTTTTCGGTGTCGTTGGTCGCCTTGGCTCTTCAACACGCCTTTGCATGTTATTCATCAGCAGGCTGACCAAGTATATACTTTTGTACTTACGGATGCCGACACCCAACAAGAGTTGTACGGCTTTTTTCATCTATTTGTCCAAAATCAACAAGGGATTAGCCCGCTGCGAGCCTCGTTTGGATCGTTTGAAGTAGCTGAAGTTGTCAGTCATGCCGATTTTAGTGTTTGGTTAAACTCCATCGAATCGTTTGCCGTATCGCAAGGCATCAAGTCGTTGTCGATTCGTCATTATCCCAACTGTTATCATCCTACCCGTAGTTCGTTTATTAAGCGCGGATTAGTACGGCATGGTTTTCAGCTAAGTCAGTCCTCTATCAATCACTACCTTTCAGTAACCTCGCAGCCGTTTGAGACAGCCCTTCACGCCTCCGAGCGGCGGCGCTTACGAAAGTGTCTACAAGGAGGCTTTCGATTTCAGGAATGGAAATCCCCTGATGCCGAACAAGTTTATCAATTTATTGCCCATAACCGCGAACGACTCGGCTACTCGCTGTCCTTTCGGAAAGATCAGCTACAACATTGGTTGGCGGTTTGTCCTGAATCTTTTCGGGTATTTTGTGTCAAAAATGGGAAAGAAGTTGCCTCGCTAGGACTAACAGTCCGTGTTGGGAAAAAAGTATTGTATCTCTTCTGCCCCGCCGACAATCTAACCTATCGGCCATACAGCCCCTCAGTGTTATTAACCAAAGGTTTGTACGAGTTTTCCCAAAAAGAGGGCATCACTATTTTAGACTTAGGCATATCGGTTGATGCCACTGGACTGTCCAAAAACAGCCTTGCGCGTTTTAAAAGAAACCTTGGCGCTCAAGAATGCGAAAAGTGGCAGTTTAAAAAAATCGGCATTTCTACGAAATTGTAAAAATGCCGATCGAATCACGCGTGGGTCAATCTATAATATACATCAATGATTGGCTATTTCAATCACTAAATCATTGAAAAGTGTGTTTAATGCCTTAGTTTCGCGCGAAAAATCTTCCATTTCTGTCCCTACTTCTTGGTAAGAAACACCTGATTTTTTTAGTAATGGTACAGGATCAAATCCCTTTTTAGGAGGTTGAAGTGTATAATTCTTGAAAAAAAACACTTCGTCTATTTTATGTACTTCTAAAAAATTATGCACCGAACGCATACCAAAACCTTGAAACAATTCGATACTAATGTGGTTAAGAAGCGATTCGTATCTATTTTTTATTATAGAAATCGCAGCCTCAAACTCTTTAGATTTTAACGAACTAATCACCTCCGAAGGCGAATAAAACAACAAGTCTGTGATGGAATCAAGTGGCGTTTGAGCATATATCAATACCACATTGACTTTGCCGGTGTGAATTGTATTCAGCGCTAGTCGGAGGGCATTTAAGGAATCTACCCTAAAATCTATTGGTACTGCTATTGTCTTTACCATTGCTTGTTGTTGATTAAAAGTAAAGCAAAGGTGCCACTCATACCTAAGAATGAATTAAGAAGGAGATTAGAATTTGATAAGAAATAAAAATTTTACGGAATTTTAGCTAGAGGAAGTTTAATTTGAACCGTTGTTCCTTCGTTGACCGTCGAGCTGATATGCAAGTGTCCGTTGTGCATCTTGATAATGTTTCGGGTCAGCGGCAAGCCAATGCCATAACCTTCAAAATTACGCGTATTGGATGCTCTAAAAAACGGGTCATAAATAAAGGTTAACTCAGAAGCAGGAATCCCAATACCTTCGTCCGAAATGGCCAAAAACACTTGTTCGTCGCTAGAAGCAATAGTTACCACAACAGGTTTATTGTTGGAGTATTTACAGGCATTGGTCAAAATATTCATGAATGCAAGCGAAAGCAATTGCCGATTACCCATCACTTTCAATTTTTTGGGGTTTTCGGGCAGTAGGCTAAAGTCCACCTGGATATTATTCTTAGGATTGAGCTTATCAATCATCTCTTTGACTTGCCAAATCAGGTCGTCGGTACGTAAAATTTGAAAATTAATACGATTGTTTGAATATCCTGTTTGGGCCAAATACAGCAACGTTTGCGTTATTTGATTGAGGCGCTCCGCCTGTCCCAAAATACTCACCAACGACTGCTGGTATTCCTCAGGGGAACGTTGTTTCATCAGCATCACCTCGGCTTCACCCATGATAGAAGTGAGAGGGGTGCCAAATTCATGCGAGGCATTGCTAACGAAGTTTTTTTGCGTTTCAAAAGCCGTTTCTAGGCGGTTTAGGAGGTCGTTAAAAGTCGAAATCAACTGGCTTATCTCAGCATCGTTGCCCTTTTCTTCAATTCGAAGGTGGATATTGTCCGTGCTAATTTGCTTTACTCGGTCAGTAATGTGCTTGATGGGGTCGAAGATTCGTTTCGAAAAAAAGAAGGAAAGATAGGTCGTAATGACAGCAATTAGCAAAATACCCAACAAGATGACGTTGCGCATAAACAACAGGTGATTGGAGGCATAGTAGTTTTTGGCCGATACTACCACTATGTACGTATTTTGATGGCTACCGTGGCGAATCCCAGTAAAAAAAGTTTCGTCTACCTGACGGGTTGCTTTGCCATTTTTCACTATGTCTGCCAAAAAATTTAGCGGTAAACCTGATTTTTTGGCAGTAAGAGCAAGGTTATTATTTTCATCGACTCGGTAGAGGTATTCTTTTTCTGCCGATAATTTTTCGAGGTGTTCACTTCGAATGATTTTAAACGATTCGGCATTGATTTTATCGGCTTCAAAATTATACTTTGCCGCAATCTTAGCGCGGGTTTCAAGCCGTTTGTAAAAATCTGCGTAAGAATAGTTGTAAAGGAAATAGTAAATACTGCCTCCAAACAGCAGTAGCATTAAGCTGTTCGTGAAAATGAGAAAAAGGGCGATCTTTAGTTGAGTTTTCATGCTTCTCGTAATACATACCCCATTCCAATAACAGTATGAATCAACTTAGGTTCATAGGCCGAATCAAGCTTTTTACGTAAATAATTGATGTATACATCAACGACGTTGGTAGCCAAATTAAAGTTAATGTCCCACGCACTTTCCAATAAATCCACCCTCGACAACACTTTACCTTTATTTTTTATCAACGTCACCAGCAACCGATACTCCGTAGCGGTCAACGAAATTAGTTCGCCGTTGCGCTCTACCGTTTTGGACGTATCGTCTACCTTTAGATTAGCAACTACGTACAGATTTTCCTTACTTTTTATTTCTCCCCCTCCTTGATTAGCTCGGCGTAAGAGGGCCTTTACGCGGGCTACAAGCTCAATAAATTTAAACGGTTTAGCCAGATAATCATCGGCTCCTGAATTTAACCCTAGGGCAATATTATCTGCCGTATTGAGCGCGGTCAAAAACAAAATAGGTACCTGTACTTGACTGTTTCTCAGCTCTCTACAAACATCAATCCCATTTTTATCGGGAAGCATGATATCAAGAATAATCAAATCGTACTCGCCTTTGGAGGCCATCTGAATGCCTGTGTTGCCATCTAGCGCAACCGACACTTCAAAATTCTCCTCTGTCAAGCCCTTTTTGATAAAGCTCACTACGTTAACTTCGTCTTCTACTAACAGAATTTTCCTCATAGCTTTATTAAGGCTTTTTCCAAAGCATTCTTTTGCAATTTAACCACAAAAAACGGCATCGCAACTTTCAAAGCCGCGATGCCGTTTTTATGATAACTTCAGCAATTTATTTTCCTGCTACTTTTCCCCACGTATCCTTCAACCCTACTGTTCGGTTGAAAATAAGCTTTTCGGGAGTAGCATCGGTATCTAAACAGAAATAACCTTTACGAACAAACTGGATTTTGGTGTCTAGCGTTGCTTCTTTAAGCGACGGCTCGGCATACCCCGTTATCACTTCCAACGAGTTGGGGTTGATATGGTCTTTGAAATCGCCTTCGGCCGATGACAAGTCTTCCACTTTGAAAAGACGGTCGTACTGGCGAATTTCGATAGGTAACGCCTCCGATACTGACACCCAATGTAGCGTTCCTTTGACATTGATGCCTGAAGTATCGCTGCCACTCTTGCTGTTTTCAATGTAAGAACAACGTAACTCAACGACATTTCCTGCTTCATCTTTGATTGCCTCATCACATCGAATAATGTACGCACTCTTTAGTCGCACCATTTGACCTACGGCCAAACGGAAGTATTTTTTGGGTGGATTTTCCATAAAGTCCTCCCGTTCGATATACACTTCTCTGCTAAAAGGTACTTCACGCATTCCCCCGTTAGGGTCTTCGGGGTTGTTTTCGCTCAGGCAAAGCTCAACGGTATCTTCGGGGAAGTTAGTAATAACCACTTTGAGCGGGTCGAGTACTACCATTCGACGTTGAGCGATTTTATTGAGGTGCTCACGAACGCAAAATTCCAACAAGCTTACGTCAATAAGGTTATCGCGACGAGCAATGCCAATACGGTCGCAAAACTCACGAATCGACTCCGGCGTATAGCCACGACGGCGAAGTCCCGAAATGGTTGGCATCCGTGGGTCGTCCCAGCCCGTAACGTGCGCCTCGTTGACAAGTTGTAACAATTTACGCTTGCTCATGACGGTATAAGTCAGGTTGAGGCGTGCAAACTCGTATTGTTTTGAAGGGAAAATTTCTAATTTATCAATGCACCAATCGTACAGGTCGCGGTGAGGAATAAACTCCAAAGTACAAATCGAATGTGTAATTTGTTCGATTGAGTCCGACTGACCGTGGGCAAAATCGTACATCGGGTAAATGCACCATTTGTCGCCTGTGCGGTGGTGGTGGGCAAATTTTATGCGGTAGATGACGGGGTCGCGCATAATCATGTTTGGTGCTGCCATGTCGATTTTGGCGCGAAGTGTACGAGAGCCTTCGGCAAATTCACCATTCTTCATTTGCTCAAACAACGCCAAATTCTCTTCCACACTTCGGTCACGGAATGGGCTGTTGGTTCCTGGCTCGGTAGGAGTTCCTTTCATCGAAGCAATTTGCTCCGAAGTAGAATCATCTACATAGGCCAATCCTTTTTTGATTAAATCAATGGCAAATGCGTAAAGTTGTTCAAAATAATCAGACGCATAAAACTCATTTACCCACTGAAAACCAAGCCATTGAACATCATTTTTAATAGATTCTACGTATTCGGTATCCTCCGTCACGGGGTTCGTGTCGTCGAAACGTAAATTAGTTCCTCCTCCGTATTTCTGGGCTACTCCAAAGTTAAGGCAGATGGATTTGGCGTGCCCAATGTGCAAATACCCATTGGGTTCGGGTGGAAAACGCGTTAGGATGCGGCCTTCGTGTTTACCCGTACGGATGTCTTCTTCAATGATTTGTTCGATGAAGTTCAGCGATTTCTCTTCGGTGGATTCTTTGGCAATTTCACTCATGTTACTATTAACGTGTTTTTCGACCCTTCGGTTTGCTTATACCTACCTTTTTACAGGTATTGAAAACGCAAAACTAACATTTATTCGGGTTGAACACCTGAAAATAAGCAGCTTTGTAGACCTGTTTTTTTAGATATAACAATAGAATAGACCTCGTGATTTAATCTCTTCTTGAGCAAGCCTCGATTACTGTATTTTCTTTAAAGGGGCATCGTTTACCATAGAATTAAAAGCGCACCATTTTATCTATTTGTTAACATACTCATTTTCAATATTATAAAAAAAACGTCACATGTATTTACAAGGTTCTTGTTATTATTTCAAAACTATTTCAGATGTACAAGTGTTAAATATCATGTTGACAAACGATACATACCTTCGGGCTAATTGGTACCATGCCCAACGGTCGATAGGGTGTTGCAGACAAACTTTCTGACGGCTCCTCGGCGCGTACGTAAACCCAACAACAGAACATACTTTTATTTTATGAGCAACCCACGAGTGGCGGTGTTTCGGAAGGCACACTTCAACGCCGCACATCGTCTGAACAATCCAACATGGTCGGATGAGGAAAATTCGCGCGTCTTTGGTAAATGTAATTACCCCAATTACCATGGACACAACTACGAGCTGATTGTGCAAGTGACGGGTGAAGTAAATCCTGACACTGGCTACGTTGTAGATTTGAAATGGTTGAATGATTTAATCGAACAAACGGTTTTAATCAAGTTTGACCATAAAAATCTAAATCTTGACACTGAGGAGTTTAAACATATAAACCCCAGCGCAGAGAATATCGCAATTGTCATTTTTAATCTATTACGTGAGCACTTAGCTGAGTCGCTCGATTTGAAAATTCGACTATATGAAACAGAACGAAACTTTGTGGAATACCCTGCCTAACCATGCAGATTTGGGTGAACTCAACATCGACGACTGGGGAGATGACCACGTATTTAGTGCTTATAATACCCCTCTGCGCGAGGATGCTTTTGAACTGAGCGACGTAGAAAAAGTAGCTAAAATCGAAAGTCATTTCCGTTCTATCATGGAAATTCTCGGTCTTGACCTCACCGACGACAGCCTAAACGGAACGCCGCATCGCGTAGCAAAAATGTACGTAAAAGAGCTATTTTCGGGTTTAAACCCTGCCAATAAGCCTAAGGCGACGCTCTTTGAAAATAAGTATAAATACAACGAAATGTTGGTAGAAAAAGACATCAGTTTTTACTCCAACTGCGAGCACCACTTTGTTCCTATTTTTGGCAAAGCGCACGTGGCTTACATTTCGAGTGGGAAAGTGATTGGACTTTCGAAGCTAAACCGTATTGTGCAATATTTTGCCAAGCGCCCGCAAGTACAAGAGCGCCTTACGGTACAGATTGCCAAAGAGTTACAACAAATTCTTGAAACCGAAGACGTAGCTATCGTAATGGACGCTAAACACTTATGCGTAGCGTCTCGCGGGGTACAAGACGATGCTAGCTCGACAGTGACGGCGTTTTACGGCGGCAAATTCCAAGAAGACAGCACAAAAAACGAATTTTTGAAATATCTGCCGTAAATCTACCTTCTAAAAGTTTAAGACTTTCAAGAGGCTACTTCACTCCCAAAAGCGTCAAAGCAGCGCGGGCTTTATTGTCCACGCTGTTTTTGTATTCGTGCTTGGGATAATTGAGCGCTTGCTCAAAGTACTGAATAGCTTTGGACTTTTGTCCTTTAGCTTGGTAAATGTACCCCAGCTGCAAGGCCGACGTTGCCCCAAAATACAAACCCTGCACCTGGCTCAGTACCATCGCTCGTTCGTAATTGGGGATAGCCGCATCGGGGTACTCTTGACGCTGGTAAATACGCCCCAACCGATAACGGTATTCGGCACGGTCTCTCTCGTTTTCAAACGATGCTTCATTGATGTTTCGTAGCGTTGCCGCTGCTTCGTCTAAGTAACCGCCATCAAACGATAAGCGTGCCTTCATCAAGATTTTTTGTTGGCTAGAAACCAATCCTTTGGTATAGTTTTCGGCAAACTTCAACGCTGCTTTGTCCGACTCCACGTAGATAGCCCCGACCTTACCGATTTTTCCTAAAAATCCGTTGGCATCGGCATCTTCACCAACGAGCCAATGGCTTAAAAACAGCTTCAAATAGGTGTCTTTCAAGAAGTTTTGACCTTTATATTGTCCTAAAAACTCGTTCAACTGAGTTCGGGCAGCGGCGTATTGGCCTTTTTGGAGCAAAATTTCACCTTCTAAATAATCCAAAAATGGAAACGCAAAGTAAGCACTTCCTTTGGGACATTGTTTGAGCAACCCAAGCGCTTGTTCGCCCCTGCCGTCTTTCATCGAAACCGTTGTCCCAAAAAAATGTAGTAACAGGTTATCAGGTTGGCTATGGACAAATTGTAGAAGTTCCGTATTTTGTTTTTCGGCGTAGGTCAAAATATACGCGTGCAGCAATGTTTGAATCAACTGGGCCTCCAACGAAAACACCTTGTCTTGTTGAATCACCCGTTGCACTTCACGTAGTCCCTGTGGAATATTTCCCCTCAAACCCAATAACTTAGCGACCCATTGATAACTCTGCGGAGCCGAGCCAATTAGGACGTGTAACAACCCTAAGGACTTATAAGTAGGTACAAAATCAGGATATAGGCGCGCATTTTCGGTAAGTAACCGATAGGCTTTGATAATATCCCAAGAGGCACTTATTTCTTTCCCAAACTTGAGTTTAATGAATGCCCATTGGAGCCGTATTTCGGCCTGTACAAAACGCTGATAGGGTGACGAACTCGGCTGGTCGTCGAGCCACGAAAGGCGTTTATCTTCGTTGGGAGAAAGTTGTTCAAACAGGGCCTTGTTATCGCTCACGAGCAACGTCACCATGTCGGTGTAGTTCTCTACATAGACGGCAAGGGCATTGGGTGATTTCTCTTTGGCTAAAAGCGCTTTCGCGGCATTTACTTTAAGTTTAAATACCTCCCAATACGCCTGCTGAAGATTGCGAGAAAACGAATAGACAGAAAGCTGGGACGGAGCTTGGCTCCGAGCTGAGCTTACAAAGCAAGCAAAAAGAAAGAAAAAATAAATACGAACTATATACCGAACCACAAGTTAGAGGTTAAATCCTTCTTTTTGAAGCAATTTAGTAATTAAAGATAACAAAAACCTTTCTCAAATGAGGGCTTCTATAACCCCTTTTTTCTGTTGAAACAAAAACGAATCGCCCGCTTGCTTCCCCATCAATGATGCTCCCAAGGGTGACTGCGGCGACATAGCGATTACTTTTTGGCCATCTACCACTACCATTCCTGCGCTAACAGAAACAAAAAAATAACCTACAGAAGTTTTTACCAACGCCCCCAATCCTACGCGTTGAAACTCAAAATCGGGGTCGATGCGGTCGAGAACGGCGCGTTCTTGCCGCAGTTGGTCAAAAAGTTGGGCATGGCGGTCACGCTCAATTTGAGCCATTGCCCGTCCCGTTTCGTATTTATCGCCCGCCGAACTTTTGGTTTCTTCGTTGGCTGAGTCTTGGACGTTTTGCATCGCTTCCAACGCCGCTTGCACGCGGGAATCAAACTGCGTTTTCAGCAGCGTAAGTAATTGTTGTTTCAACGGACTAAAGACGGTGATTTATAATTTGGTCGTACATACCCGCAAAAGCCGACTGTTTTACCCCTTCCGAAGAAAGAAAATCGTGCGGGAAGCCTAATTCTATTTTGCTTACCTCGTTCAAACGCGTCATAATTTCGTCAGGAATCACAAAATCAAGGCATTTGAGCGAATCTTGGAGTTGTTCTACGCGCTTGGCTCCCACGATTGGCATCACGTTTGACACCCGTTGGCGCACCCAATTGATGGCCACCTGCGTAGGAGTTACGCCCAATTCCTGAGCTACATTCACTACCTCTTGTGCGATGTCGCTGCTGCGTTCGCTACGACGAAGGCTATTTTCGGGCACGCGCCCCGTCTCTCCGCGCAAATATTTGCCCGTGAGCGCTCCGCCTCCAATCACCCCCCAAGGCGTTACGGCCATGTCGAGGGTTTTAGCCATCGGAAGCAAATCTCGTTCGGCCCCACGTTGCAACAACGAATATTCTACCTGCAACGCCACAAATTGGCTCCATCCGCGTAGTTCGGCAAGCATGTTTGAACGCGAAATCACCCACGCAGGCGTGTCCGAAATCCCGACGTAATGCACTTTTCCGCTCCGAACCAAATCATCCAATCCGCGCATTACTTCATCAATGGGCGTCGTAAACTCCCACATGTGTACCCAAAACACGTCGATATAATCGGTATGGAGGCGTTTGAGACTTTCGTTGACCGAACGAATCATGTTTTTGCGGTGATTGCCCGCGTAATTGGGGTCACCATTTCTGTCGTACAAGGTATATTTGGTCGAAACCACAAAATGGTCACGGTCGGACGAGATAAAATCTCCCAAAAATATCTCCGATGTGCCTTCGGTATAGCGGTTGGCAGTGTCGATGAAATTACCGCCAGCGTTGGCGTAAGCTTCAAAAATCTTTTTACTTTCGTGTTTGTCGGCGCCCCAGCCCCATTCAGTACCAAAAGTCATTGTACCTAGGCACAATTCTGATACGCGAAGGCCCGATTTTCCTAATAATTTGAATTTCATAGAGTCATAGTTTGTTTAACGAGTGTGGGCAAAGAAAACAAATCTTTGCTCAAAACTACACAGAAAAAACCACTTATACCCTTAACAAGCCATGTGTTTTCGCAATTCATTGACCGCTACCGTTGAAGAAATGGAAAAGAAATTTGAGGTGCAAAAACAGGCCAAAACCTCATCAAAAGCTGACACATACTAAACAAAACGCGGTTTAAGCAACCGCTACTTTTAACTATGCTAAGTCGTAAACTTTTACTTTGGATTGCTTTCCTGTTTCTAACAACAGGGCTTTCGTCTTGTTTTCGGTCGTGGCGAAAAAACGACCGTGACATTCGCGAACACTACGCCAATCGGCCCGTTAAACCTACTTTTTACACCATTCAAAACGACAGTCTCAAGCTTTTTGCAGCGACTACGGGTGCCGATACCCTTCCTCCGCTGTTGCTCATTCACGGAGCGCCTGGGGCTTGGTACGGATACATGAACATGGTCGATGATTCTTTGCTGCAAAGTCGTTTTCACATTATTGCCATCGACCGCTTGGGCTACAACCATTCAAGCTTGCGCAAAAAACGCTTTGTAACATCCATCGAAACCCAAGCCAAAGCGGCGATGTTGGCCCTTTCGCTCAACCATTCAAAACAAAAAGCGGTTCTTTTAGGGCGTTCATTTGGCGCACCTATCGCAGCACAAATGGCAATTTTGAACCCCAAGGCGTTTAGTCAATTAGTCATGCTTGCTCCTGCCATCGACCCAACCAAAGAAAAATTTTGGTGGTTTTCTAAACCCGCCAAGTGGTGGATTGTCCGCATGTGGCTGCCTCGTCGCCTCAACGTAGCCACGTTTGAAAAATTTGCCCACGCCAGCGAATTGAAAAAACTACAGCCACAATGGTCAAAATTACAAGTGCCCACGATTGTGGTGCAAGGTGGGAAAGACTGGATTGTGAATCCTAGCAATCTTGACTTTGCACGTCAACAATTAACGGAGGAACTCGCTCATTTCATTTTTTTACCCGAAGCTGGCCACCTGATTTCCTATTCACATCCCGACCTAGTTCGCAAATTGGTTTCAACGCCTTTTACAATAATAGCAGGAACAGCCGCCCCCTCTACGACCGCCCAAGGAAGCGGAAGCGGCCAAAGCGAACATAAATGAGTAAAGTCGTTATCTTTACCCACTTTTAGTCGCATACCCTTCAAAAGCAATCTAGCATGAAACACCTTTTCAAGGCGGTTGTCGCCTCATCTCTAGCCATTTTTCTAACCACCTCTTTCGTCGCACCGCCTGCCAAAACCATTATTACGGGGGCCGATCAAACGAGCACTTACCTTCCTTATTTAAAAGGCAAACGGGTAGGGATGCTAGTCAACCAAACTTCCATCATCGGAAAATCTCACTGCGTTGACAGCCTTGTCAAACTCGGCGTTACTATCACCAAAATCTTTGGCCCCGAACATGGTTTTCGTGGCAATGCCAGCAACGGCGCCAAGGTCAGCGATAGCGTAGACCCCAAAACAGGCATTCCTGTCATTTCCCTTTATGGCAAAAATCGCAAGCCATCGAAAGAGCATTTGGCCGACGTGGACGTGATGATTTTTGACGTGCAAGACGTGGGCGCGCGCTTTTACACGTACATCAATACCCTGTCGTACGTAATGGAATCATGCGCTGAAAATGGCAAAGAACTCATCATCCTCGACCGCCCCAACCCGCACGGCTTTTGCGTTGACGGCCCTATTTTGGAGCCTCACCTCAAATCAGGCATTGGCATGTTTCCGATTCCGATTAGCCACGGGATGACCATTGGCGAATTTGCCCAAATGATTAACGGCGAAGGCTGGCTTCCCAACAAGATGCAGTGTACATTAAAAATCATCAAGGTAGCCAACTATACCCACGCCATGCCATACGTATTGCCCGTGCCGCCTTCCCCTAACCTCAATACGCAGCAATCTATCATGCTGTACCCAAGCATCTGTTTGTTTGAAGGTACCATTTTGAGCCAAGGGCGCGGTACCTACATGCCTTTTACGGTCTTAGGCGCACCTGCGTTGAAGGGAAAATACAGCTTTACGTTTAAGCCCGTGAGTATCCAAGGAATGAGCGAAACGCCGCTTCACCAAGATCAAGAATGTTATGGACTCGACCTGCGTAAGTTTGACGCCAATACGTTTGTAAAATCTAAAAAACTGAACCTCAAGTGGTTGTTTGAAACCTACGCGGCTTATCCTTACAAAGACAAGTTTTTTGACATGAGCCAAAGCAAGCAAATGGGTAACTTCGACAAATTGGCGGGGACGGAAAATCTTAAAAAGCAGATTATCGCAGGCACGAACGAAGAAGAGATTCGTAAAAGCTGGGAGCCTGGCTTATCAAACTACAAAAAAATGCGGGAGAAATATTTGTTGTACCCTTAATAGGAGAGATGAGCTAGAAGAGATGAGAGATGAAAGGTACCAAACCTCATTACTCATCTCTCCTAATTCATCACTAGAAAAACTACCCTTCCAACACTTCGGCTGAAATCCCGACGTTTGAGAAACCACCGTCGTGGAAAAGGTTTTGCATTGTTACCATGCGTGTATAATCTGAGAACATCATGGTTACAAAATCAGCGCATGAATCGGCCGAGGCGTTGCCTAGGGGCGCCATTTTTTCGGCAAAATCATAAAACTTATCAAAACCACCGATTCCGTTTCCAGCCGTAGTTTTGGTAGGCGACTGCGAAACTGTGTTTACGCGCACCTTTTTAAGTTTTCCGTAACGGTATCCGTAGCTACGCGCAATCGACTCCAACATCGCTTTTGCTTCGGCCATGTCGGTATAGAAAGGAAACGTACGCTGCGCTGCCATGTAGGTAAGCGCTACCACGCTTCCCCACTCGTTGATGGCGTCCATTTTTTCGGCTACTTGCAAAAATTTATGAAACGACAACGCCGAAACGTCCACGCTTTTTAGGAACCACTCGTAGTTCAAATCGCCATAGGCACGTCCTTTACGGATATTGGGCGACATCCCGATTGAGTGAAGGACAAAATCCACTTTTCCACCCAATACGTCCATTGACTTGCCGTAGAGGTTTTCAATATCTTCAATTGACGTCGCATCGGCGGGGATAATTTCTGCCTCACATGCCTCCGACAATTTTTTGATTTCGCCCATCCGCATCGCGATTGGGGCGTTGGTCAACGTGAAAGACGCACCTTCTGCCTTAGCTTTCAAGGCTACTTTCCATGCAATTGAGTTTTCGTCGAGGGCACCAGAAATGATGCCGCGTTTACCTTGTAATATTCCGTTTGCCATTTTTTTGAATTTGCTATTTTCGGTTTTGAATTTACCGTTTAGAATTTGTAAAGTTTAGAGTTAGTTGTTTACTGTTCAGGACATTACTTCCACCGTAAACCATAAATCTCCCAATTGTAAACCATTATTAACAAGGCAAAGTAACAAATTTTTGAGCAAATAGTAGTTATCTATTCTGGAAGATACCACCTATTGACCTACTCCTGACGGGGGTTCGTGAGCAAATACGTATTCACATTCTGAATCAAATAATTCTGGTCGGTAATGTCCAGCACCTCACCGTACAAATGGTAGGTCAGTAAAATACCTTTTGCTTCCTGTTAATTCCACCATTCACTGCATTATCAGGCATCCTCAACCACTCATTTTTCCACTTGTACTATCAATCCGCCTTTTAACATAAACCCTCCTCCGTCGTATTACCAAACTGTATTTTTGTTTTTTAGGTAAATTAAAAATCCTATTTTTGACCATTACATTTTTTCTTTTTTATACTCATGTGGCAGTTTATTAAACACGTTTTCGCAACCATCATCGGTTTATTTTTATTTTCTATCCTCGGCTTTTTCCTTTTTGTTGGAATCA
This sequence comes from Runella sp., assembly GCA_023254175.1. GTDB lineage: Bacteria > Bacteroidota > Bacteroidia > Cytophagales > Spirosomataceae > Runella. The sequence continues at coordinate 18,686 of JALQYJ010000046.1, read as the reverse complement.
TAGCCGCTGTGGGTTCTTCCGAAGAAAGTACACCGATAGAAAGTAATTCTGTGTTAAAACTCAATCTCAACAACCCTATTCAGGAAGTAGCCGTTGAGAACCCTTTTGCCGAATTTTCGGGCGGACAAGGCAGTGTCCTTGGTTTACTCGACATTCGCTCGGCCCTCGCCAATGCCAAGCAAGACCCCAACATCAAGGGCGTGTACATTGACGTACAATACCCGATGGTAGGTTGGGCTACTGCCGAGGAAATCCGCGATGCCATTATTGATTTCAAAAAGTCGAATAAGTTTGTGTATGCTTACGGCGAAGTAATGACTGAAAAAGCGTATTACTTGGCGTCGGTTGCCGATAAAATTTACCTTAATCCCGCAGGTGGAATGGAGTGGAATGGCCTCAGTGCTGAGTATGACTTCTACAAAGGCACACTCGACAAGCTAGAGATAAAACCTCTCATTTTTCGCGTTGGGGAATATAAAAGCGCCGTAGAGCCTTTTTTCCGCGAAAACATGAGCGACGCTAGTCGCCTTCAAAATCAGGTGTTGATTAATAACATCTTCGACCATGCAGTAGATAAAATTTCTCAAGCTCGAAAAATCACTCCTACTCAGTTGAAAAACTTGGCTGACTCGCTCAGCATTGATTCACCGCAAGATGCACTCAAACACAAACTTATTACCAACGTGGGCTACTACGACGAAGTAGAAACAGCGCTGCGCAAAGAGCTTAAATTGGGTGAAGATGACAAAATCAAGTTTGTGGGCCTTAGCAAGTATTCAAAAGCCGAAAAACACGTAAAAGAAGGTAGCAGCGACAACCGTATCGCCGTACTTATTGGAGAAGGGGCTATCATGTCGGGCAAAAGCAACGACGGGAATATCGGCTCTGAAACCGTTGTGGAAGAACTTCGCAAGGCGCGTCAGGACAAAAAAGTGAAAGCCGTTGTGCTTCGTATCAATTCGCCAGGTGGAAGTGCCCTAGCATCAGATGTGATGTGGCGTGAGATTCAGTTGACCCGCAAAGAAAAACCTGTCATTGCTTCTATGTCAGACGTAGCGGCATCGGGTGGGTATTATATGGCGATGGGTTGCGACAAAATCGTGGCACATCCCAACACCATTACGGGTTCTATTGGGGTGTTTAGCGTGTTGTTTAACTTCCAAAATACCTTTCGCAATAAATTAGGAATTACTTTCGACCGCGTAAATACCAACGCTCACTCAGATTGGCCAAGTGTAACGCGTGAAATGACGCCTTTTGAAAACAACCGTATGCAACGCAGCACCGAAAACATTTACGCTGTCTTTACCAAAAAAGCGGCAGAAGGTCGTAAAATGTCGTTGGCGAAACTTCAATCGTTAGCGTCGGGACGTGTATGGTCGGGGCGTGAGGCCAAAGGAAACGGTCTTATCGACGAGTTTGGTGGCTTGGACAAAGCGATTGAAATTGCAGCAAAATCGGCTAAATTGAAAGAAGGTGACTACCGTGTTCGTTATCCAAAAGAGAAAAACGTGTTTGAGGAAGTGATTACGAAATTTTCTAACGACGCCGAAGAAGCGGTGTTACAACAAAAACTCGGTGACTTTGCTCCTTACCTCAAAACCTTGAAGAAACTTCAACAAATGGAAGGAACGCAAGCGCGCTTGCCATTTGATATTACTATTAAGTAAGAATGTCGATTGCAGCGTGTCGAATAAATTAGTTTTCTATTCGACACGCTGCAATCGACACTAAAAATTTGGGTTGTAAGTAACCCTCAGGATTCGTTTCTATTCTCTCACTGCGCCTGTTCGCCATGCTTCGACCATTGGATACCAAATCGGTTGGTATTCGACATAGCGTTGAAGCTCATAATGGTCCTCTACAAATTGATTAGGACGACGGTTGAATGTAAAATTAATTTCCTGAAAATTAGCTCGTTGTGAATACACCCATACCTCGCGATCTTTGCTGCGTTGCACGCGGTCAGGGCCTCCCATTATAATATAAATCATTCCTTTGTCCGTTTTCCAGCCCTCCTTATAGGTGGTAAAAAGGCGGTTGGCTTCCTCTACTCGGCCGTAAAATACACTGATTGTCCGCTTGGCCAAATCGCTGTTCCCATTCATTAAACTCAGCCAATAACGGTCAAGCGCCTTTTTAGGGTCTTTGGGGGCAAGCATTTCGTTTATTTCATTTGCCTGACTCATGTACATCACAGGACGTGCAAGTTCGGCTGGTCGCGTCATTTTAGGAAACCGCCGGTTCCTCACTATAATCCCTATCCCGTAGGTATCGGTTGTATCTTCGGTCATGTAATAGAGTCCTTCTTCTTTAAACGCCAGTTGAGAACTTGTCGTGATTTTAAAGGTCGTATCAACGTCAAGAGTTCGAGGGGCATTTCGTGGATTAGTATTCATTGGCGATTGAGCAGGCTCAAAATCGTGACGATAACGCATCACGTACAACTCTTTCACTGTCTTGTTGATATCTTTGATTTGAATGGTATCATTCACATTAACATAGTTTTGAAGCATAGGTACTTGTCCCGTACGCTCAAATAACGCAAAGCGTTCGCTCAATTTTGTATCACGGAATTTGATGGCTAAATCATTCAGGACTTTATTGGTGGTACCAATCTCCGAAACTTCGCCTAGCAACACACCACCTGCATGATTTCCTGGCCTTTTCACTTCAAAACGAATCAAAAACCTAGCGCTGCTCAGTTGGGTAACATTTTGTTCATTGAGAGCGATATTACCGTAAGCCAACCGTTCCCGAGAAGAAAAGTCAGGATAAACGACATAGTTCAGGGTGAATTTTTCGGTAAAATCACGCCAACGAACGGGCAGATTGTTGGCTTTGCTCAAGTCAACCCGCATGAAAACCGTAACGCTTGAAGAATCTTTGGCCAAATACTTACTCTTGATTCCCACAATCGTCACTGCTTCCACATTTTTATTGGCTTCGACGGCAGTGGCTTGCCGTTTTTTGTTTTTATTGCTAAACTGAGCTTGCGCCATCAAGCTACTTCCTACAAAAATCAACAGGAATAAAACGCTTCTCCTACGCATAATCATTTCTTTTTAAATGAAGTCAATCAGTGTTGAGGGATATTTCACCCAATACCCATCTCTTTCTTCTTTACTATGTTGGGATATTTTTAATAGAGACTTAGGTTCGTCTTTCTTCTTTAAAACTACGTATTATCTAAAACGTTTGCACGTGCCAAATCGCGTATCTAAAGTTACTTTTTCATCGAACTAATTTTGTCCAAATCGGCTGTTTGATAGTGCCTATGTACTTTGAGTAGTATTGCCAACGCAACAGCTGATTCGGCTGCTGCCACCACCATCACAAACAGTGATAACATTTGCCCTGATAGTCGAACAGGGTCGTACTGTGAGAAGGCGACCAAATTAAGATTTACGGCATTGAGAATGAGCTCAATACCAATCAACACCGCAATGGCATTTCGTTTGGTAATGATAACCGCTATACCTATACTAAACAACGCTGCGGCCACAACAAGATAATAATGAATGGGTACGATTGATTGCATGTTGCAATGTTAAGAAAAATATTCAAAAAAGAGGTACTACCTTTGTTACCGCTAACACCTCTACTTATGACCGAAGCTACCCCGCGTCTTCCTCAGTACCAGTTTTTGTACGAGACGCTCCGTCAACAACTCCATAATGGTACATACGAGATTGGAAGTCTTTTGCCTTCTGAAAAAGAATTACAACTTACCTATAAATTGACCCAACCCACCATTCGTCAAGCCCTATCGATGCTTGCCGAAGAGGGTTACATCAAAAAATTTCAGGGAAAAGGGAGCGTCGTACTGCCATTACCCGTGGGGTCAGGAATGCTTTCTATTGAACCGCACAGCTACTACAACTGTACTCAAGAACCCGAGATTAAAACGACTATTTTGACCCGAAGTATTTCGTCGGTTTTTCCAGCCGATTTTTGCTTCCAACCCGAAAATACCACAGCTTCTTTTTATTATATCGAGCGTCTCCGCACGGTAAACAACGAAATAATTTTCTACGAACGAATTGCACTCCCTACCAGCGAACTTCCTAATTTACAGCGCTTAACGCTCGAAAACAGGTCATTGTTTGACGTTTTGCGCAAACGATACAATGTCATTGTCAAAGGTGGAGACGAAAAAGTATGGGCCATGACCGTTCCGAGCGAAATTGCCCACATCATGCACATTCCCACGGGAAAACCCATTTTACGCCTCGAAAAGTGCATCGAAACCAACCGCCCGCACCTTACGTTTTATTCGTCGTTGTATGCCTGTACCGATAAATATTTATTGAAAGGACGATTTTAAGTTATTGCCAAATTACCTCAATTACTTCATTTTTGAGGTCAACGGTGGTGTGTGTTTCTCCGTTGTGGCGTTTAAGCGTGAGTTGACCATCGCGCACTCGTACAATCTCCTGCGATAGCACGTGGGTAGGGCTTTTTTTATGAAAGAGCGAAACCATATCGCCCGCTTCAGGAATTTTAAGAATAAACGTCAATCCCTCTGCTTTTATTTCTTTGGCATAGGTAGCATTCACCTCCGCCGAGTTTTGAACCAATCCCAACGCCCGTGAAGCCAAAGGGACCCCGTACCCTACAAAATTGTTGCCATACGGGTATAAATGGGCCGATTTTTCGATAATTTGAATCAATTGTTTATTGGTTAACGTCGGATTTACTTGCATCAAACAAGCTGCAAAACCCGTAATGACAGGTGCTGATAAAGAAGTACCGTATAACGAAAAGCACGAAACGTTGGGTTTGAGGTACGACAAATATTCAGGGCCAATACTGCTATACCCTATTCGATTCCAAAACCGTTGGTTTGTAGCCCCTACCGAAAGCACCCCTTGTGCATCCGCAGGGGTTGAAATGATACGCCAACTTGGGTCATCCCCCTCGTTTCCTGCCGAAACCACCACCAGCATTCCTTTTTTGTCAGCCGCAATTTGAGCGGCACGGCTAATCACGCTCGTTTGACCGTCCATTTGCGAAATGAGATAGTTTTCTTTGGGGTCAGTGAAGCCCTGCGCATACCCCAAAGACGTATTGATAAGCCGTACTCCCAGGCTATCCATCCATTCCATCGCCGCTACCCAATTATCCTCTTCACCACGCCATTCGCGGGTGCCGTGGTCGGTGCGTGCCAAATAAAATTGAGCATCAATTGCCAAACCACTTTGGGTATTTTCGGTACGACTTATGCCCGTAATTGCGCTCAGCACTTCGGTTCCGTGAAAATCAGAAAACGTTTCTTGCGTTTTATAAAAGGCCTCCGAAAGCGTCAGCGGTGGGTTGACGTAGTCGCGCTTGTCTAAAATCGCTTTATTCTCAAACAAATGCTTAAGGTAGTGGCTTTCTTTGGCTTCAAAAAAACCTGCATCTATCACCCCAATAGTAATTCCTTTGCCCGTCAGTCCCACTTTTTTAAATTCCTCCGCCTGAATTTGCGTCATCACAGGAGCCATCGTCGAGCGGCGGTGGGTGTTGGTTTTGGCAATGTAAAAACGCCCATCCATAGGTTGCACTTTGGCCACAAACGGAAGTTGTTGTACAGCCTCAAGGTCTTGGGCAGGAATGGTCGCTGATACGGCATTTAACCAACGAGAAGTAATAAGTGGCTTACAGTGATGCGTTTGCAATTGCTGTAAATAATTTTTCTTAACGGGCAAATCGGTTTCGTCTGACAACGTAAGTCCTTGTAAGCGACGGTTTTCGAGTGTTTTGACCGACACCGCTGGTGCGTCAAGCAGGTTTTTATCTTTAAAGAACACCCAGTACTTGGTTTGAGCAGATGCGGCGCTGACTCCCCACCCCCAAAGCAACAACAAACAACTGCCCTTTTGGAACATAACGAAGATTTAGTCTATAAGTTAAGAAAAATTACCAGCTAATACATTGGCAATAATTCAACAAAATAAAGAAATAAGTCTAAATGTTGCACCCACTTAGCAGAAAATTCCCTCAGTCTGCGGCAAAAAACAGATTTTTTCGCGACCGTCAAGCACTTTTTTTCGTTTTCGCCCGTACATTCGTAGAGCTTTCCTAGTCCTTTCTAAGCGCTTACGCACATTTATTGGTTAAGTATCATTTTTGAGGGGTAAAAGGTAGCGATTCGCCGACAGATTGGTTAATATTGCGCGCCAACAAAACCCTAATTACTTTATGTTTTCCAAAGACACTTACGTCGGACGGCGTCAACAGCTAAAAAAAGCAGTCAGCAGTGGTATCTTGCTCTTTCTGGGCAATGAAGAAGCAGGCATGAACTATGCCGACAATACCTATCATTTTCGCCAAGACAGTACTTTTCTATATTATTTTGGGTTAAATAAAGCCAGTTTAGCCGCCCTCATCGACGTAGAATCGGGAGAAGAATGGCTCGTGGGTGACGAAATCACCATCGACGATGTCATTTGGGCGGGGCCACAACCTACACTTCAAGAGCAATCCGAGCGAGTCGGGGTCACCAAAGTTCTGGCTAAATCTCAACTCGAAGGTGTTCTCAAAAGTCACTTAGCCGCAGGGCGAACGGTTCATTTTTTACCAACTTATCGCCCTGAACATACCTTCAAGCTTCACGAATGGACAGGCAAATCCCTTCAGAAAATTGCCCAAGGTGCTTCTGTTGAGTTTATCAAAGCTGTTGTAAATCAGCGTTCTTATAAAACCGCTGAAGAGGTAGTCGAGCTCAACAAGGCCGTTAACATTACGGCTCAGATGCACCTCAACGCCATCCGTGCAACGCAATCGGGCAAATACGAATACGAAATTGCGGGTATTGTCCACGGTACAGCGCTGCAAGGCGGAGGCGACTTAGCTTACCCTATTATTTTGTCAGTAGATGGTCAAACGTTACACAATCACTACCACGGCAACCGCCTTTCCAGCGGCCGCCTTGTGTTGGGAGATTTTGGGGCAGAAACCGCTACACATTATGCGGGCGATATTACCCGCACTTGGCCCGTTGACAAACGATTTACTGAACGTCAAAAGGAAATTTACCAAATCGTTCTCGACGCCAACCTCAATACCATCACCGCCCTGCAACCAGGTACAAAATACCTCGATTGCCACCTGATTGCTTGGAAAACCATTGCTGAGGGTCTCAAAACTCTTGGTTTATTACAAGGCGACGTTGACGAAATGACTGCCTTAGGCGTACCAGGCTTGTTTATGCCCCACGGGGTTGGCCACATGATGGGCATGGACGTCCATGATATGGAAAACCTTGGAGAACAACACATTGGCTACCGAGATGGACTTAGCCGAAGCACGTTACTGGGACTAAAATCACTTCGTTTGGCCAAAGAACTTGAAACAGGTTTTGTTTTAACCATTGAGCCTGGCTTGTATTTTATTCCTGAATTAATCGACTTGTGGGAAAGCCAAGGAAAATTCCGTGATTTTGTCAATTATGACGCTCTCAAAGAATACTATGATTTTGGCGGAGTGCGTATCGAGGACAATTACCTCATTACCGCCGATGGTGCTCAGTTGTTGGGCAACCCTATTCCAAAAACAATTTCCGAAATCGAAGCGTTGAGACTCTAGGTTTAGGCGTAATCCTGCTGAGTTTTGGAAATCCTCAGGTTAGATCCTCCAAGTTTCCAAAACTTGGAGGATTTGTGTCTTGCCCACTAGTCATTTCAAAATCCCAATTACCAAATGCGTTATACACCCATTGACTCTCAGTTATACATTCAAAATCGACAACGATTATACCAACTTCTCAAGCCCAAAAGCTTGGTCATTTTGCATTCCAACGATGTCATGCCCACCAATGCCGACGGTACGATGGGGTTTAAGCAAAACTCCGATTTGTTTTATTTGTCGGGTATTGACCAAGAAGAGACCGTTTTGTTGGTTTTTCCTGACCACCCTGATCCTAAATTTCGAGAGATTTTGTTTGTGCGAGAAACCAACGAAAACATCGCCATTTGGGAAGGCGAAAAACTGACTATACCACAAGCATTTGAACGCTCAGGCATACCTCGAATTTATTGGACACACCAATGGGACAGCGTTTTTCCTCAAGTGGTTTTTGAGGCCGAAAATGTGTATTTTAATACCAATGAACACGCCCGCAGCGACTCTCGGGTACAAACCCGCGATGCTCGCTACCTTCAAGAATTCAAAGAAAAATACCCACTTCATCGCCTCGAACGCTTGGCGCCGTTGATGGCTTTTTTGCGGGCTATCAAACAGCCCCTAGAAATCGAGCAACTTCAGAAGGCCATCAATATCACGCACGATGGTTTTATGAGGGTGCTAAAATTTATCAAACCCGACGTCTGGGAATACGAAATTGAGGCCGAGTTTGCTCACGAGTTTTTGCGCCAACGCTCACTAGGGTTTGCCTATACACCTATCATTGCTTCGGGGAAAGATTCCTGCGTTTTGCACTACACGGCCAATAATAAACAATGCAAAGACGGCGATATTTTATTATTGGACGTGGCAGCAGAATACGGTAATTACAACGCCGATCTCACCCGAACAATACCTGTTAATGGACGTTTTAGCGCTCGTCAACGTCAAGTATATGAAGCTGTATTAAGCGTCCTAAAAGCTGCTCGCTCGATGCTCGTAGTGGGTAATGTACTAGATGAATACCAAGCCGAAGTGGCTAAAATAATGGAAAGCGAGTTGATTGATTTAGGGTTACTAACACCGCAAGATATTGCTAATCAGCATCCCGATCGGCCTGCATACCGTCGCTATTTTATGCACGGGACGTCGCACGCACTCGGGTTGGATGTCCACGACGTAGGTAATCGTTATCGACGTTTTGCCGCGGGCATGGTTTTTACCTGTGAACCGGGGATTTACATTCGGGAGGAAGGCTTAGGAATCCGCCTTGAAAACAATATTCTCATTACCGAAAACGGAAACATCGACCTCATGGCTCACATTCCCATTGAAGCCGATGAAATTGAAGCTTTGATGAATTCTTAGTCAAAATAGTAAATCCATGGAAACATTTTTGACCGAAGAAGTGCTTAAGTTATTCATCGCTGCGGGATTGGGGTCAATCATAGGTATAGAGCGCGAGTATCACAGCAAATCGGCAGGGCTTCGTACCATGATTTTGATTGCCGTCGGTTCTACTTTATTTACCCTTATTTCTATCCGAGTGGGTGGTGATGCGGGGCGCATTGCCGCCAATATCGTTACCGGTATTGGTTTTATCGGCGGAGGGATTATCTTCCGAGAAAACAACCGAGTGGTCGGAATCACCACCGCAGCAACAGTATGGGCCACCGCAGCATTAGGCATGTGCGTCGGTAGTGGCTACTACGAATTGGCGACTGTTGCTTCGCTGATTGTATTGGTGGTTTTATATGGTTTTGTACCCATCCAGAACCTCATCAAACGCCGAAATCAGCTTCGTAATTACCGTATCGTGTGTAAGTTTCAGCAAAAGACATTGAAGCACTACGAAATGGTATTTAGAGAGTTAAAGCTAGACGCCAAGCGAGGAACCCAAAGCCGAATTGGGAACAACATCAGTGGAACCTGGATTGTACAAGGGAGTGAACGAAACCACGAACGCCTCACTAAACGCCTCCTCAACGACCCCGATGTCGTCGAATTTGACTTCTAGCCTAATTACCGTTTAATAAATTCTGTTGGGATACTTTCTATAAACGAATATTTTTTTCTTAATTTATAGTTGATATACAGACTTGTGTGTAATAAATGCAAATTAAGCCACTCCCAAAAGCATGACATCCGATAAACGTACCGCATTGGTGATAGGAGGAAGCGGATTGGTGGGGAAAGAAGTAATTTCTGAACTAATTGCTTCCGATAAATATACTGAAGTTATAGCCCTCACACGAAAACCATTAGATTGGGCACACCCCAAGCTAAGCTCCGTAGTTTTTGATTTCGACCATCCTGATGATGCCACTGTTTGGGCCGACGATATTTTTTGTTGTTTGGGCACCACCATGAAAAAAGCAGGCTCCAAAGACGCTTTTTATCGTGTTGATTATACGTACCCAGTCGAAATTGCGCAACTCGGCTTCCAAAATGGAGCCAAACGCTTTGCCATCGTCACAGCCATGGGGTCAGATAGTAAGTCGATATTCTACTATAATCGAGTCAAAGGTGACGTAGAGACTACCCTTAAAAACATTGGTTTTGAAGCATTGCTCATTTTTAGACCTTCTTTGTTACTCGGAAAGCGAAGCGAAAGCCGAGTAGGAGAACAAATTGGCGAGGCTTTATCCAAACTTTTGCGCCCGCTGATTCCGTCCAAATACCGTGCCATCGAAGCCTACAAAGTAGCCAAAGCTATGGTCACCATCACTGCCAGCAATGTCAAAGGTACGCTGGTGTATGAGTCGGATGTAATGCAAGAGTTTTAACCCCCAAGCCATTCTTAGATGCTCATGCACTCCATTTCACTTCGTCGAGCTACCCCCTCCGATGTTGCATTTATTTATTCATTTCTCTGCGAACTAGAGGAAGTAACGTTTGATTTTGACCAATTTAACTCCATCTACAATCGTAACCTTCTCCATCCTGATTATCATTATTTTTTAGCGTTCGACCACGACCGTTGCGTTGGCTACACAAGTGTTCATACTCAGTGGCTTCTTCATCATTGCGGTAAAGTGGGCGAAATCCAAGAGATGTTTGTCATCCCTGATTACCGAAGTAAGGGCATTGGACAACTGCTCATTCAGCAACTTTTTGCGGTGGCACAACAAGAAGATTTTGAAATTTTGGAGGTTACTGCCAACAAAAAACGCTTTGAAACTCACCGTTTCTACGAACGGCAAGGGCTTGAGAGAACGCACTTTAAGTTTGTCAAAAAAATGAAGTAGGATAATAAAAAGCACTATATATCACTTATTCCTTTTTATTTCCTCTCTTCGCATAGGCATGGAGTCGATAAGTCCAAAGATTTGCTCGGGTTTTACAGGCTTAAAACTGATGAGCTTTACCTGCCCGTCTTTGCCAATTAGCCAAAAACGAAAATGGTTCGGGGTATAGTGAAAACGCTCTTGCAAATGAGCAGCATCCTCAGGTGACAACTCGGCTTCTACGCAATCCACCACGTACAAATCACGCTCTAAAATCCCCGCACCGACCTCACTCAACCATTTTTTTTGGGTCTTAAAATCCACATCCGAAGACTTGGGGCAATACAACATCACGACTCGGCTTTTCCCCACCATTTTCGACAAACGACTTTCCAGCGGGTCTTGCCCCCACAGAAACATATTTAACACCAAAGCAAACACATTCATACCACTTTCTTTTTTAGAATTACCCTACAAAGAACGTACCACTTTCCAGGCTTCAAGTGGGCGGTCTGATGAAAGTATATCTCCCCCTTGCTTTACAAACTCGCCGTAGAGTTGGTCGCCACGGGCTGTGGCCATTTTGTCGAGGTTACCGAGCGTTCCTAAAATGCAACGAATCCCTTTTTGATGCAAAAATTGACACAGTTCGCTATTGGGTTCGCGCGTTCCTACAAACGCAATCATCCGATTATCAGGAATACCCGCTTCTTGGTGACGTTGGTACTCCTCTCGGTTACGAATCGTCACCGAAATCATCACCTCGGGGTCGAGGCGATGGACTTTGGCGCCGTCTTGAGCATTGTACGTAATGATGGCCGCGTACGAATGCGCACGGTATTTTTTTACTAAAGCCGTCACTTTTTCAAAGGGGACACTCCGCTTTACATCAAGCGTAAACATTACTTTGTCTTTTCCCCATGTCAGCACCTTTTCTAGGGTTGGAATTTTATAAGGCGTCAGCGTCCCTTTGTTATCTTCTAATTGTAACGTTTTACAATACGCCCAGTTTACCTCCCGTACCTTGCCCGAGCCCGTGGTGGTACGCTCAAGGGCATCATCGTGCATCATCATTAATACACTGTCTTTGGTCATCGAAATATCGCACTCAATAATCACAGGCATTTGTTTGACCAGCCATTCAAACGACTCAATACAATTTTCGGGATAGCCCGCGTAATCGCCACCGCCACGGTGGGCGCTTATGAGAGGTTTACTTTGGGTGCTGTACTGGAAACTTTCCCGCTTAACGCCTTTCAGATACGTCGTAGGAATGCAGCCACTTACCCAAACTGCTCCCACAAAAAATGCGATAAAACTTCTTTTTTTTAACATAGAACTACGGTTGATGTGTCTTTTGAAAGTAAAAATAAACCAATAAACACAATGTTTAAACAATTTCTAACCATTATACTTTTATTTGCTGCGACGCTCACGGCGTCGGCACAAGATACGCGCTTGTTCGAAACCCGCATTTATTACACCGAACCTGGTCGTTTAGAAGCACTTTTAGCCCGTTTTCGGAACCATACTACCAAAATTTTCGAAAAACATGGCATGACCAACATCGGATATTGGGTTCCGTTGCACGAAGAAAACAAACTCATTTATGTTCTTGCCTACCCCGACCGCGCCGCACGCGATGCCGCTTGGAAAGCCTTTGGTGCCGACCCTGAGTGGGTAAAAGTACGGACAGAATCGGAAGCAAGTGGCAAAATTGTGTCGAAAGTGGAAAGCATTTTTATGGATGCGACCGATTTTTCGCCCAAAATTAAGTCTTCAAAAAGCAAAAAAGAGCGCGTTTTTGAACTTCGTACGTACACTACCAACCCAGGTAAATTGCCTGATTTGCTTGCGCGTTTTCGTAATCATACACTTAAATTGTTCAAAAAACACGGCATGACCAACGTCGCTTACTGGACCGTCAATGGCAAAGACGATACCTTGATTTATATCTTGTCACACCCCAGCGAAGAAGCGGGCAAAAAAGCGTTTGACGCCTTCAGAGCCGACCCTGATTGGGTAAAAGCACGCGATGCTTCGGAAGTGAACGGAAAACTTGCGAACAAAGTGGAGTCTGTTTATATGAAAGCGACTGATTTCTCTACGATTAAATAAGTCTCAGAGCCTTTCCAAGTTTCGTTAATCGACAATTTCGAAACTTGGAAAGGCTCAAAAGTGTCTTCGGTTTCTTAAAAACCTCGTGACAAAAATGCGTACATCGCCCCCCTCTTCTGCTATGAAAAACTTCCTCTCTTTTGCTTTCATTGCCCTTTCGTTTGCGGCTTGTAACAGTTCTCAACAATCAGATAATCAAACAAAAAGCGACACAATAAGCACCGATACTACTGCGATAACAAAGGTGGATTCGATGGGCATTTATTTGTCGGATTTAAAAGCCCAATTTCCTACTCCCGAGACTGTTGTTGTAGCGGACGACCCTGTTTTTCACCAAAAGAAAACCTACAAAGCCATTCCGTTACAAACGATTTTGGACACATTCTTACCCGCCTACAAGCGCCTCAACCGTAGCCAAACGCAAATTGTGTTTGAGTGCGAAGACGGCTATAACCCTTCGATGGCGTTGGAAAAAGTGTTGAGTAAAAAAGCCTATTTGGCCGTGGCCGATGTGGACGCTCCGCAAGGGCAAGAGTGGATAAACCCGACAAAAGAAGGCCGAGAAATGAAGATTGCGCCTTTTTATATCATTTATACCGACATCCCAGGTAGCGATGTAAGCTACAAATGGCCTTATAATTTGGTCAAAATTAGCCTTTCGGCAGCCTCTAAAGAACTCGCCGTGTTGTTCCCCAAGGACAACGATGCCCAAGTAAAAGGATTTGAACTGTTCAAAATTAACTGCCTCACCTGCCATTCGCTCAACAAAGTAGGCGGTAAAATGGGGCCTGAGTTGAATTATCCCAAAAACATAACAGAATATTGGAAAATCGAACACATCAAGCAGTTTGTGAAAGCACCTTCTTCGTACAGAAATGAATGCAAAATGCCCGCCGTAACTCATTTAAATGACAAAGAACTAGACGCCATCGTGAATTATTTACAATACATGGCAAAACATAAAATATAACCTAAATCATAGCCAAATTTAAGTAATGATGCAAAATTAACTGAGACCTATTTGTTTATAATAGATTGATATTCAACTAATTTTGCTTTTTGTCTTATTTGTAATTTTGCACAATTACTTACGTACTTAATAGTTTTTAATTAGTATTAATATTAATATTACAGCACCATTGGAATTGAGGCCGTACTTCCCCCCAATGGCTGCGTAGATATTGAAAAGTTCAGGTTAAATTAATAAACGCAAGAAAGGTACCAAAATTACCACTTAGAAGTAATGACTTTTTCTCCTAAACCTTTAATCATCTCTTGCATGAAGCAACTTTTCATTTCTAAAAATCAACGCTCACTGCTAAAAACCTTACTCAGTATTTTTCTCTTTTCTCTATCTATGTCTCTTTTGGCGCAAACCGAAGTGGAAACGGCGAAAAACTACTTAAGACAAAATACAGAAAAGCACAAAATTGCCGCCTCTGACATTGACCGAATGCTCGTTTCCAACTCGTACCTCTCCCCAACCACGGGTTGGTACCACGTGTACTTCAATCAGGCTTACCAATCCATCAAGGTCTATAACAGCCTGATGAATTTGGTCATCAAAGATGGTCAGGTACAATATGCCACTGGCAGCTTTGTATCTAATATTGCGGCAATGGCCACGAGTGGACCCATTACCCTGACTCCCGTTCAGGCATTGCAAAAAGCGGCGCAGGAAGTGAATATGCCTATCAGCGGACTCATTCAAATCAAAGAGTTGAGCAGTATCCCATTGCCCAACGGCTCACCGGGGAAAGTCGTTTTACAAGCCGAAAGCCTTTCCGATGGAAACATCATCGTTGAAAAGTATTGGTTGCCTTACGAAGCCAAATCAGGTGGAAAAACTTTGCCCAAAGTAGTCCTAACGTGGAATGTTCGGTTTCTGACCAAAGACCTGCAAAACAGTTGGAATATACACATAAATGCGCAAACGGGAGACGTAGTACAAAAACAGGACGATGTCATCCATTGTAATTTCGGGATGCTGCATCGCACAGGAGCTCCTCATGATTGTGCCATAGAGCACTCACCGGCCAGGACCAACGGAGTGCTTGCAATCAAAACAGCGATGAGCCCTGACAAAACTTATAATGTATTTGATTATCCATTGGAGGCTCCTACTTTTGGCGGTCGTACACTGGTAACAGCCCCCTACACTAAGTTTGTCCCCACAGGTACTGGACCTGCTGGAGCCAGTAATACCAATGGATGGCACTTTGACGGCACAACAAATTATAACTACACTCGGGGAAATAATGTATGGGCTCAGGACGATGCCAACAATGATAACGGAACAAGTGGCAGTCAAACCACCTCAGCTACGCTGGATTTTGATTTCCCCTATTCCCAAGGATTAGCTACGGCGGTCGGCAACCGAAATGCGGCTATTACCAATTTATTTTACTGGAATAATTTGATTCACGATGTATTGTGGAAGTACGGTTTTGATGAACCCAGCGGTAACTTTCAGAATAGTAACCAAGGCCGGGGCGGAGAGGGCAATGACTTTATCTATGCGGATGCACAAGATGGCGGCGGATCCAATAATGCCAATTTTTTTACCCCAATCGACGGGATGAACGGCCGCATGCAGATGTATTTGTGGAACAATACGGGTGGCTATCAACCAGATGGTGACTTTGACAATGGAATTATTGCCCACGAATACGGGCATGGTTGGTCAACCCGCCTTACCGGTGGACCTAACAACTCCAATTGTCTTGCCAACGCTGAACAGGGAGGAGAAGGGTGGAGTGATTATTTAACGCTGATGCTAACCACCAATTGGTCGTCGCTCACGCCAACTGAGGCAAGTGGTAACATACCCCGGGGTATTGGTACATACGTTTTGGGACAACCTACCACCGGAGCGGGAATCCGTCCTTATCGCTACGCCTACTTCAACGCGAACCCCAATACAGTCAACGCCGCCGTGACCTATGCAGGTGTTAATAATGCAGCTACATTTAGTTTACCTCACGGCATTGGTTCGATTTGGGCTACCATGCTTTGGGACATGACGTGGGAAATCATCCTGCAGGATGCGGGAGTAGTCGGTGCCAATGCCATAGTGAATAATATTTATAATACCCCAGCCAATATTATGGACATGCGGGGAAATCTGGCTGCACTCAAAATAGTCAATGAAGGCCTACGTTTGCAGCCCTGCAGCCCGAGTTTTGTGCAGGCACGTGATGCTATTTTGACCGCTGACAGGCTATTGTTCGGTGGGCGTTATCGCTGTGCCATTGGCAAGGCTTTTGCCCGTCGCGGGTTGGGAGCAGATGCTTCTACAGGAGTATCTTCCAACGACCGCATTGTAATTGAAGATTTCAAACCTATTTCTGGAGCTTCTTTGAGTTCTCCCGTCACTAATGCTGCCTGCTCCAATCAAATTTTTAACTACACCGCAACAAGCACCAGCGTCGGAACCACCTTCAGTTGGACCCGCGCCGCAGTGGCAGGAATCAGTAACGCCGCTGGAACAGGCAACTCGCCAACCATCAGCGAAACCTTAATCAATACGACTTCTGCTCCTGTTACGGTGAAATACCTTTTCTCCTTAAACGCTGCTGATAACTGCCCGGGTTCTGTCATTCCCCAACCTGTCAATGTAGTGGTCAGTCCTTCCTTAGTAGCAACGGTTCCTGCCTATAGTATCTGTCAAAACGTCCCGGTTCCCGTAGGGCAAGGCTTAAAAGCACCGGCTATATTGATTAATACACTCAATGACGAACTATCGCCGAGTGATACCTATACCAGAGGGCAAGGTAATAATACTACAATATATACTGCTGAACCAGGAGCTCAGTCCCATTACAAAGCCATCACCTTCGTTGCTCCTAGTACGGCAGCGGTAACTTTTGAAGTAACATCCGCGGCACTATACCAAAGTGATGCTTATATGACCTTGTATCAAAATTCTTTTAATCCCTACTCGCCGGCCACCAATTTTTTGCGAGGGACTGATGATATAGGCGGAGGTAACTATCTTCCAAGATTTACGCATAATCTTACGGCAGGAACTACCTACGTATTGGTAGTGGCTGCTTATTATAACGACGATGCAGGCATATTTACGGTGCAATCGAGCCCGGCTGTTTTCCCGACCGGCCCGACCAATTGGTACCTAAATTCGTCGGGGGGGGTAGCGTTAGCCAGTGGGGATGTCTTCAATCCGGTGGGAGTAGCGGGGTCAGGTATACCCACTACAGCTACCCCGGGTTCTTATACTTTTTATGCAGCAAGTCCTTTATTACCCGATTGCCGTACAGCGACGACGTTTACAATCAATCCGGCTCATAGCATTACCCTGACTTCTGCCACCGCGACCGAAACTCAGGCGGTGTGCATGAATTCCCCCATCACATCCATTACCTACAGCCTGGGAGGTGGGGCAACGGGAGCTTCCGTTTTGGGCTTACCTACCGGAGTGACAGGTTCAGTCAGTGCAGGTCTACTTACCATCAGCGGCTCACCAATAACCTTGGCAGGGAGTCCGTTCAGTTACAGCATCACTACCACCGGCAATGCCTGTGGTAGTGCCACCAAATCGGGAACCATCACCGTCACCGCCGCTAACACCGCCGGAACGGCCTCCTCGACGCCAACCCTGTGTATCAACACGGCGCTGATTCCCATCACCCGTACCATCACCGGAGCCACTGGCGTCGGCACGCCCACCGGACTTCCCGCTAGCGTAACGGCCTCCCAGGCCGACAATACCAATACCCTGACCCTCAGTGGAAACTCCACTGCCGCCGGCCTATTCAATTACAGCATTCCCCTGACGGGCGGCTGCGGAACAGTCAGCGCCACGGGAACCATCACCGTCACCGCCGCTAACACCGCCGGAACGGCCTCCTCGACGCCAACCCTGTGTATCAACACGGCGCTGGTTCCCATCACCCGTACCACCACCGGGGCCACCGGCATCGGCACGCCCACTGGACTTCCCGCCGGCGTGACGGCCGCCTGGAACGCCAATACCCTGACCCTCAGTGGAACCCCCACCGCCGCTGGCCTATTCAATTACAGCATTCCCCTGACGGCTGACGGTTTAGCCTTTGCCACGGTCATGCCCAATCCAGTAACCAACACGCTGTATCTGAAAGTACAGAACGTGAAAGACCAAAACGTGAAGGTGACTCTGATGGATGCGGCGGGGCGTTCGATGATTGAGCGGCGTTTTATTCCCCAAACTAACCAACACCAAGAGGAGTTTGAGGTCAGCGATTTAGCCAACGGAATATACTTCCTATGGGTCAATGCGAATGAGAAAAACGCGGTTCTGAAAGTACTCAAGATTCAGTAACAATAGGTCCCTGACACGCCCCCCCGGCCAATGACTGCATTGGCCGGGGGTATTTTTTTGAGCGCCCAGAAAGGCAGGCCAACGGACAGTATTCTCCGTTTTTAATACCCTGAAAAACAACCGGGGTGGCTCTTAGAGATTATTTTGCGATTATAAGTGAAATAAAAGCTATTTGCCACATTGCTTGGGAGGATTTGGTTAATTTTTGAACGTCTACTTGATTCTGGTTTTTACGGTCCGCCTTTGCGGTGCTATTTCTACTTTCCAACCAAACTTTTCTTTAACATGGTTGATAAAAGTAATCTTATAGCCATGGTCAGTAGTAATTTTTTGCATTCGTGGAACAGTCCCTTTTAGCTCTTCAAGTGCTTCTATACCAGCCTCATTATCAGACATATTAGCAGGACTTATCCAGT
>JALQYJ010000173.1 GCA_023254175.1 Runella sp. | reverse complement strand
TGAAGTGTGAATATTTATTTGTTTTACTAATTATTAATTTACTTACAATTATATAAACAATTTTTATAATTACAATTATTATTTTATAATGCAAAAAAAAGTCGCGCCAGTGTTAATTGGCGCGACTTTTTAGATTAAAAGCTAAGTG
Source organism: Runella sp. (assembly GCA_023254175.1). Classification (GTDB taxonomy): domain Bacteria; phylum Bacteroidota; class Bacteroidia; order Cytophagales; family Spirosomataceae; genus Runella. Next base: position 4,570 of record JALQYJ010000173.1, on the reverse strand, counting down.
AGCTTTTTTACAATGGTTTGGTCTGGTAAACGATTTCAGCTAAATACCCAATAGCATTGAATCGAAGAATAGCTTTTTGGGCTTCTGATTTCTGGGTAATATCAGTGCAGTGAGGGCCTTTTTCAAAAAAATAGACATAAAACTTTTGGTCACGCCCTGCCAACTGATGAATGTCGGGACGACCCAGAAGTTGCCCCACTTCGTCAATGTGTTTTTTTAAGAGTTGTGACTCAATTTTTTTAAAATCTGCCACTTGGTTTTTGCGAACCCCTTCGCACCCTCCCCGGTCGCTACGCCATTTTTTTAGGTCTAACGTCCCAATTTTATCGGGCGGGGCGGCACAGTTTGTCATTATAAGCAATAGAACTCCTACCCAAAAACTATTATTATTGGTTTTCATTGGTCTTTTTTAATTAAAACTACGCTTTCTCATTTTGGTTTTCGGTTGTAACCACGGTTTCGGTTGTAAGCAACCGAAAGCACGTTACCAAAAACTACTGTGCGAGAGTTTTATTGTTCTTGGTATAGCACTTGTACTAAAGTTTGACCAACGGCTTTGAGCGTTGTTGGGTCAATGTTACGCATATCGTCTGTATGGGTATGCCAAGCGTCAAAAAACGTTTTGGTAGGGTTATTCATTTGCAAATGAATGATGTCCACCATCGGAATTTTGGCCGTTTCATTAACTGGTAAATGGTCGTCGGTAATCGCTGCGCCGTCTTCTTGAATAAAATACGAACTATATCCCAGCTGCCCCGCAACATTCCAAATATTCCGCGTGATTTCGCCCGCATATTGATTTGAAAAGGCTTCTTTAGGGAATGTTGCGCCTTTGGCTCCTACCATGTCCAACAATACCCCATAATACGCCGTATAATTGGGTACGTGCTTATTGGCCGCCCAATACTGCGAGCCTAGGCAAAAGCCTGTGAATTTATCTTTAGCCACTTCGGCATTTCCTCCGTCTTCTACGTCAAAAAACATAATATCAACACCTACTGATGGTTTTTGGGCTGCTTGCTGAATCACTCTTGCCAATTCAAGCAGGACACCGACTCCACTTGCCCCATCATTAGCGCCATCAATAGCTCCTTTTTTATTAGTAGGGTCTTCGTCGGCGACAGGGCGACTATCCCAATGCGACGCCAGCAAAATTCGCTTGGTGGCTTGTAGGTTGATACTCCCAATGATATTACGGGCATTGAGTTTTGACCCATCGTAATGCGTTGCCGTAAATTTTTGCTCCGTCACCGTACAACCAAGTCGTTTCAATTCTGCGACCAAGTAATCCCCACATTTTACGTGAGCCGACGAATTAGGCACTCTAGGGCCAAATTTTACTTGATTATCAACGTACTTGTAGGCCGAATCGCCACTAAATGCGGGCGTTTTTACAAGGGTAGAAGTCGTTGATTCTACCGTTTGTTCAGAGGAAGATGAACTTGTACTGGTGTTACAATTCCAAAGCGTCACAGACGCTAGTGCCGCTACCACCCACTTTATTGATTTAAGCATGGAGTTTTTTATGATGATATTTTGAAAGTGTAAAAGTACGGTAAAGAAGGGAATCTATGTCAATTTTAGGTCAGAAGTGGCCTACAGTTTTACAATTTTAATGGCTTTTTTTAAGGAACTATTCTCGTATACTTTCAGAAAATACATCCCTTTCGACAATGAGTTAGGGGTTGTATCAACATAAACCGTCGTGTTGACCACTGTAATTTGTGCTTTACTTATGTCAATGATACTCCCCGTTTCGGTCACTAACTCAAAATAGAGCGAGTTGGGCTGAAGTCCTTGGGGCAATTTGACATTACATACTTGCTCAAAAGGATTGGGGTACACTTCCCATTCGTCCAACGTTTGGGAGGGTTGCACGGCAAACTGTATTATTGCAGTACTGACCAACGCCGAGTCATTTAAGGCCGTCGCTTCGAGGGTATATTGTCCCGCAACGGGCACAAACCCTTTTTCTTCATCAAACAAGGCAAAAGGAAAACGAGTGGCTGTATATGATTTGGAATAGGGGCCTTTAAGCTTAAAATTCACTTTAGTGGCAGGTGCTTCGCTATTGGCATAAATGGTAAAACTCGTAGGCAGAGTCGCTTCCTCCAATACCTCCCCATTTTCTAGTACTCCCAAACTTTTTCGTAACCCTGCTTTTCCCGCTTGAATCAGTTCAAAACTCAATTGCGGCTGTTTTACTTCAATTTTAAAGGTAGTCGTTGTTGCTGTTTCATCATCATCCACGGCGCGTAGTGTTACTGTAAAAATTCCCGAGGCCGAAGCCGTCCCTGAAATCACGTTATTTTTGAACGTTAACCACGAAGGCAAATTCGGTGCTTCTACTCGATCAATGTAGCCGTTGGTATCGTAAAAAAGTGAGTCCGAAATTGGGTAAGAAAAGCGTTGTGTCACGTACAATTGAGCATCTGGAGGCGTAAAACGAAGAACAGGGGGCACATTCTGAGTTCCATTTATGTCAACCTTTATAACAAAAGCGGTTTCTACCGAATCTCCTCCATTATCGTACGCCCTAACACCAATGTTGTACACACCCAGCTGGGTTGGGGTTCCATTCAGCGTTGACGTGGAAGCAATATAGGTTAACCAAGATGGAAGGCCAACGGCTTTTACTTTGGTAATTTCTCCGTCAGGGTCAGTAAAAATAGCGGTCGGAACCTTGAACCGAAACGCTTTATTTTGGGCAATTGTTTTTTCGGGCAAAAGTTGTTTTACGATGGGCGAACGATTCAATACTTTTACTTTAAACGAAGTCTCAGCGTAGGAACTATCATCGTCAATTCCTCGTAATGTTATGATAAACGTGCCCTGTTCCTGCGGATAGGCCGAAAATCCCTTTGAGTTGAAAGACATCCAAGGACGCAATCCAATGGCTTGTGTTCGCACAATCACTCCATCGGGGTCGTCAAAAATCTCGCCTTGAATTGGATAGGAAATAACTTGGTTGAGGGCCGTCTCAAAATCGGGCACTGTACGCTTGACCACAGGTTTTTGGTTAACATTGACAATTTTGAGCAAAAAACTTGTTTGTACAGTAGCGCCTTCGTCGTCAGTGGCACGTAAGACAATCTTCGACTCCCCTAATTGGTCAGGAACCATCCCCGAAAATGTATCATTAGTAAAGGTCAACCATTGGGGTTTTTCGAGTACTTCAATTGAAACAATTTCACCGTCAGGGTCAAAAAAAACATCTTTGGGGAGGGTGTACGAATACAATTTTTGGGGCTTGGTTGCACGGTCAATCACCGGATTAGCCACAATTGGATACACATTTGCGACCCCAATTCGCCAGTATTCTTCGCCTAGCACATCTTCTTCCAGCTTGACATTAACGGGAGGAGTAAGTGTTTTCCATTTTTTTTCCACCAAGGTTGACGTTGAATCCAACACCTCCAATACCTTAAAACTCATCACTGAATTGGGCGTAATGGCGGTCCAAGGCGAATTTTTCCAGCGCGAAGCCACATTGCCAAAAATCGAATTCAAGCGCTCGTCTTTCGTACTTGCCACCATCGTAACTACGTTACAGCCCCTTTCAAAACACTCATTAAAGTGTTTGATTAATAAGTCGTCCGAATAGGCAGGTGAGAAAAAGGTTTCGTTCATAATCCATTTACCAGAGCGGTTAGAACGCACCACATCCGTCGTAAAACGGTGATTCCAGTAGGGATCATTATGAACTTTGGTACCATCTGCATTTTGGTCTAAATTTTTAAACGCAATCGTACCTCTTACAGCCGCTTGAACATCAATAACAGCCCCATATTCATTGACCACTTTGTAAGAAGTATTCACCTGCTTGATGGTATTGATACTTTGGTCGATAAAACTTTTAAGCTGAAGGTGTGAAAACAGGTACCAGTCTTTGCCAGCACGAGTTCGGTAAGCTGGCAACGGGCGATAAGCCGTTGGGGGGGGGCGAACGTCATTGAGAGTCAAAAATTTGGCCCCCCACAGATAGTTTAACTTATTGATTCGCTTGTATTGTTGAGCAATCCATGCTTTGAAGGCATCCAGCGAGGGTGAAGAATAATCAAACCCCGTAGGATACACTTGTTTATAATCGCCGTTCAAATCGGTCTCATAGTGATAACCCAATTCTTGCGTAGGGGTATTTACAAAAGTTACATACAGGATGTTACCTTGCGTTTGATACGAATTATATCGTTGAACCACTTCCCTTAAAAAACTTTGAGCCTTAGCAACGGTAGGAGCATGGGAAAAACTAAAGCAAGTTCGAGCGTAAGCCCCCGACAAAGGCCGCCCAAGGTCGTCGTTCATGGTTTCTTTTGACGTCCAAAAACCTTCTAAACGCTCTAATTTACGGCCTAACATGATTCTCAACCCCACTTTAACACCCAATCGAGTAATTTGCTCGATTTGACGGTCAGATTGCCGCCAATCGGGCTGAGATGTAGCCGTTTTGTATACTTCATCCCAATAAATAGTTACCACAACGAGATTCGCTCCTGCACTTACCGACTGCTCAATGATGTCTGCTCCATAAGTAGGCTCGGTACTCAAGTTCAATAGTTGCAACCCCACG
>JALQYJ010000131.1 GCA_023254175.1 Runella sp. | reverse complement strand
GTAGATTGAATTTGATCGAATTTTTTGGCCCCCACTAATTGCGACACTTGGCTATTAACTACCATCATGAGACCAATAATAGTAACAGTGGTGATATGCCAAATGGACACCCCTAAAGATACACCTGCCAAGTCTTGCGCCGAATAATGACCCGCCATAGCGATGTCAGCTGCGCCCATACCTACATTGGCCAACAAACCTATTAAAGTCGGCCAAGATAAATACCATAGTGAGTAAAGTTCGTTTTTAATACGACCAATCGGGTAATGCGAATTCATAAAATATTAAACAGGTGAAGAGGTGTGCAGTGGCAAAATGATTAGCACGCATAGGCCGTGGGGTTGGGCAGCAAGGGCATTTACTTTACCACCATGTTTGATGGCAATTTCAGACACAATGGAGAGTCCTAAGCCACAACCACCAGGCAAATCTGAGCCTCGCCAAAAGCGCTCAAAAATATGGCATGGTTAGTGTAAGTAAAAAAATATAACTACACAGAAGAATGATACGGAAATGCTGATTAATAAATTTATTTTAGTCATTTTGATGCTTGAATTTTTAAACGTACCTCTCAAAGCGTGCGTTGTAGATTCTTCTAATACAGATAAATCGAAAAAGTCAATTAAAATAGTCTCCATTTCTATCCCCCAAAAAAATAGTCTTCAAAATCCCAAACGATTCCCCCAACTTAACAACGGGGGTATTCAGTACGCTTACAATCAGCGATACCAAAGTGCGCGGTCACTTTTCCAACAAGCTCAAGAATATCAGCCTATCAACGATACAATACTGTACAATCTTTCTTTGGTGACTGGTCTATTAAAAGAATACGAACAAGCACTTCAACTACTAACGCAGACAGGCATTGGACGACGTTATTTGCATAATAAAGGCGTTTGGGAAGCCCAACAAGGTAATATTCAGCAGGGCTTGGCTACGTGGACAAACGCCCCTCAAAGCGACACCCTCGTCTTTAATATTGCATTAGCTCATTATAAACTGGGTGACTTACAGCAATCCCAAGACTGGAGCAAACGAATTGGTTTTGCCAAAGCCGCCGAATTTCACGAGTTGACTGCCAATATCTATTTTAAACTTGGCGACCACAAACAAGCCAAACGCCTCTACGAAAAAGCCGATAAACTCGCAACCCGCATGGGTAATCATTCAAATAGACCACGCTTTTTGGTGCAACGGGGAAATAGTTCGTTAGCCCTGGCAGAATATACCACAGCAGAAGCACTTTACCGCGAATACCTTACCACCAAAGACCCTTATTATCGCTTTGCCGCAAGGCTAGGTTTGGGTCATGCCCTGTATTGCCAACGCAAGTACCAAGAAGCGGTATTGGAATACGACGCAGCTTGTCGGCTCAATGATTTTTCGGCCGAAGCGTGGCTAAGTCTCGGCCATGCATACGTCGGAACGAATGAGCAACGTCAGGCGCAAAAAGCATACGAACGCGCCTTGGATTTAGATTCCACCCAAAAACACGCTTGGCTCGGCTTGGGTATTATTTACTATCGTCTTCAAAATTACGGGGAAGCTGTATGCTGCTTTGAGCAAGCTGGGGAAATTCTAAACCCTAAAAACCCTCAACATGCCGATTTTTTTGCGGCACGGGCTTTTTGTCGACTTTATTCCAACCAAACCATCCTTGCGAAAAAAGACGTTCAAACAGCAGTACACCTTTCGGGCAAAGGTCTGCTTCCGTGCTTAGCCATGAGCGAGTATTGCCGTATCGAAGGGTATTTTTTAACCTCCCTAAAATGGCTGGAAAGGGCAATTCGGGCCAACCCTGAAATCAGCGTTCGGATGCTAGTCAATCGAGGAAATATTTACCTCAAATGCAACGAATACCAACAAGCCCTCGACGATTTCACCCAAGCCCAAGCCCTCGACCCAGACAACATCAACGCTAGCAACGGCTTAGGCATCTCGTACCTCAACATCGACGACATCGACCGCGCCAAGGTACTCTATGATGGCCTTTTGCGAAAAAAACAATTGCCGATGCTGTACAACAATCGCGGGATTGTTCAGTCGTATATGTCGTTACGTGAACGCCACAACCGCGACCAAGCAGAACAAGCTAAGTTTTCCGACTTATCGCTCAAAGATTTCGAAAAAGGATTGGAAGTAGATTCAACCAAAAAAGCCTACAATGTTAACATCGGAAATGTCTTCAAAAACCGAAACGAGGAATCATCGGCCATTGAGTATTATCAGTTGTACCTGAGCAAAAACGCCATCAATAACATGGGCGTTTTGTTTGCCAAAGATACCCGTAAGGATTTTTCGAAGCATTACATCGACATTGCCATTACCTACGACTCGTCGAATACTATTTATCTGTACAACCGAGCCAAACTTCACCACGATTATTTTAAAGACCAGTTTTTTCGTAGAGCTGATTTACAGCAGGCACTTAAACTGAAACCTACCCAAGACATCAGCCTCAAGTACAGCCCCGATGGGTTTATTACGATTTTTTTATTTGACTATGAGTTTGAGACGTACCATTTTCCAGGCGACCCGCTATTCGACATTCATCCTCAGCCAATTAATGACTTTGCGTTTTTACCGTCGTTGGATTTTATTCCGATGAAAGAAGGAGGAGAAATTAGAACGAGAAACGGAAAAGGAGGATACTTGATCACAAAAAATCAACTTCATTTTCGCCCAGCGTCGCGTAAACAACGTAGTGGGACGAAGTGCCCTAAAATACTATAAATGTATAGTGGGCTAGTTAATATAATTCACAACCATCTTATTTTGTCACCTTTCCAAAAGTTTTGAACTTTCGGAAAGGTGACAAAGATTAAAGATAAGTAATCTTACGACAAAGTACTTGGTCGGGCTGTGCTCAACCCGACCCACAATTATATCCGATAATAATCTTCCCAGCCTTTACGCGGCGGAGTGCCCGTAAGCATCGCGTTGGCAAAAGGATGGTTCGTGATTGTTTTCGTCGTACGGTCAAACAACAATTTAGTGTTCAAGCGTTGCGCCATAACCCCCAATGAAAATACTTGACACAACGGCCCCGCTATTTCGAACGGTGAACGCGTTTTTTCTTCTCCTTGGCACGCTAACAAGAAGTTTTTGAAGTGGTTCGACGGGCTTGCAGGCACCACTGGTAGTTTCGACTGCATCTCCAACGCTTTCTCTTTTGGAATAATACTTAACGTACTTCCGTGCGAGCCTCCTTTGAAAATAAGGTCTTTTGAATAAATAATCTTACCAGGGTTCAGAGTCGCAGCTTTGATTTTTTGCCCTGCAACGACAGGGATATTAGGGTCAAGTTCTGACAAACCATATCCATCGGGCAACGGCGGTTGATTATTGACCCCATCGTACCACGTAATATCTACAGCCGGCATTCCTTTGCGCTCAGGGAAGCGAAACAAAAGCGTCGATGACATCGGGAAGAAGTAATCGTTGTGTCCGTCCAGCTTCACCGCAGTCACTTCGTTTGGCAACCCAAGGTCGAGGAATTGGTGTGCTGTATCTAAGATGTGCGCGCCCCAGTCGCCCAAAGCCCCCATCCCAAAATCGTACCAGCAGCGCCAGTTGCCGTAGTGGTATTTTTCGTTAAAATCGTGATACATGGTGTTCAAATGCCATGTATCCCAATCCAATGTTGACGGAATAGGTTGAGCCTCGGGGTATTTTGAAATCTTAGGATCCCAACCATGCCATCTACGTGGCGAGTTCATGTGGGCCGTAATTTTGGTTACGTCTTTGATGATACCCGCATCTTTCCACGCTTTAAATTGAAAATAGTTTACCTCTGAGTGCCCTTGGTTACCCATTTGGGTCACCACTTTTGGGTTTTTCTTGGCCAACTTCATCAATAACTCCGACTCATGAAAAGTACGTGCCATTGGTTTTTCAACATAAACGTGCTTTCCCAACGACATCGCATGTACAGCCACTACATAATGGGCAAAATCAGGAATTCCGATAGAAACCGCCTCAATCTGATTTCCCATGCTATCGAACATCTTACGGAAATCCTGGAACTGTTTGGCATTGGGAAACATGGCCGCAATTTCCTGCGTATGCTTGGCGCCCATGTCGATGTCACAAAGTGCCACAATCTCAGCCAACCCCGTTTTGTTAAGTTCTTTGATAATTTCACCTCCACGGAAACCAATTCCAATACACGCCAATTTGACTTTTTCTGCTTTTCTCGATGAATTGGTCATGACGGCTGGACTCAATTGTCCCAAAGCAAGACCCGAGCCCGCAACCCCTGCCTTTTTTATAAAATCTCTTCTGGTTGTCATTTGGTAACGATTATTTTTTTTCTAAAATTTTAATGTTTTTAAACCACACCTCGTCTCCATGGTCTTGGAGTAAAATCGGAGCTTCGGTAGCATTGCCAAAATCGGAGTATTTTTTGTACTTACTGTAGTTGACCAACGCCTGCCACATCTGATTATTACGGTCGTATTCTACAATTTTTACGCCATTGAGCCAGTGTTCTACGTGGTTGTTGTTCACGACAATCATAGCTGTATTAAAGTCGTCCTTTTTAAGTGGTTTTTGGGGATCGGCAGTAATCAAGTCGTACAAAGAACCCAAAGTACGATTGCCCTCCACGCCCGCTTTAGCATCGGGGTGTTTGTCGTCATCCAACACCTGGTATTCGCAACCAATCCCCGACGAGTTTACAAAGTACTTAATGCCACTGTTGGCACCTTCAGTAAGTTTGAAGTCTACTTTTAAGACAAAATTTTTGTACTTAGCTGTCGTGATAATATCGCCTCCTCTGGCACTTTTTAAGACTTTTAAAACACCACCTTCAGTTGACCAGCCTTTAGCAGGAAAACCGTCGACTTTGGTACTTTTCCATCCAGTGCTGGTTTTCCCATCCCAAAGGAGCTTCCACCCTTCTGCTTTTTCCTTTTTCGACAGAGTATTATCTTCGATAAATTGGGCGTACGAAAGAGACGTACAGAACAATAAGGCAGCCAACAAACTTTTTACTTTCATGCTTTCTTAATTAACATTTTTCATAAGAAGGCATTTTTGACCAAATGATACTGCAATCAAAGTAGAATTTTAAGTTCTACTCGCGTGTCACTCTCTTCTCTTTTTCAACTTAGTGAAGTACAACTAGTCACTAAAAGTACTTAATAAATAACTCAATCAGCTTTTTGACTTTATCTGTGTAAGGCGGATAAATAAACTTCATCGTCCCAAACTGTCGCTTAGTTACCCCACGGAGATTACTCATTTCTTGAAACCCAAAAAAGCCATTCGACTTGCCAATACCACTGTTATTAACACCTCCAAACGGCACTTCGGCATTGCTAAATTGAAGCATCATATCGTTGATAACCGTATCTCCTGCGGTAGTATTGTTCAGAAAATAATCAATGCTCCTTTGGCTCGTACTATGAATGTACAATGCTAGAGGCTTTTCTTTACCATTGACGTATTCAATGACCTCTTCACGGTCTCGGTACGTCAAAACAGGCAAGATGGGGCCAAAAATTTCCTCTTGCATAATCTTCATCCCGTCGTTGACGTGCGTCAGAAGCGTTGGTTCAATAAAGTTTTGGTCAGCAATAGTTACCCCTCCTACTTCTACTTTCGCCCCTTTAGCTATGGCATCGTTCAAATAGCCTTTAATACGCTGATAATGGTGCTGGTTTACAATTCTAGCGTAACTATCTGACTTCTCTACCCCTCTACCTTCTGCTGAATACATCTTTTTTACGACCTCCCGATAAGCATTGATAAAGGCTTCTTTTTTTGACTCGTGAATCATCACATAGTCGGCTGCAATACAAGTCTGTCCATTGTTCAGGCATTTGCTCCACGCCGTCGTTTCTGCTGCTCTCTGAATATCCGCTGTTTCGTCGATAATATTAGGTGACTTCCCACCCAATTCGAGCGTTACCGAAGCCAAATGTTCAGCCGCAGCGCGCATCACAATTTTACCAATCGCAGGAGCACCTGTAAAGAAGATATGATTGAAAGGAAGCTTCAACAATTCCGTTGCCACGGTGGCGTCCCCCTCAACCACCGCCACTTCGTTTTCGTCAAACAATTCGTTAATCATTTTTCGAATAAAGCCTGAGGTATTGGGAGTCATTTCGGAAGGCTTTATAATAGCCACATTGCCCGCAGCAATGGCCGAAATAAGCGGTTTTATCGCCAATGAAAGCGGATAATTCCAAGGCGACATGATAAGCACATTTCCTTTCGCCTCGTGTTTGATGTAGCTTACAGTACCCACCATCCCCATCGGAGTGGAAAGTCGCTGAGGAGCCATCCAACTTTTTAGGTTTTTGCACGCAAATTTTATTTCCGATGTAATACTATATACTTCTCCAAGAAGTACTTCGGAAGCTGGTTTTCGGAAGTCATCGTACATGACTTTTTCTACCTCCGCTTGATGCGCCATCAAATACGCCTGGATTTTTTTAAGTTTTTCTTTGCGTTCCTTAGCATCTGTGAGAGCAATGTAGGCTGATTTTCCTCGCTGCTTGTCAAAAATACGCTTATAGTCAGCGTATACCGCTGGTTCTTGGGCTATCATTGGTTTTCAGTAAAGGGTTTTAGGTTAAGTCGGAGCTCGGTAAGTACAAAAATACAATTTTTCAGCAGGATAGTTACATATTTTTAGTAAAACAGAAAAATATCTATTTTTACTAAATTTTTTATCAAAATCGCCATGAGCATTGTCAGTGACAATATGAAATACCTGCGTAAGTTACACGGAATGACGCAGGACCAATTTGCCCGCAGAGTAGGAATAAAGCGGGCTTCTGTAGGTGCTTACGAAGAACAACGCGCCAATCCCAACATTGATGTTTTGAAAGTAATGTCGAAGTTGTTCAATGTCTCGGTGGATGATTTGCTAAAAAAAGACCTTCGGAAAATTCGTGAAACTCCGAGTCTTATTCCCACTGATAAGCCTTCGGTAGCCTCTTTGGTGTCAGACCCACAAGAGAAAGAACCACAAACGCTTTCGAGTATTTTTGACCAGTTTTATGTTCCTCCAGCACCTGCTGCTCAGTCGCGTCCACAACCAGCTCCCGTAAACGTACCAAGTGCTTTGGTGCCACCTGTCGTCGAGCCTCCCAAACCACCCAGCCCACCAACATACTCAACACCCGTTGCCCAGCCTGCTCCTATTCCTAGTTTTTCGTCATCGTTCAACAACAACTACGACAACGGAACGGCTACAATTGTACAAACTCCAAGTGCGTATGAAAAGACAAATCCGCAAGCGATTCCTTACGTTCGGCAGTCACAAATGAAGGAGTACATAGAAAAGTTTCAACAAAACGATTTTATCAAGCGCCTTCAATCGTTTGAATTTCCACTTTTGCCTGCTGGTAGCTACCGTGCCTTCGAAGCAGGTGATGATTTTTCATATGTCAATTCGTTTCTAGTAGGCCAACAAATCAGCAATTGGTACGACATTGCTGATGGAAAAATGTACGTACTCGTCGCACGTAACCTCGGAGTAGTTTGTCGGCGTGTTTATAACCAAGTTAAAATCAAAGGAACCCTTCTGTTGAGTTCAGACAAAGCCAATATTCCTACGTTTGAAGTTCCCATCAAAGACGTTCTGGAAGTATGGGAAATCAAAGCCTTTTTTAGCACTGTTTTGCCCGAACCAACCGTTTCACTCGACCACCTTCGGTATTTAGTGAATCAAATGCACGAAGAACTGAACCAAATTAAGAAGTAGATGGGTTGTTAATACATGTCTAAAGTTATTCTCATTACAGGAGCATCGACGGGAATAGGCCGCACTACCGCCGAATACTTAACCCAACTAGGACATCGTGTGTATGGTACTAGTCGTAAACCATTTCAGGACATTGTTTCTTTTCAGTCCGTTATCATGGATGTTACCGATGAGACATCGGTACAACAGGCGGTAGCTCAGGTACTTCAGCGTGAAGGCCAAATCGATATCTTGATTAATAATGCAGGTTTAGGAATAATTGGTGCCCTCGAAGAGGTTCCCCAAGAAATGATTCAGCGCGTTTTTGATACCAACGTTTGGGGACTTTTGCGGGTTTGCCGCGCCGTTTTGCCCGCCATGCGCCAACGCCGCAGCGGTCTTATCATCAACGTGGGCTCGATTGCAGGCCGTATGGGTTTGCCTTTTCGGGGCATTTATAGCGCTAGTAAAGCCTCCGTAGAAATTCTGACGGAAACCCTCAGCATCGAACTCAAGCCTTTTGGTATTGAAGCATGTAGCGTATTACCTGGCGACGTCCGTACCAACATTAACGCCAACCGTTTGGTGGCACACAGTCCTTCCCATTCGCCTTATCGTGCTTACGTAGACGACATGAATGCCAAGGTAAACGCTGAAGTAAGTGAAGCCGCCGAACCCATATACATTGCCCAAACGATTGATAAAATTATCAACGCAAAGTTCCCTAATATTTATTACGTGGCAGGGCCATTCCTCCAACGCGCTTCACTATGGCTCAAGCGCTTTTTGCCTAGCCGGATTTTTGAGTACTTGCTTCGAGAAAATTATGGAATGAAATGATTTAGTCCCTCAACACTTTTTTCGTATAAAACTTCACATTTTGTTGGCGGAGGAACTCTTTGATAATGTCGGCACTGATGCAGACCCCTACGTGCAAAAAGGGGTGGTTAGAAATCTTAGCGCGGTGGGAGCCTATCCAAACATCATGATTGACCATATCAAAACCCATGTGTAAATGCCGAGTCGATTGTTGCATTCCATAAACAATCCCTTCCGTATCAAACAATGGGCCTCCGCTTTGGCCTACTAACCCTGGAGTACTTAGTTCAACAGCAAAAGGAACGCCTTGCTCATCCGCAATGTAACGAGTCGCAATCCCGTCGATAGGAAAGGCAGGAGTCACTTGATTGTTGGTTCGTACCCATTCAATGTCATCTAGTTCAGCATTATAGCGAAAATTAGTGTATTCGGCAAACGGGTATCCCAAGCGGCACAGCGACTTGCCTGGCTTCGCACTAACTCCATCGGCGACAAATTCGGCAGGACGCTGAAAGAATTTTTGTCCAATTCCTTCAAAACGCAATAATGCTAAATCATATTTAGTATGGTAAGAAACGTGAATCTGGGACAAGCTTTCGAAACAATTAATAAAATCGAATTTTTGCCCAATGACCGTCCCCAACTTCATATTAAACTGGTCTTCTAATCGTTGGCGTAGATAATCGTGTTGAGGGTCACGTATTATCTTACGGTATTCTGCCATAAAGCGCGTATAATTCTGCTGAATAACTCCCACATTGACAATCAAATCCGCCACATGCTTACAGGTAAGAGCATCCCCATTTTCATTAATAAAAAACAAGGTCGCAGCGCCAGGTCTAATTTCAGCTTGATTGTATAAACGAGTAATAATATGAATAGGTCGAGTAAACTCACTAACGCGTTCGATGGCTTTTACAAACATTTTTTCTCTTAGGTATAAAATTTTTGCAAGGTATGGTACAAATCTCGTATAACAAAAGAGCCCTCATTATGATTTCTGAGGGCTTTTCAAAAAATTAGGAAGCATTAAAAACTAAGCCAACGGAGCGCCCGCTAAAATTTGCGGACTAGCATAATCGCTGTACTTCGCAAAATTGCTGCGGAACAAATCAGCAAGATGCAAAGCCGCATGGTCATAGGCTTCGGTATCGTTCCAAGTACTGCGCGGGTTAAGCAATTCACTAGGCACATGGGGGCAAGTTTCGGGCATTACAAAACCAAAAATTGGGTGTGTCCCGTAGTTTACTTCGTCCAAATCGCCATTTAAAGCCGCCGTAATCATGGCCCGCGTATAAGCCAATTTCATACGTTCACCCACGCCATAGCCGCCGCCTGTCCAGCCTGTATTGATAAGCCAAACGTTTACTTGGTGTTCGTTAATTTTTTTACCTAACAAATCGGCGTAGCGCGTAGGGTGGAGCGGCAAAAAAGCGGCGCCAAAACAAGCCGAAAAAGTAGCTTGTGGTTCTTTGATACCCATTTCAGTACCTGCTATTTTGGCAGTATATCCCGAAATAAAATGATACATGGCCTGTCCTGTCGTCAGTTTTGCAATAGGTGGCAGTACGCTAAAGGAGTCGGTTGCCAAGAAGAAAATATTTTTGGGTGCCTCTCCCCGCGACGGCCGCATAATGTTCGGTATACAATCAATCGGGTACGCAGTACGGGTATTTTGAGTCACCAAGCTATTGGTATAATCAACGGTGCGCGTTCCTTCGTAAAAACGAGTATTTTCCACAATTGTCCCAAAACGAATCGCGTTAAAAATTTCTGGTTCGCGTTCTTGAGTCAAATTAATGACTTTGGCATAACAACCTCCTTCAAAATTAAACACCGTGTCGCCCGTCCAGCCATGCTCATCATCACCGATAAGCGAGCGATTAGGGTCAGCCGAAAGGGTGGTTTTACCCGTTCCCGACAATCCAAAGAAAATGGCCGTATCGCCTTCTTTGCCAACGTTGGCTGAGCAGTGCATCGACAATGTGCCTCGTTCGTGGGGTAGTTTATAGTTTAATACTGAAAATACCCCTTTTTTCATTTCGCCTGCGTATCCCGTTCCCCCAATCAAAATTAAATTTGTTGAAAG
>JALQYJ010000156.1 GCA_023254175.1 Runella sp. | reverse complement strand
TCCCAGAATCACCCTGGAGCGCTTTTCAATTTAAAGAGGAGCTAGCTGGAGTTCCCAAGACTCACAAATATCTAGTTGCGACAATAAATGGCGAAATAACGGTTGTATGGCAACCACACCTATGTATTCACTCTGCCGCTTCCTACCGTTTTCGACCCACGTAAACGCCCTTGGGTAACGACAGAAGGAGAAAGTACCATCGCTATTGTGGAACAAATCCAGAAATGTCCTTCGGGGGCATTGTCTTCTTTTATGCATACCCAAGTAGAAGAGCCTGTGGAAGTGGGCAGCGAAACCATCGTCGAAATAAGTATAAACTAATAGTACATTCAACCTTTGCGAGCGTACTTTTCTAAAACCCGAACTATCTAATCTACCCCTATGAACTCACCTTCTACCGATTCTCGCCCCAAACGGTTACTGTCGCTCGATGCCCTACGAGGCTTTGATATGTTCTGGATTGCGGGGGGCGAAAACATTTTCCACGCGCTGGCCGAAGCCACTGGCTGGGCGGGAGCCATTTTAATGGCCGAACAGTTATCGCACCCCGAATGGAACGGTTTTCGAGCGTATGACCTTATTTTCCCTTTATTTTTGTTTTTAGCGGGCGTTTCGACGCCTTTTTCGCTCGGTCGCCGCATGGAGCAAGGTGCCGACCGCTCACAGTTACTCCGCAAAATCATCCAACGTGGGCTCATGCTCGTTGTGTTGGGTATTATTTATAACAACGGATTAGAAATCAAACCTTTATCCGAAATGCGCTTCCCAAGTGTTTTAGCTCGGATTGGTTTAGCAGGGATGTTTGCCCAAATCATTTACCTTTATTTTAACACAAGAGCACAATACATCTGGTTTGTTTCGCTGTTGCTGGGCTATTGGGCTTTTGTGATGCTTGTACCTGTTCCAGGTTGCGGAGCAGGCCACATGACAATGGAGTGCAATCCCGTAAGCTACCTTGACCACTTGCTGATTCCAGGACGTTTGCACAAAGGCATCCATGACCCCGAAGGGCTGTTTTCAACTTTCCCGGCTATTTCAACTGGATTACTGGGGATTTTTGCGGGGAATTTACTCCACGCCGATGAACGCTCTACAACTCGTCAACAGAAAACACTTTATTTGTTTGTGGTAGGTATCGCATTTTTAGTGTTAGGAAAGCTCTGGGATTACGTTTTTCCCATCAATAAAAACCTTTGGACGAGCTCGTTTGTGTTGTTTGTAGGTGGCTGGAGCCTCGTTTTATTATCCATTTTTTACTGGATTATTGACGTTCAAAACTGGAACCGTTGGGCGTGGGTACTGGCCGTTATTGGTATGAACTCTATCCTTATATATATGAGCGATAGTTTCTTCGATTTTCACTATACCTCGGAGCACTTGTTTGTAGGAATCGTCAAGTATTTCTCGGAACCCTTCCAGAAGGTCTTCTACAGCATTGGCTTCGTCGTAGTCGAATGGCTCGTTTTGTACTTCCTTTATAAGAAGAAAGTGTTTTTGAAGGTATAGTGCTTAGGTACGGTTAATTCTTGCCCATCAAAAGTTAATCGTACTGATTACAAGTTAATTCTATTCTAACCCCATACCTTTAGGCTGGGGTTAGAATATCAAATCTTATTCTTGTTCCGATTTTTCGCGGTTGGCCAACTGACCACAGGCAGCATCAATGTCTTTACCTCGGCTTCGGCGTACGTTGACTACTACACCCTTGTCTTCCAGAAACTTGGCAAACTGCGTCAGCTTATCGACACCCGTATTTTTAAAATCGGCTTCGGCAATGGGGTTGTATTCGATGATGTTTACTTTTGAAGGTACTTTTTTAGTAAACTCCCACAATTCTCTAGCATCCTGAATCGTATCGTTGAAATTGTGAAACACAATGTATTCAAACGTAATGCGATTTTGGGTTTTACGGTAAAAATGCTGCAACGCCTCCGCCAAATTTTTCAATGAATTCGATTCATTGATAGGCATGATTTTGTTGCGCTTTTCGTCGTTAGCCGCATGAAGCGACAATGCCAAGTTAAACTTTACACCATCATCACCTAGTTTGGTAATCATTTTGGCAATTCCTGCCGTAGAAACCGTAATACGCTTAGGCGACATTCCCAGCCCATCAGGCGAAGTGATTTTTTCCACTGATTCGAGTACGTTGGCATAGTTGAGCAGGGGTTCGCCCATTCCCATATACACAATATTCGACAAAGGTATTCCGTAGTTTTCCTTGGCTTGGCGGTCGATGGCCACCACTTGGTCGTACATTTCGGCTGCGTCGAGGTTACGTTTACGATCCATGTAGCCCGTCGCACAAAACTTACAGGTCAATGAACACCCTACTTGGCTCGATACGCAGGCCGTCATTCGGTCATCGGCAGGAATCAACACTCCCTCAATAAGGTGACTATCGTGCAATCGGAAGGCCGACTTGATGGTTCCGTCCGAGCTTTTCTGGGATTTAGCCGTTTCGATAGACTTTATTTCAAAATGGGTATCCAATAGCTCCCTCGTTTTGAGAGAGAGGTTACTCATTTGCTCAAATGACGTAGCGGATTTTTTCCACAGCCATTCGGCAATTTGTTTAGCACGAAAACCCTGTTCCCCCTGGGCCACTAACCAGTCTTTCAACTGTACCACCGACAGTTTACGAATATCTTGCTTTTTAATGGTTGTTGTTTCTATCATGTTATAAAGACGACAGTTTGGCCATTGCGATGAGCCAAACTGTCTTATTTTCTGCAAAGTTACTGGCTTTCAGGGCAATCATCCAACTTTCAGGACAATCTTCCCAAATTGGGCACCGCTATCCATGTGTTGTAAGGCAGTTTCAATCTCTTCCAAGGCAAAAACTTGGTCCACGATAGGCTCAATTTTGTGCGCGGCCAAGAAGTGAATCATATCGGCAAATTCCGCCTCGGTCCCCATTGTTGATCCATATATATTGAGTTGTTTGAAAAATACCTTCCCAGGCACGATGTCGGTAATGTTCCCCGTAGTTCCGCCAAAAAAACAAATACTTGCTCCTGCCGTGGCCACATCTATTAATTTAGCAAAACTTGCCCCACCCGCACTGTCAATGATGACATTGAAATACCCACTACGGTCACCTCCTGTAGCAGCGATTAGGTTTTTGGCCCAGTTGGGGTCTTTATAATTCACGCCGCCTTTGGCTCCTAATGCAACAGCCTTGGCAATTTTTTCGTCCGAACCAGATGTCACCCATACTTCTGCTCCCGCTGCTACTGCAAACTGAAGCACAAACAACGCCACCCCTCCGCCGATACCTGTCACCAGTACACGGTCGCCTGCCTTCATACCTGCGCGCGACATGAGCGCCCGCCAGCCCGTCAAGCCCGCCAATGGCACAGCTGCGGCGGCCTCATACGACAAATGGGTAGGTTTTGTGACGAGATATTTCTCTTCTACTTTTAGGTATTCGGCGAACGTTCCGTTGTCAGGCATTCCTAAAATTTTGAAGTTTTTACTGTAAAAAGCAGGATTTTCACCCCAATTGTGCGACGGATTGATAATAACGTCTTTGCCCAACCATTCTTCTGAAACCCCTGCACCTACTTCTACCACCGTGCCCGCCCCATCGGAGCCTAAAATGGCGGGAAGTTTAATCCCGGGATAAAGTCCTTGTTGGATAAAAACATCGCGATGATTGAGGGCAGCGGCTTTGATTTGCACAAGTACTTCACCTGTGCCCGCGCTTGGTTTTTCAACTTCTTGTACCGTAACGGCTTGTTTGATTTCTGGAAGAATAGCGGCTTTCATACAAAACAAAAAAGGTTTTTTGAGTGTCAACTTCTTTGGCAAACAACCTTTTGGGATGAATGGTTGACCGACCTCCCAAAATTTCGTTAATTTTAAATTAACAAGCCATAAAAAGTTATCAAAACCCCCTCTTTACTTTTGCTAGTAATTGCTTCGCTTTTTGTCCGATGCGCTACGAGCAAAACAGCTCTCAAAAAAGGAAAACTCGAACTTTCTATTAAATAATTGTCGTAAAAACATACAGTTACAAATCAGGAACAATCAACCCTTTAAATGGAAAGACGTCTTATACCAATACCAGCATTTATAACAAAGCTTTCAACAATTTTCGAAGTGCGCGGCTTGTCGTTCGCTGACTCAGCCCCTGCCTCGCCCCTACACCGAAAGTATAGAACAGATACGGGACTTCGCCGCCGCCGAACGCTACAAAGCAGGTATTCTTGCGTTTACACAACAAGGCAACCACCAAAAGAATACGCTACGGGTGGTGATTGAACCTTTTAAGGACGTGCATTCTCTTCCCCAAAAGAACTACAAGTAGTTGGGAGATAAACTAGCAGATGTTCTATTTTTTTAGAGATATGAGTAAATCACTGGAACGCATCCAAAATTTTTACCGAAAAGAGTGATTCTATTACCAAAACAGACGCGAAGAAGTATAGTGACTTCGTGAGCCAAGCGTGACTCCCAGCGTAATCTCGTGCGAACCGCGCGTAGCCACTTGCAGCGATGAAATGGGATATTCGTAGGTATAATTAACTCTCAGTTGCTGAGCTACTTTTGCCCCAAAAAAGGCGGTAAAAGACTCTAATTTTCGATAGGACGCCCCAAACCACAAATCAGAAGAATAACTCATTTTTAAATTCAAATCCCAAGATAATGGGGCGTTTAGTACTTTTTTCAACAAAATAGAAGGGGTAAAATCCCAGTCTTCCACCAACGGTAACCGATACCCCGCCGTCAGAAAAAAGTGAGGTACTACCTTACCCTGCCAATTACTACTACTGTTTTTAAATGAGAGCGTTGAATGCCAAAGTTGATTTACTGAAAATCCCCCAAAGAAATCAGTCGAGTACACCCAGACACCCGTGTTTAGGTCGGGACGGATGACGGACAATTTTCCCGATGACACCAAAGGGTCTTGTGAATTTGCCAAACGAATTTGGTCAAAATCAAGCGTATGCTGACTTAGCCCTGCCATCAAACCCAAGCTTACTTGCCACTCTTCGTTAACAGGATAATGATAAGCGCCCGTTGCACCCATCGAAAACCGCGTCCACGGCCCAGTTTGGTCGCGCACTACTGTCAGCCCTGCCCCTCCGTGTGCATCGGGCAGCGATGAATATCTCTCTCGCCCAAAACGAAAACGTGGAGTAGAAGCAGGCTCTACGCTAAAATCAGGATTACCCAAAGGAAGGTGAGCTGTCAAATAAAACGTACGAGGAGCATCTTCGAGGCCACCCCACTGCTGTCGATAGCCCACTCGGGCATCGGCATAGCTTTCAATTCCAGCTACGGCAGGGTTGATGAGAAAATGATTTTGTAAATACTGCGAATAATGGGGTACCTGTTGCGCAAAACTTACTCCTACTACCAAAACCCCCATCACAGCCAACAAGGTAGGTTGCCTAAACGCACATTTTTTCGTGTCCAACTTATTTTTTCAAAAGGGTATCAGCTCCAAGGATTAATTACAAAAATCGCGCCTAAAATGCCCCTTTACCTAAGCTTTTTTAAGAATTTAAACTTTTTAAAGCTCGGCGGTCGCAATTTTAGCCGACAAAATCGCCAGCGGAATCCCGCCCCCAGGGTGTACGCTTCCTCCTACAAAGTAAAGGTTTTTGAACTGACGGGAAAAATTGGCGTGACGAAAAAAAGCCGCAAAGCGATTGTTGGAGCTATTGCCATACAGTGCTCCCTGCGAACTTGACGTCTTAGACTCGATGGTACGCGGGTCTAAAATCGCTTCACATTCAATCAATTCGACCAAATTAACCCCCAAATTATGACTCAATTTCTGCACAATTGCTTCCCGCGTTTGGGCAATGAGAGCATCCCAATCCTGTCCTTCGTTATTGGGGGCGTTGACCATTACAAACCAATTTTCTCCTCCTGCTGGCGCGTCGTCAGGTTTGTATTTAGAAGTGATATTGATATAAACAGTCGGGTCAGAATAGATTGTTTTCTTTTGAAACAAATACTCAAATTCGGTACGGTAATCGTTCGAAAAGAAGATATTGTGGAGCTCCAATTCGTTAAATTGCTTTTTTACCCCCCAATAAAAAATCAAGGCCGAACTTGATTTGGGTTGGCGCAAAATACGTTCAGGTTGGCGAGCGTTAGGTAGTAATTTCCGAAAAGTATTCACTACGTCCATGTTAGAAACGACGACATCGAAGGTTCGCTCTTCTACTTTTCCGTTATTAACTAGCTGTAACCCTTTTACCTGATTTTCATCCGTTAAGATATTGGTTACTTTCGTTCCAAAATGAAACGTCACGCCCAAATCTTGCGCTAATTTCACCAAACTATCCGTAATGTCCACCATTCCTTTTTTTGGAAAAAATGCCCCAATATTGTACTCCAAATGCGGGATAATGTTCATCGTCGCGGGAGTTTCGTAGGGATTGGAGCCGTTGTAGGTAGCATAACGGTTGAACAATTGTACCACCCGTGGATTAGAAAAGCGCCGTTCGTTGGCGCGGTTCATGGTGGTAAAAGCATCTAAACGATGCAGATTTGCGTAACCTTTGAGCGCATCTCGATTGAAATACGTTCCCCATTTATGCAACGAGCGGTGTAAAAACAGCTTCTCGGTCACGTCGTATTTTAGGGCACTGTCGTCTAGGTGTTCCAACACGTCTTGGGCAGGTACTCCTAGCGTTTGTTCGAGCGCTTGCGCAAATTTTTGCTGGTCGGAATGGGCCGTTAACCGAACCCCATCGTCCCAAAAATACCGACAAACTTCTTCTAATCGGATGTAATCAAAATAGGCTTTGGGGTCTTTGCCCGACAAATGAAACAGTTCATCGACCAATTGCGGCATGGTAAACAACGACGGCCCCGCGTCGAAACGATAACCGCTTAATTCAAAACTCGAAAGTTTACCTCCTGGATAGGTATTGGCCTCAAAAACGTGGACTTTATATCCCTTATTGGCCAGCCGAATGCTTGTTGCAATACCCGCAATTCCTGCGCCAATGACCGCTGCTGTTTTCATTTGTGGTACGGACGTCCCCGTCCGTTGGTTAAATTCCTTCATTCATTGTATAACGCACCTTCCGACTCACGACCACGACTTCATCTCCCACCTTAATTCGTCCCAATTCTTGGGTGACGACGTTTTGACCAAAGAAAATCTTATTGTTTCTTTTTCGGTAGCTGGACAAAGTACGTAGAGGTTCTTTACCCGAAATCTCTCCTTTTTCTGGGTCAACCGTGGTCAAGACACAACGTGCGCAAGGCTTTACGCCATAAAAGCGGATTCCTCCTATCGTGAACTCATACCATTGGTCTTCGTCGTAAGGCTCGCCTCCTTCAAAAACAAAGTTGGGGCGAAAGCGTACCATAGAAACTGCGTCAGGCAGTCGAGTGTTTAAATCATCTAATGAGGATTGGCCAATCAACAAAAAAGGAAAGCCATCGGCAAAACTTACATTGACGTCGAAAGGGGCGTAATCTGGATCGACCAAACGCGACGAAGTATCAGGCAAATACATCAAGCGCACCGAAAAACCCAATGCCTCCGTCAGCCAACGATTACAGGCGTCGTTGACTACTACGGCTTCGATGGCATCGTCCCAAACGGTCACAGGCACCAAATCGAAGGTTTCGGGAAGTACAGGTACGGTCAAAACTCCCAAATCACGCGTGCGGTGTCGAAGTTCCAAACCATTGTCGGTCAAGGTTACCTTAATCAATGCCATAATCGGATGTTGGCGCTGGGTCACAAAGCGATTGGTATCATCAATCACCACCCAACGGCGGTCAAAGCGTAAACCTCTCTCTTCGACTTCAGCCTCCGAAACCCGAATCGCACCCAATGATTTGACGGGATAAATATAAATATCGGAAAGAATGAGTGAAGTGTTCATAAAACAAAGTAACGTCGATTTTCGTAGTTTTGGAAAAAATAGCAACCTAGCTGTCCACAATGCCTGCTTACAAACACCTTTTTTTCGACCTCGACCACACTTTATGGGATTTTGAGCGTAATTCGGCCGAATCTCTTTCTGAAATTTACCATACGTTTGAACTGCATAACCACGGTATTTTATCGCTCGGTGACTTTGTCAAAACCTTTATTGAAATCAATACGCAGCTTTGGGCTGATTTCGACCGTGGTAAAATTGCTCACGGCTATATCCGCGAAAACCGTTTTAGATTGGTCTTTGAGGCATTAAAAGTAGATAACCTCGCCGTTGGAAAAGACATGGGCGAAGAATACTTGCGGCTTTTACCTCAAAAAGCTCATCTGCTCGATGGCGCCGTGGAATTGCTGGATTATTGTGCCAATAAAAACTACCAACTACACATCGTAACCAACGGCTTTGATTCGATTCAAGCCTCCAAAATGGCCAGTTCGGGCATTCAGCAGTATTTTGAACACGTCATTACCAACGAAAAAGCAGGTGCGAAAAAGCCTGATGCCCAGATTTTTGAGTTTGCACTTCGCTCCGCCAACGCCCACCCTGATAAAAGTTTGATGATTGGCGACAACTGGGAAGCTGACATTATGGGAGCACTTCGTTTTGGCATTGATGCTGCTTTTTACAACCCCAAAAGCCTAAAATTTGAGCAAACACCTACCTACGATGTGCAGCATTTGAATGAGTTGATGTCAATTCTCTGAGGTCGTGGCGGTGGGTTTACAAAAATCACAAACACCTTTTTTCCCGCTTTCAATCAAAGTATTTTTTTCTAACAAAGATAGTTTTCGGACTTTAACGCCAATGTTTTGAAAGTCAATCGAAATCGTTCGTTTCAAATATTCTGGACGAAAACTCGCTCGGTTGGCAGCTTCCGAAATGTCGATTTTTTCACCTATCCAACGCCGAAACGCATCACCTCGGTACCAGCCGAAACGCTCCCTCAATCGCTGAGCCCCTCCCACAAAAATGTATTGACCGTCGTTGAACGATTCTACTTTCATCTCGGAAACCAAGTCCGTTAACTCCGCCGCCGAATACCCCACCGACAACAACGATGCCTGAATCGCCCCCGCCGACGTACCACCAATGCGGCGAATACTGTGTAGCATCCCTATTTGCTCTAATTCTTGCAGCGCGCCATAATACGCCACGCCACGAATCCCTCCCCCTTCAAGCACTAAGTTATGGTACTTTGGCTGCGCCAATGCCGTTGACCAGCCCCAAACAAAATGAATGAAAAGTCCGTTGAGTAGAGTGTACGTAACACTTTTTGAGCCATAAAAACGTTTTTTGTTGTATAACGATTTTGAGAAAGAAAAATTGAACAACGGATGAAGCTTCTGCTACGAACTTTTACCACCTCTCCTATCCATTCGTTCAGTTATCGTAGTTGGATGGGAATTCTTTTAGGTGTATGCACGACTTTCACGGCATTGGCTCAGTCGTTTTCTTTTCAATGGGATAGTACAGTTCCCGTAACAATGCAAGGGAAAATGTTTCTTAATCCCTGGGCAGGTGGGCTAAACAATGCTCAGTTTTCTAAGATGCAACTCAACGACGATGGTATCGAAGATTTGGTGGTTTTTGAACGTTCGAGTCATTCAGTCAATACGTTTTTGGCCGTACCACAAGCGACTGGATTGCAATGGAAACACGCTCCTGAATACGAAACCCGTTTCCCCACAGACATGCTTCATTGGATGTTATTGGTTGACTTTGACCAAGATGGCCGCAAAGACCTGTTTACCAGTACCAACGGCGGCATTCGCGTTTTTAAGAATATCCCTAGCGCCAACGGTTTTGCATGGTCACTGATTGCCAACCCTCTTTTGACCCAAGGCTTTTCAGGAAATATCAATTTATATGTTCAGTCCACCGACTTACCTGCCATTGCTGACATTGACGACGACGGAGACATTGATATTCTGACTTTCGATTTTACAGGAACGTCGGTTGAGCTGCATCAAAATTTGAGCAAAGAACAAAAAAGTAATAATCCGTTTGTTTTCAAGAAAATGACTACCAATTGGGGGCGTTTTAGTGCGACCTCCTTCTGTGACCAGTATAATTTTAACCTTCCTCCTGCCGATGCCGCACTCCAAAATTCATCCAACGCACGCATTGCCCACGCAGGAAATGCTCTCTGGATAGGAGACCTCAACGGAGACGGCAAAAAGGACGTCCTGCACGGCCACGTTGCTTGTGATAACGTAGTGATGCTGACTAACGTAGGAGGTAATGGCATGGCCACACTCATTGGAAGCGCTAAATCTTCCTTTCCTGCCGTCACCCCCATCAATTTCCCCGTTTTCCCCTCTCCCTACTTAGAAGATATTGATGGAGATAGCCAAAAGGACTTGATTGCTAGCCCCAGCAGTACCGACCTTGCTACCAATCCGTTGCTCAATTTGAGGCAATCCAACTGGTTGTATAAAAACGAAGGAACTACTACCAACCCTAAGTTTACCTATCGTCAAATGGATTTTCTCCAAGATGGCATGATTGATTTGGGGGAAAACGCTACCCCTGCCTTGACAGATATTGACGGCGACGGTGACTTAGATTTAGTTGCGGGCTACGGTGGTTTACGCACCACCAACGGCTATCGGGCAGGCATTGCATTTTTCCGAAATACAGGTAATACCACCCAAGCAGCTTTTGAATTTATCAATGAAGACTTTCTCGGGTTGAGTACCCAGTTGTTCAAAAAAGAGAACGTGAGTTTGGTCAATACTAAACCGTTTTTTGCAGATTTAAACAGCGACGGAACCACTGATTTGGGATTTTGGGCCACTACTTTCAGAGGAATGGATATTCGCTACGTGCCTAATCTCGCCCCGCGCGGAAAAGCAATGCAGCTAGATACAAGTCGAATCACCAAAATGCCACTTCCTAAAAACTTTGCCAACGGCGAAAACTTACTTTACTACGACATTGATAGGGATGGGAAACTAGACGTACTAGTGAGTAAAAATTCGGGAAATGTAGAGTTCCACCAAAATGTAGGGAGTACGTTATCACCCATCTACGAGCTTAAAAGTGAAGCTTTTGGCGGAATTGACGTGGATTTCGAACGCCGCGCGCAGGGCATGGTCGTAGCCGACCTCAATGCTGATCAAAAACCTGAACTTATCATGGGAGATTTGCTAGGTCGCTTGCGTGTTTACCAAAACTTTACCACCCTAACTACGCTCAAAAGCGATAGTAACCTCATTTTCAACACATTTAGTAATAAATCCGAATTTATCCGCATCGGCGTAGGGCTATTTCCTGCGGTAGGGGATGTCAATGGTGACCAACTACCCGAACTCCTTATTGGCAGCAATACGGGTGGGATTCGCTTTTTGAAAAACAAGTCCCCCAAAGGCACTCCCATTGGCAACGAGCTGGAGTTTTTTGTGTATCCAAATCCTACTTCCAACTTTCTTTACGCCCAAGTTCCCGAAAAAGGAACGCTTGAGTTATTTTCTATCAGTGGACAATTCATCCGCAGCATCGTTGTTCCACAAGCCACTACCGAACTGTCAATAGATACCAGCAAACTACCTACGGGCTTGTTTATCCTGCGTTTTACGACTGCCAACGGTGTTAAAATATCGCAAAAGGCAATAATAACTCGCTAAGACCGCCCAAGCATACACCGCATAGCCCCACCTTTCGCTCACAGTCCAGCACTCCACGCACCAACGATGTGTCTCGCTCGGAAAACGCCCTAAGTCAGGTTCTACTTCGTACAAACGCATCAAAGGCAGCGACGTCAGAAACACATAGCCAGTAACCCAAGTAGGCTGCTGATTTAATTGTACCAGCAATAATGTCAATACAAACGGCATTCCGTTAAATAAAATTCTGCTCGTATCTCCGCCTCCAAACACGCTGAGAAACAGCCATACAATGAGTTGGATTTGTAAATGGGTGTACACATCCCCCTCTGCGTGCCCTTCTCCTTGCAGAAGAGGGTGATTTTGAACGCCTTTCTCCTTGCAGGAGAAAGAAGTAAAATACTTATTGGGCGAAGCCGATAGCCATACAGTTCCAAAAGCCAATAACCAGCTTATGGGAATTCGGGCTAATAATTCTGGCTCCACTAGATACCTTTTTGCCACCCGAAGCAATGTTACCAAGGAATTGTTTCGCCAATCGGACGTGGAGGGCGAAAAAAAATGCGAAGCTATGGAATGCGCCAACAAAGCCACCAATAGCGCTGATAATGCAATAAAAAAGGGGCGTTTGGGCTTGTTAGACACAAAGCTATTTACTGCATTCCACAAAGCTACACATCCAATGACGGCTATCAAAGACTCCTTTTGTAGCGTTCCTAAAGTAGCCACAATCACTATACAAATCCACTTTTTACTTTCTACAACCAAAAAAAGCAGCAAGAGCGTTAACCAAAAATAGCTACCTACATCTGCCGTTACGGGGTCGGGCAGATACATACGTACCAGCCCTTTCCAGTGAAAAAGTAGCCAAAATAATCCCAGTCCAATGACTGAAAGGCGAAGGTGTAGTTTTTGCCAAATCAAGGTCAATAGCCCTACGGTCAGCACCACAAACAGGCCATTAAGGCCGATAAAATCTATTTTTAGGTCATTAAAGGGCAAATGCGCTGCCAACCACGGGCTCAAAATTCGGGTATTGAACGGAAAAGAAGGGAGATAATCAGGCGTAATTCCTCGAAAATACCGATAGCTTTCCGCGTATTTATGGGCGTCAAAACGCCTATCCAACCGTTCGTAGGAATACGTGGGCTGCACCATCGCGTACGTTAAGTACACCATGGCGCTCAAACCCATCGCTATCCCAACGTTTTTTTTCATGTTGGGTTATTTTTGTTCCAGTAAGCAACTTTTCAAGCCTTCTTCCAAGGTCTTCCACGGAAGCGGGTTTCCTCCGATGCACTCCACGCGGCTATCGCGGCGGTAAGCAAGGTATTCAATCGAAAACTCGCCTCGAACCGAATTAATCAACACCCAATCGACGCCCGTCCGAAACGCTCCTTTTACTCGTTCGACATGTTTGACGGAGGTCACCCAAGCTTTTAACTTTTGTAAATCAAAGACCTCATCGGGCGAAAATACCCATCCACAGCTATACCTGCCTAAACCGTGGCTTTCTTTCATCAACGGTTTGCCTACTTCAGGAATAGGTAGGTCGTGCGCTTCGTCGTGATGATGATGGTGGTGATGTTCATGCTCATGGGCATTGGGGTGCAAAGCTTTACGATTGGGGAAAGGCTCAATGTTCAGCCAATTAGGGTCAACATCGCCCTGTTCGACCGCGCCAATCAGAATCTTCGGCGGAAACAGTTCTTTGGCCCATCCCAAAAACTCACGCGTAAGTTCTTCCCCTGCAAGGTCTATTTTATTCGCAATCAACACATCGGAGAGCGTAATTTGGTCAATGAACGTCTCGTGTTCGCGGTAGTCTTCTTTATCCCACTGCCGAGGATCCACCAAACACACCGTCGCTCGAATATCAAGTACATCTTTCAAAAACTTTCCCCGAAGCATATCCAAAATTGCCTCTGGATGCCCCATTCCCGTGGGCTCAATCAAAATCCGATGCGGTTTGATTTGGCGCAGTACCAGCGTCAAGGTCATTTGCATTGGCAAATTGGCGGAGCAACAAATGCAGCCTCCCGCAACCTCTTTCACCACTAATCCATTTCCATCCGCTTCCGCAAAAGGAGTGTGGTCAATAGAAACAGCGCCAAATTCATTGATAATCACCGCCCAACGTTCATTGATAGGTTTGCGTTTAAGAATTTTTTGAAGCGTGGTTGTTTTTCCCACGCCCAAAAAACCATTAATCAAGTTGACAGGTATTTTTTGTAGTGCCATACGTTCTTATTTTTTCTTTTACCCTAAATTGGGGAAAATACGCCCAAAATTGGCGATTCTAATTGTCTTTGTTACGTTTTACAACAATTCTGTTTTACCTTCGTTTTTCTGCAAATTTCACTAAAATGTTTCGACAACTCTGTCTTTTATTTGTAATTGGTCTTGCCACGTTGAGCCACGCCCAACCCACGATCTCCAAATACGATCCACACGTATTATTTAACCCTTTGTTTAACTACCAACCCGCCAATGAGTTTCGCACAGGAAGCGGTGCTCCAGGGCCCCGGTATTGGCAAAATCGTGCCGACTATAAAATTGCGGCTACCCTCGATGAGGGCGCTAATCAAGTCAGCGGTGACGTAGAAATTACGTACACCAACAACAGCCCCGAAACGCTCCCTTTTCTCTGGCTTCAACTCGACCAAAACGCCTTCAACGATAACTCTCGCAGCGGCAAAACAACCCCGCTCAGTGGTGGTCGTTATGGTAATTCAGGTTTTGAAGGCGGTTACGTAGTTAGCACCGTGACGATACAGCAAGGAAAAGGTAAAGCAACTCCAGCCGAGTACCTTGTCGATGATACCCGTATGCAAATTCGCCTAGCCGAGCCACTCAAATCGGGTGGCGACGTTATCAAAGTCAAAGTCTCTTATTCGTTTAAAATTCCGTCGTACGCCTCCGACCGTATGGGAAAACTCGACACGCGCAACGGTGTGGTTTACGAAATGGCTCAGTGGTATCCTCGTATGTGCGTTTTTGATGACATCGAGGGCTGGAATGTCCTTCCTTACCTCGGTGCGGGTGAGTTTTATTTAGATTATGGCGATTATGAATACAGCGTAACTGTCCCTTGGAACCATATTGTGGTAGGTTCGGGTGAGTTGCTCAACCCTACTGAAGTACTCACCTCGGAGCAGCTCAAGCGCCTCGAAGAAGCCCGTAAAAGCGACAAGGCAGTGATGATTCGCACCGAAAAAGAGGTAAAAGACAAAAATTCTCGACCCAAACAGCAAGGCATGCTCACATGGCGCTTCCGTTGTAATAATGCCCGCGACGTGGCCTGGGCTACTTCGCAGTCGTTTGTTTGGGATGCCGCCAAAATGAACCTTCCCAGCGGTAAACCTGCTTTGGCGCAGTCGGTGTACCCCGCCGAAAGTGCGGGCAATGACAGTTGGGGACGCTCCACAGAATACGTAAAAGGCTGTTTAGAGTTTTATTCAAAATATCTGCTCGAATACCCCTACCCCGTCGCTACCAATGTGGCAGGAAT
This sequence comes from Runella sp., assembly GCA_023254175.1. Lineage (GTDB taxonomy): Bacteria > Bacteroidota > Bacteroidia > Cytophagales > Spirosomataceae > Runella. Next base: position 7,782 of record JALQYJ010000156.1, on the reverse strand, counting down.
TGTAGGTGGAATGGAATACCCTGGTATTGTTTTTTGCGCTCACAACGACAAAAAAGAGTCACTTTGGGGGGTCACCGACCATGAATTTGGGCATACTTGGTTTCCAATGATTGTGGGAAATAACGAGCGTAAATTTGCGTGGATGGACGAAGGTTTCAATACCTTTATCAACATGCTTTCGACCGAAGCGTTCAATGACGGCGAGTACAACCAAGACCGTTTGGACGATATTCAAAACATTGCCCCTACACTCTTCCGCGACGGTGCCGACCCCATCATTACCATTCCAGACGTTATCAAAACGAGTAATCTTGGTTGGGATGCCTATTATAAACCTGCGATCGGACTCAAGATTCTGCGGGAGGTGGTAGTTGGTCGCGACCGTTTTGATTATGCTTTCAAACAATACGTAAAACGTTGGGCATTCAAACACCCTACCCCTTACGACTTTTTCCGTAGCATGGAAGATGGCACAGGCGAAGATTTAGGTTGGTTTTGGAAAGGATGGTTTTACGAAAACTACAAACTCGACCAAGCAGTCAAAGAAGTACAATACGTAGAACAAACTCCCGCTAAAGGTTCCATCATTACGATTGAAAACTTAGAACAGTGGGCTTTACCCACCGTAGTAGAGCTGGAAGAAACCAACGGTAAAAAAACGCGGATTCAACTCCCCGTTGAGGTTTTTCAACGCAGTGGTTCGTGGACGTTTAAAGCCCCGACCAAAGGGCCGCTTAAATCGGTCACGATTGACCCAGATTCCAAAACCCCTGACATCAATCCTCGCAATAATACGTGGCGTCCCGCACGCTATATTTCACCCGACGAGAACTAACATTTCACTATCGTAAGAAGCCGAGGCCCGCAATGGTCTCGGCTTTTTTTATGCCTTATTTTTTAATTACAACCTATTTCTTGCAACGATAAGCCATCAAGAAGCGTAAATCCAGGCAAGTACACATACTATCTGATACCATGAATCAACAACGCTTTTTATTAGCAGGGCTTGTTCTAGCATTTATTTTGATTGTCCAAGCGTGTAAAGAAAAAGAAATTACTGCCGCAGAATCTGCTAAAGTCACCTCATTAAACTGCTCTAGCGCTACTTTTTCGGCGTCCGCTACTAGCGGAGCCTCGTTTACAGCTACCGCAAGTGTTCCATACACGGGCGGAAATGGCGTTGCGTATGCCGAAGGGACAGCCATTGCTTCGACGGGAGTGACCGGACTTACGGCGACTTTGTCGGCAGGTACATTAGCCAACGGTAACGGAACGGCCAGCTTTGTCGTTACAGGAACTCCTTCGGCCGCAGGGACGGCCAACTTTGCCATTGATTTAGGCGGGCAATCGTGTTCGTTGGCCTTGCCCATTGTTGCTTCCAAAGCAAGTGTAGCCACCCTCACAGGTGCTGTAAATCCTACTACAGGTACCAACGGCGTAGCTTATACTGGCACAGTAACCCTCACTTACACAGGCGGAAACGGCGGTGCATACGACGTATCCACAGCTTCTTCCACAGGCGTAGAGGGACTTACGGCAACTTTGACCGCAGGGACGCTGGCCAACGGTTCGGGGACATTGATCTATACTATTTCAGGAACACCTACTTCGACGGGTACGGCTGTTTTTAATTTGAGTTTGGGAGGTCAAACGGTGACTGTGAGCATTGCCATCAGCGCGTCTAGTACCGCTTCTACTGCTAAAGACACCGTCGTTATTACCTACTCGGGTACCAGCGCTTCGGTAAGCAACGCCTTCCAAAACGATGGTGTAACTGTCACAGCGAGTGGTGCCGATGTTACCGTAAAATCAACCAATACCACCAAAGAGATTGTCTATCTGTTGTCAGGAACGGCAACCAAAGGTAGTTTCAAGATTTACAGCGAGTATAAGTTTAATATTACCATGAAAAGCGTTAGCATTACCAACAGTAATGGACCCGCCATCAATAGTCAATCTGGTAAAAAAGCAACCATTAATGTCATCGGTACCAACACCCTTATCGACGGCGCTACCTATACAACCAGTTCAGAAGACCAAAAAGGGACACTTTTCAGCGAAGGACAATTGAGTTTTATGGGAACAGGTACGTTGATCGTAACGGGTAATAACAAACACGGCATTGTTTCCGACGATTATATCTACCTCAGCGAAGCTACAATCATCGTCAAATCAGCAGCAAGTGATGCCATTCACGCCAGTGATTATTTTGCGATGGACAACGGAAATTTAACCGTTACTTCTGCAACCAGCAACGGTATCGAAGCCGAAGAAGGTTATGTCGCTATCAATGGCGGAACTGTCACCATCAATAGTGTCAACGACGGTATCACAGCTTCGTACGAAGGCACCGATGCCACCATCACTCCGTACGTGTTGATTAAAGGAGGTAAAATTACGGTCACAACGACGGGCGACAAAGGAAATGCCATCAAGAGCGAAAGTTATACAACTATCGGTACCACTGACGCCGTGACGCTCACGGTTTCGGGAAAAGGTTCTAAAGGTATCAAAACGGGAGGAGACTGTACCATTACTTCAGGAACGGTTAAAATCACCACCTCAGGAGCTGCCTACTATGATACGGCCGACGCCGACATTGCCGCCCCAGCAGGTATCAATTGCGACAAAAACCTAGCCATCAAAGGAGGAACATTGACCTTAACAAGCACTGGTACAGGGGCCAAGGGTATTAGTGTAGATGGTACTGCTACCATTAGTGGCGGCACAACCACGATTTCTGCCACAGGGACAAAATACACCTACAATACCGCAAATACCAGCGAAGCCAAAGGCTTTAAGAGCGACGGTGCATTTGTGATGAACAACGGAGAGCTCAACATTGCTGCTACTGACGACGGCTTAAAATCAGAAACGTCAATTACAGTCAATGACGGAACCATCAATGTCACCAAATCGTATGAAGGCATGGAATCCATTATTATTACTATCTCAGGCGGCTTAGTCAACCTAACTGCCACCAACGATGGTATCAACACTTCGTATGGAACTGTTTCAGGAGGAACAGAATCGAATGACAATAGTCAATTAAATATAAACGGTGGCATATTAATTGTTACTGGTTCTGACGCAATTGATGGTAATGGAAATTTTACCATGAAAGGCGGCACTATCATCGCCAATGGAAATGAAGACATCGACATAAATGGAAATTTCTTAATAAACGGAGGCACCTTTATTGGTGCAGAGCCAGCAAGCAACATGACAAAGACTATGGGGTCCGCTTCGTCACAGGTAGGCATGTTTCTAAAATCAAGCACTCAAGTTGCTACAACATCTATGATTCACATCGAAGATGCTTCTGGCAAAGACTTGTTAACATTTAAACCCAAAACTGCTTCTGCTTACTTCCATTTCTCTAATCCAAGTTTGGCAAAGAGTACACAGTATAAAATCTATTTCGGAGGAACTTACACGGGCGGCAGCTTTGTAGGCAACTCGTCGGGATGGGGCTTGTACACAGGCGGTACGTATTCTAACTCAGGTGCTACGCTCAAGTCAACCACCACGACGTCGAGCTCAGCCACGGTGAATACCATTTCGTTTTAATTACTATTCCCCTTTTACTTTATACCACGCCGAGGCTCTGAGAAGGGTCTCGGCTATTTCTTTCCGTAAGGTTTCAGGAGAAAGTACCTCCACATCAGCACCATATTCAAGGATTTTGGCTTTCAACTCGCGGTTGGTATAAATATGTAATTCAATAGTATAGGGTTGATTTTCAAGCACTTTCTGATTTTTGTGCAATTTTTTGGTTTCAACATAAGGAAAACGATTGGCCGAAAAACGTAAAATAACCGTCTCCAAAACTCCTTCAAACGTCACTCCTATCATATCCTCAAACTGACGCTTCCAGTTGGTCTTTCTATCAAAGACAAAACTATCAAACTGACTTTCACGTAATGAATCTATACGGTCTATCGCTAGGGTTTGAGGTTCTGCTTTGTTATTTTCCCAGCCAATCAAAAACCAACGCTTGTTGTATTCTTTGAGCAATAATGGAAAAATATGTCTTTCATAAGCAGGTCGATCAAATGGCGCGTATTGGATTCTTAAAAAATACCCTTTCAGAATCGTTTGGTGAATTTTAGGGAGTAATTCTTTACCCTTCAATTCCACTGCCTCGAATTCGATGGTCGTGCTTTTTTCAGCTTCCGTCACCGAAATCCGTTGCTCTAACCGCAATAAAATGTCTTCCAACCCCACAAACTCCTTTGATTTTGAAGCGCGTCGTAGCAATGCAATGGCTTCATTCAGCGTTCCAAAATAACTATCGTCCAAGGCTTCTAAAATGGAATAGCTTTCTTTAGGATTATAATAATACCCATCATGCTTATTGGCTTTTTCGGGCAGAGGTGCGTGCAGCTCTTTCCTCATAAACCGCAAATCATTTTGCAACGTTTTTAACTCCACCCGTTCTTGGGTTGCTTCAAAATACGCCTCTTGCAACTGCTCAGTCGAAAAAGAATCGCCACTTCTCAGCAACTGATGTAGTCTTAGAATCCTTTTCAAACGCTTACCATCACTTTCTCTGCCTTTTTTCATTTCTGGTAACTTTTTATCAAATCTAACAAAATGGTAATTGACTACCTAATCTTTGCAACGGCTTCAAACCAAAAACCGTTCACTGCTATGACTACTTTACTTTCTTTCCTTCCTTTTACTCCTACTGCCGAACAAACTAATGCGCTTCACCGCATTGAGGCATTTCTCAGCAGCGACGATCATTTTTTGATTGTTAGAGGAGCTGCGGGTACAGGTAAGACAAGTATTATGAGCGCCGTTACGCAGTATTTGGCCAATAAAAGTATTGTTCCAGTGCCTCTTGGGCCGACAGGACGTGCTGCCAAGAACCTGGGTCGTAAAATGGGGCTTCCTGCTCGCACCATGCACAGCTGTTTTTACACTCCTCAAACGGACGTAGAACAGGCCGTCGTCCGTCTAGTTCGTCGCACAAATGACTGTACGACGTTACAGGTATTTATTGCCGACGAAAGCTCCATGGTCAGCGACCGACTTGATGCTTCGGGGGATTTTGTGGCTTCCAATCCATTGTTGGCTGATTTTGTGGACTTTGTACGACAAGGGCACGCGCAAAACAAAATCATTTTTGTGGGTGACGCCTACCAATTACCTCCTGTGGGTTACGGCGCTCACGAAGAGGCACCTGCGCTCCTTGCCTCACACCTACAACAACGCTACGGGTTACGCGGAAGCTCCGTAGAATTGTCAGAGGTAAAACGTCAAGCCAATGGCTCTCCTATTTTGCAGGTCGCTCACCAACTCCGCCAAAGCATGGAAACACGACGGTTGGTGATGCCAAACTACATCGGTCAACTTTACCGAGGCGATCAAGAGGCTGTACGCCTCTACTTGGAACGCTTCGAGCAAGGACAACACGAACGCGTAGCAATTTTGTCACTTAGCAACAGCTACCGCGACAAATGCAACGCTCTCATTCGTAATGAATTAGGGTTAACGGGGTGTTTGGCAACGAACGATACCGTCGTTCTTACCCAAACGCACATTGGCCAACATTACGTAGCCAATGGTGAGGTAGGTGTAGTAAAAGCCGTTGACTCCAAACGTCATCGCGTAGCCAATTTGGAATTTTTCGAGGCTGAAATCGCCTTCAAAGATGAACATAACCAAGAGTTTAGCATCCTGTCGTTAGTCTTGGGAAATTCTTTGATTAGCAAACTCACCAAGGAACAGCTCAAAGGTCTTTACGCTTCCGAAATGCGTGAAAACAAGGCGTTTCGGGAAAGTAAAGACATCCGCGAGAGCCGTTATCTAAGTGCATTGCAGCTCAACTACGGCCACGCCCTCACGGTACACAAAGCACAAGGCAGCGAGTGGGACACGGTGATTATGAACACGAAGATGATAGAGTTGGACTTACGCTTTCTTTACACGGGTATCACGCGGGCAAGACGCGAGCTTTTCACTAACGGGGCGCATCGCCACGCGGCGTAGTGAAAAAATGTATATTTGGGTAAAAATACTAACTTTGTAAACCATTATGGGTGTCTGTCAATGGGATTTGACCTCTGTATCGCGCTTCGCGGTGCTTCCAATGAAGGGTTGCTTCATTGACTCTGACGAGAACTTGATGATTATATTGAGTTCTTATGTTTATCTTCTTATCATGTATTTTATGATACTTGATAAATTATAGATATTGTTATTGGGATTTAGAAATCCGACAGACACCCTTATTTTTAGATGAACTTCTCTCAATCTGATAAAGCAGCATTAGTAAAATTATTGCAAAACGCAGAAAGTTTTGATGACTTTTTATGTGCGATAAATGCTGCTCTTGAATTCCCTATCTCAAACGAAAAATTAATCTATCATCTAAAAAACATAGATAAACTCTATCAATCTTTTCAAATTCCTAAAAAAACGGGAGGGGTCAGGACTATTAATGCCCCAAAAAAATCACTAAAATTTATTCAGCATTGTTTGGCTTTTATCTTGCAAGAAACCTATTACCCCACAAAATCGGTCAATGGTTATATTATTGAGCGCAACGTGGTTACTAATGCCATTGGCCATGCCAACAAAAACTTTGTATTGAACCTTGACCTCGAAAATTTCTTTCCTTCTATATCTATCAAAAGAGTATCAAAAGTACTCCAACTGCCGCCTGTCTCTGCTCAACCCAAGGTAGCCAATATGATGGCAAAATTGTGTTGTTTCCAAGAAGCACTACCCCAAGGTGCCCCAACCTCTCCACTTTTATCCAATCTAATTTGTCAACGATTAGACCGACGTATTGAAGGCTTGGTGCTAAAACACCAAATTACCTACACTCGTTATGCCGACGATTTAACTTTTTCAAGTGATAAACCTTTTCAAAATGGCTTTTTGAGTCATTTAGATAATATCATCAAGGAAGAAGGATTTACGATTAATATGGAGAAAGTAAGACTACAACTCAAAAATAGTCGGCAAGAAGTAACGGGGATAACGGTGAATGAACGAGTGAATGTTCCCCAAAAATTTATCCGTGAAGTACGGGCTATGTTGCACAACTGGGAAACATTGGGCTATGAGGCAGCCCAACAAAAGTTTTTGCAGCACTATGTTCCTAAGAAAGCGAACAAAAAGAAGGAAGAAGCACAACTTCGTAATGTGGTTGCAGGTAAAATCAACTACCTCAAAATGGTAAGAGGAAGTGAGGATACTGTGTATCTAAAGTTAAAAGAACAATTACGCCGATTGGAGCAAGGAGATAATACAGTTAAACGCAAAAGTAAAACTGTCAGCACCTGGCAACCTCCAATTGATCATAATCCACGCAGGGTTGTTGGTTTTTTAAGAAATTTCAGGGTGGTAAACGACACAGGTTTTCGGGAGTTATTACATGACCCCGATGTGAGCGATTTTGATTTTATGGCTAATTTAGCCAAAGTAAATACTCAAATGGAGGGGCTAAAAACGGTACTTACGCCACGCCTTCATCAAAAATTGTCTGCGTTCGTGAAAGCGTATAATACCGCTGGTGTGGCTTACTTTCAAGAATATGGCCTATTGCCTTTGAAGGGACGGTCTAAACAAACAGTAAGCCCATTAGCCAAGCTACTTTTGCGAAAGGCAAAAATTCATCTATCTGAACCTAAAGAGGAAATACAAGAAGCCATTTCTCCTGATAAAACGGTAAGCAAGGCAGCCAAAATATTTCGTACTCAAATCCGAGTAGGAAGCGATTATTTTCAAGATTTGATTTTGGCCAATGCTCTCAAACCAACATTAGAC
>JALQYJ010000138.1 GCA_023254175.1 Runella sp. | reverse complement strand
AATCATCTCACCTAGTCTGGCCATGCAACTGCTATTGACCGTTGTAGGCATTCTATGGCCTGATGCATGTGAGTTCATATGAAGACACATGGTAAACAACTCTTTGCAAAGAAAAGGCTGTGGAACAAACCTATTTTTCTCAATAACCTTGATTTTCACCACATTGTAAATTTATGTCGTGTATAAAATGAGAGTCTTTAATAGTTTTAATTTACAGCAAATGGAAATAGAATACAATCTTTGAAATATGTGTTTTTATGATAGTAGTGATAGCAGCACCTTATTGCTTAAAATATATCAATCAGCCTTTTTGTATTGCACTTTGTGGTGCAAGTGCAAAAAAAAAGCAGTCACGATTTAACGTAACTGCTTGATTTTCAAGTCGGGATAGCGGGATTTGAACCCACGACCCCTTGCCCCCCAGACAAGTACGCTACCGGACTGCGCCATATCCCGAAACTCTACCGTTAGCTTTTGCTAAAAGTGGCAGCAAAAGTATTCTATTTTTTGATAAGTGGCAACTCTTACTGAAATTATTCCCTTAAAAATTGACTTTCTTCCTCTAAAAAGCGTTGAAATCGCTCACGGATTTGACGATAAGCTGCGATTAATACCCACGCATCCTCGGTCACAGTTGTTCCTCCGCCTTTCTCTCCTCCCGTTTGGGTAACTACCAATGGTTTTTTGGCTTGCGCATTTAAAGAATTGACCATCTCCCACGCTTTTTTATACGACATTCCCATTTGCTTGGCGGCTTGATTGATAGAGCCCGTCTCGGCAATGCGCTCCAACAACTCTACCCTTCCTGGCCCTAAAAACCGCTGCTCGTCACTTTCGATCCAGAGACTTCCTGATACCCTAAATGGGATTTCTTTTAAAAGATGCTTCACGTTTTACTTTTTTCTTGGCTCAAATCTACTGATTGCCAATGATTAAAAAATTATTTCCAAAAAATAATAATCTAACTGTTGACGGTTTCAAAAATAGTCGTACCTTTGCACCACGTTTTACAGACGCAGCGAACAATGAGACCAGCCGGCCCGTTCGTCTAGCGGTTAGGACACGACCCTTTCACGGTTGAAACAGGGGTTCGATTCCCCTACGGGTCACGATCGCAGCGCAAAACGTAACGCCTCAAAACCAAAAGTTTTGGGGCGTTTTTGTTTTAAGTGTAAAGTAATGTTTAGGTCTTTTTATTACCAAAGCCGCTAGTACAGGCTGTAAAACATCGAGGAAACTATTTGTCAAAGTTTGTGGTAAAACCTAGCGTGTGTTCTTTAGATTAAACTTCCCGAAAGTTTAACCATTCGGGAAGTGGGGGTGGGTTGTTTACCAAAAGGAAAGCTTAGATTTGGTTACTTGCCGTTTTCTTGAAGCATCTTAATGATTTCATCTGCATCTTGAACCGACACTTCTTTGTTCTGAACAAAATATAAAATCAAGTCTTTTACTGAACCTTTGAAGTAATTATCCATCAATTTTTGAGCTTCATAGGCCCGATAGTCTTCTTTAGAAATGATGGGGAAATACTCATAAGTTTTGCCACTGATTGGGCGATGCGAAATAAATCCTTTTTGTTCCAAAATTCGGATAAAGGTTGAAATTGTGTTGTAGGCTGGCTTTGGTGTTGGAAAACGCTCTAATACGTTCCATACAACTCCCTTACCCAAATCCCACAGGATTTGCATTACTTGCTCTTCGGCTTTGGTCAACTCTCTCATAGTTCTCAAAAGTAGGTTAAATGATAAAATAAAGACAAATATAAAACTATTGTATTAGTTTTTTTGATTAAAAAGTGTTCAGAATAATAATTTTCCACAACACATAAAGTAACAAGCTGATTGGCCTGAAAGTCTACTTGCGTTTGGTTTGGCGAGCAGCGACTACCGCGATTTCTACACTTGCCCCTCCAGGTAAATTATTGATTCCAACGGTAGTTCGAGCAGGAAAGTCGCCGTTGAAATATTTTGCGTAAATGTCATTTATTTTTTGGAAATATGCGACATCCTTTAAATAAATAGTTGTATTCACTATATCATCCATAGATAAACCTGATGCTAACAGTATGGCTTTGATATTTTCCATCACCTGCGTTGCTTCTGCTTCGAAACCTCCTGTTACTAGTTGACGTGTTTTTGGATTAAGGCCAATTTGTCCAGCGACAAAGATTAATCCGTTTGCTTCAACTCCCTGACTATAAGGCGCAATAGGTACTGGAGCCTGCTCTGTTTTAATGATTTTTTTTTGCGCAGATGCGCTTAAAGCACTTAAAAATAAGGCAAAAATAAGAATGTAAGTCTTCATATAATAGGATTTGTTAAACATTCAGTAGTATATATACTACTTAGTACTAATTTTGCTTCCTAAATTCTGTTTTTTTTCACTAAAAACCAATTGTATGAGCTTACTAGCCCTCACTGAGAAAGTTAAAACCCTTGTTGGAAACGATAGCGGTCTTGATACAACCTTCAAATTTGTGACAGAAGAAGGAGTTGTATTTGTTGATACCAAACAAGTTCCCAACATCGTCTCAAACGAAGACTTGGAAACCGAATGTGCCCTGGAAATCACTACTAAAAACGCTTTAGACCTCATCAGCGGTGACCTTAACCCCATGATGGGCTATATGATGGGTAAATTTAAAATCAAAGGAGACATGCAAGTTGCGATGAAAATTGCTCAAGTCTTTGGTAGTTAAACAAAAAAGCGGGTTTGACTTACCAAACCCGCTTTTTTAACTAAATTTTGGAATTACTCTTTGTCATTTTTTGTGCTCTGTACTTCCGAACGTATCGTTTGGGCTAAATTCTTCAGTTCTTGCATTCCTTTGCGAACGCGTGTTCCGGCAGCTTGGTTACCCTTGCTGTAGAACTTATCGAAATCAGCTTCAAGGCTCATTACTAGGTTCTTGATTTCGTCAAATCTTGACATAATAATTTACGGTTTTGGGTTTTATAAAGTGTTCAAGACGCTTAAAATAGCGTGTTTTGGCCGAAATTTAATGATTCTACCCTAAAACACAATAGAAATAATCAAAAGATTAATACAAATAATACAATTTTTTAAACAAAAAGAAAAGAATAAGCTTAACTTGCTATGTATCAGCAGGTTACTAAAATTTGCTAACACATGAAATTTTGATTTACTTTTCAATAAAATGCCCTGATTCGCTCAAAAAGGCACATTTGCAGAAATTTAGCGAGGGAGGGGGAGTTCCTGCCTGACGCGCAATGCTTGATTGAGATGGCGTTGCTGATGAGCAACCACAAACAGAAAAACATCACCCATACGAAATTTCAGTAGCGTAGTAAAAGGGGAAATTATTTTCTGATTCCAATCAAGACCTTCGGAGTTGTGTAAGGCCTCTTCTAAATCTTGAAGTATGTCAAAATACTTGCTCATGACTCTGGGAGCATCTAGCTGGTAGGGCTTCGGCTTAAACATCGAAGGCGAGGGTATTTTTCGAGGCGAGGCAGGGTCAACAAAGCTAAGCATTATTTTGCCGTTGAAGCTCATCTCAAAGTCGGTTGCCGCCGAGCGCAAGGGGGATTGCGTCAGTTTGAGTTTCAACTGGTTGGTGTAGTATTGACTCGCGGTATTTAGATGTGCTAAACATTCCAAAATTCCCCAGCGTTCGGGACTAGGTTTCCACAACAATTGTTCTGCCGAAAAAGTCCCAAACTCCGTTTCAACCGTTTGGCGAATGTGTTGGATATCCTTTAAAAGTTGTTGTCGTGTTTCTGCAATGTTCATGGTATTAGCTTAATTGTTCACGCGTTTTTTGGGGCAATGACGCCACAACAAGGTGATAGGAATGGTATTTTGTTGACTAATAAAAGCAATTAACGAGCAAAAAAACGATACAACATCACACAAAGGCAAAACAAAAACATTAAAATAGAGATGCGGTTGATACCATGCATCATTCGTAGAGAAGACGAATCGGGACGAGACGGGTCAGGCTTTTGAAATACACGTACAAAATATCCAAACACTTCTCCTAGCTTTAAAAACTCTGTAACTTTTTTCATTTTAGGTACTATTTTAAGTTAACTCTAGTTCTTCTGGTTCAAACCATTTTGCGTCTTCTTTAATCAAATTAATCAATTCATCGACTGCCGCCGCCGCAGGAACCGATTTTTTGACCACTTGCTGGCCACGGTACAAGGCAATTTTGTCTTTACCAATACCGACATAACCATAATCGGCATCTGCCATTTCACCGGGGCCATTGACGATACAACCCATGATGCCAATTTTAACGCCTTTAAGGTGGTCAGTGCGTTTACGAATCATGGCTGTTGTTTCTTGTAAATCAAACAACGTACGGCCACACGAAGGGCACGAAATGTATTCCGTTTTTGACATCCGTGTGCGAGCTGCTTGAAGAATACCAAAACCAATACTGTTTTGTTGTTTTGCTAATGCTAAATCCGTCTGAACTGCGCTCAACATAATTCCATCTCCCATGCCATCTACGAGTAAACCGCCACAATCGGTCGCGGCAAAAAGTGAAAGTTCGTCGAAGTCATTGCCGGTGTAGGTTCGCTGAATAATGAGGGGGTACTGCAATCCTTTTTTTATCAAATCGACCACAAAACGTCGCATTTCGGGCATAGCGTGGGCGTTTTGAGTTTCTATCACCAAAACCACAGGCGCATTTTTGAGGGTTTCGGCTGGTAATGTTGTAGCGGTATTCACTTTCACAAAGTTCAAGATTGAACTCTTTTCAGTGGTTAAGCTAAATTCATCAAGCGTAAACAAAGGAAACTTATGGTCGCGGTCGGACTGAGTTTTCCACGTTTGGTAATCCATGATTTCTTTCAACCCCATTGGCAACATAAAGGGCACGGGGCGCTCTCCTGAATAGATAAAGTCTGCGCCGATGTCGTTCATTTTCCATTTGTCGGGTACAGGTAAATAAAAATGCCCGATACTGCGCAGGTCTTCGTACTGTTCGACGGCGATTTGTGAAAAATCAGCAATTACCCGTGGTACATTGCCTCCGCCAATGTTATAAACTTCTTGTGTTTTGCGACGGCTGTATTGGAAAGGATTGATGGGTGAAACTGCCAAAGGCGCAATGGGTTTGCTTGTTTGAGAACGGTTTGAGTAACGGTCAATCAAGGCTTTGGCAACGGGGGCTTCGAATTCGGGGTCTTCGGTTAAAGAAACTCGAACGGTATCTCCTAAACCATCTTCCAAGAGAGTGCCAATTCCTACGGCCGACTTGATACGGCCATCTTCGCCTTCTCCGGCCTCGGTTACTCCTAAATGTAATGGATATGGTTTTAACCCTTCGGCGTCGAGGCGATTTACGAGTAAGCGGTACGCTTCTACCATCACCAATGGATTGCTCGATTTCATCGAAAGTACTACTTGGTGGTAGTTAAACTCCTCGCAAATCCGTAAAAACTCCAAGGCGGACTCCACCATTCCTAAAGGGGAATCGCCATAGCGGCTCATGATTCGGTCAGACAACGAACCGTGGTTGGTTCCAATTCGCATGGCCGTTCCGTACTCTTTGCAAATGTTTATGAGTGGGATAAATTTTTCACGAATACGTTCCAACTCACGCTGGTATTCGTCTTCGGTGTAGTCGATGATTTCGAAGCGTTTTTTATCGGCGTAATTTCCTGGATTGATGCGCACCTTTTCCACAATACGAGCGGCTAACTCTGCCGCATTGGGCGTAAAGTGAATGTCGGCAACCAACGGAACTTCATATCCTCGGGCGCGCAGGCCCTTGCGGATATTCTCCAGGTTTTGGGCTTCTTTGACACTAGGGGCCGTTATACGGACATATTCACAGCCCGACTCCACCATCCGAATGACTTGCTCTATAGAGCCTTCGGTATTCATGGTGTCGATGGTGGTCATGGACTGCACGCGAATGGGGTAATCGGAACCCATAGGCACTCCACCAATGTTGACGGTGATGGTTTTACGACGCGAATATTCGGTCAGCGAATTACAATATTGATACGACTTAATCGCGTCTTGGAGCGATATAGTGTCGTTGATGATTGCCATAAATAAGAGTACATTTTACGGTAAGCAGAAAGCCTCACCCATTTAACGCGACAAAATTACTGATAAAACCCCAAAGAAGCAGGGAATGTTTTTAGCCCAACACCGAAAGCATGGTTTGGCATTTCATTTCGGTTTCCTGCCATTCTTTTTCAGGCTCCGAATCTTCCGTTATTCCGCCACCTGCGTAGAGTGTCGCACTGTTGTTTTGAATTTTCATGCAACGCAAGTTTACAAAAAGGTGTGTCTCCCCCTCGAGGTTCACAGGCCCCAAATACCCGCTATAAAACTCGCGGTCGTAGCCCTCGTGTTGTTGAATAAACGCTAATGCTTCCATTTTAGGCATACCACACACCGCAGAGGTTGGGTGAAGTAGCTCTAACATAACGGTTCCTAGTTCGGGGAAGTTGATGGTTTTTGTATCGACTAAAAAATTGCTGCAGAGATGCATGAGATTTCCAGCAACCACGGTTCTAGGTCCTTCTTCGAGGTATTCTCGAACCCTAATTTTTTTGAAACAAGAAATAATGTAACGCCCCACCAAGGCTTGTTCTTCAATCTCTTTTTGAGTCCATGCCGCTTTTTTGACGGAAATCGGCGCGCCCGAAGCATCAAAAGCCGACTGCGTACCTGCCAACGAAACCGTCCGAAAAATACCTTCTTTATCGACACTCACCAGGGTTTCGGGCGTGGCGCCTAACCAAACTTGGTCGAGCTGCGGCAAATATACGATTGATACGAAAGCGGTAGGGTACTTTTCACACAGACGCTCAAATACTTCTGTGAACGAAAAGTGAGTTGTTAATTTGACGTGCTTTATTCGTGAAAAAACCACCTTTTTCATTTTCCCTGTTTCGATGGCCTCAACTGCTTTTTGAACAGCATTCAAATAAGCGTCATTAGGCAACTCAGGTTGGTGTTTTACTGTGGAGTTGAATGTCAGTGATGGCACATTCATTGTCCGATTTCGGTAATGATTATACCATTTTTTGCGGTTAGAAGGCGACAAACTACCGCCTTCTTGTTCTAGGGCCACTTCTCCGTTTTCATCAAAGCGAAAATGCAAATCTGCTTCGATAAAGAGCGAGTTGTTTCCTTCAATATTCAGAAATGGACTTATGGCAAAACCCGTAGGAAGTTCATCGAGTGTGATACGAGTACGAGGAAGTTCACTACTAAAATTAACAATAAGGTGCTTGTCCTTTGAGTGGGGGAGCCTCCAAAGCGCCGCCGCAAATCCTAGTTCGCGGGTGTTTTCCCACGCAGAAAGGGGATGTAAGGCGTGGTCAAAAAGGGACGAAGCCCCTGTTGTGGTTAGTTTGTCTGACATCATACTTACTTAACACTTTTCAACGCAAAAGTGTGCCTTATTTCGGGCGAAAACATTTACTCTTAAAAGTGTAAAGGAGCACAATTTGTTCGATAAAAGGGCACTTTTTATGGCAAGGTTTGGGGGTATCTGTCACTAATTACCACAAAAAGACCGATCTACGTACGTTTTATTGCCATTTGAGTTGATGTAATAGCAACCTCCCTTCGGGGGAATATTAATATAGCTAAAAGCTTGATAATATGCAAGTTTTGAATCAAGAAAATATGCAATATTTTTAACTTTTTTCACTTGGAAATCTTTGAAAAAGACACAAAAGATGTGCATCTTTAGATATTGTTTTGCGATTATAAGCGAAATAAAAGCTATTTGCAACATTGCCTGGGAGGATTCAGTTAATTTTTTAACATCTTTGAACAATCTAAGTCTGAAATTGAGCCAACTAAACGACCTTTCGACTTACCGCCGATTTTTTTGAGGGATAAAACCTTTACTTGATTCTGGTTTTTACGGTCCGCCGTTCATATCTTTGAAGTTCATTGAAATTGTTGGAAAAAGTACAATTTTGAGGTAGTGTTTGACAGGGGTGGACAGCAGTCCGAGTCTCGCCGCTGACACGACTCAACGCAGTCGATGTTGTACCGCTGGTCTATCTGTTCGCCCTGTTTTTCTCTGTAACTTGAACAGTACCTATGGATGTAATTTTTATAATACAATCCGGCATTTATGTGCAAAATTCGAGAAAAACCGTCAGGCAGAAAAAAGCTTTAAACACTCCCTACAATGACCAAACAGAACCAAAATTCAACTGCTTTATTACGCTATTGTGTCGGTATTGATGTAAGCAAAGACACATTGCAAGTATGTGTATCAGTAATTGATATTAACGGTAAAATTACCATTAAAGCAAGCGGTAAAGTCATTAACAAAACGACTGCTTTCGATAGTTTTTTGACTTGGACAGCTAAGCATTGTAAAGATAAATCTGTACCTGTTCGCTTCGTGATGGAGTCCACAGGCGTCTATCACGAGCAGTTAGCCTGGTTTTTATTCCAGAACGACCTGGCTGTTAGTGTCGTATTACCGAATAAGGCAAAGTACTATCTGAAAAGTATCGGCAATAAATCTAAGAATGATACCATAGATGCTCGCGGCTTAGCTCAAATGGGATTAGAGCAGAACCTAAAACTATGGGAGCCTGTTTCGAAAAGTATTTATCAATTACGGATGTTAACCCGTCATTATCAGACTCTTCAGGAACTTAATAATCAATCTCAAAACCAACGACACGCTGTTTTACACAGCAGAACTATCGACAAATTTACACTCAAACACTTGGAGAAATTGATCAAAGTGTATGATAAACAACTTGATGAAACCAAGAAAGAAATCGCTAAACTGATTGAGAAAGACGCAAATCTTAAAGTCAAAATTGCACAGTTGTGCCAAATTAAAGGTTTAGCTTTACTCTCAGTAGCCACTATTGTAGCCGAAACCAACGGTTTTGCCGGTTTTGAAAATATTCGACAATTGGTCAGTTTTGCTGGTTATGATGTGGTAGAAAATCAATCAGGGCAAAGAGCCGGAAAAACCCGAATATCTAAAAAGGGTAACAGCCGAATCAGGCGAATTTTACACTTGCTGGCTTTCAATGCTGTTCGCTTGGGAGATCCTGCTTGTAAAGCCCTTTTTGAACGTGTTTTCGAGCGTACTAAAATTAAGATGAAGGCCTATGTAGCTGTTCAAAAAAAACTGCTCACTCTTTGCTATGCCATCTGGAAAAATGATACTCAATATGACCCAAATTATACTTCCAACAATGTCAAAGAACAAAAAAACATAAACAAAAAAATAGTCCCGACAAGCGGGACTACACAGGATATAGCCGCTTGAGGCAGCCATTCCGATTCAGACCCAAAAATATTAATAAAATTCTATTTCAAAACTTGTATTTTAAGACAGTACCAGCGATTCGTACCAAAAACGACACAAAGCCGCCATGGTTTAACGGTAAGCCCCAATTTGTTAAAAGGCAAGTTTGAGTGTCTGAGGCCGAATCAAGTATGGGTAAGCGATATTACTTACATCCCTATGCAAAATGGCAAATGGGTTTATTTAGCGGCTTGCGGGGCGGCCCGTGCCGATGGATCGGTACAGTCGTAAAATTGTAGGTTGGAATCTGGATGTCCATATGCGCGAAGAATTGGTATTGAAAGCTTTACAAAATGCGGTAGACCGTTACAAGCCTTCTCACGGACTAATTGTACATTCCGATAGAGGGGGGCAATATTTTGTTTTAGAATTAGCATGGTTCTTCCTTACACTCTTTATCTGTTATTTATCATACTTCAACCAATATACCGTCGATTTCTAATGAGCCATTAATAGTAATGGGTATTGAAAATAGTCCCGACAAGCGGGACTACACAGGATATAGCCGCTTGAGGCAGCCATTCCGATTCAGACCCAAAAATATTAATAAAATTCTATTTCAAAACT